>JANXCP010000170.1 GCA_025060245.1 Thermoanaerobaculum sp. | reverse complement strand
GCTGGACCGCACTCGGGCTTACCAGGTAAAGCTCCGCCGGGCCCAAGTGGAAGACCACCGCTGCCCGTCCCTGGTACACCGCCAGCAGGAGGAGGTGGGCCGCACCGAAAAACGGTGGCGGGAGGTGCTCCACGGGCCTGGTGGACAAGGTCCAGGGCTTGAAGCAGCCGGGAACCCGCGCCAAAGGAGGGTTTCTCCCCTGCTCAGGACCATGGGGGCGAAGAACAGCTCCTCACCGTCCGCGGCTAAGGCCTGGGCAAACTGGGGAAGCCGGTGGCGCGCCTTCACCTCCCCCTGCGGGCTGAGCCGGTATAGGTACCGAATTGGGCACCAGAACGCGCCCACAGCTCCCCTTGCGGAGCAGGGGCTAGGTGGCCCAACGGCTCGGCGGTGGGTAGGGTGCGCACCGCGCCGCTGGGTAAATCCCGCTGTACCAGCTCACCTTGCCGGGTGAGCAGGAAGAGGGAACCCGCGCTGCAGACGGCGGTCCTACAAGCGATCGGTTGGGCCAAAGGGGGCAAAGCGGAACCGGAGGCGGGGGCGCCGCCAGGGCGGTGCCCGCGAGCACAAGCCCAAAAAGGCGGGGCAACACCATCGTCAAAGCCCTGCTATGGCGTTATTGTACTGGGCGAGGCACGCCGGGTACCCGACGTAAGCTTCGGCGTAGCAAAACTGCCCCATCAACCAATCGTAACGAAAGTAACAGTACTCAAGATCGTTTTCCAGCTGCTCCGAACAAGGGAGGGCCGAAGCAGGCATGGCGGCAGCCAGCAACACCACCGCCACGGCAATCGCCGTAGCCAGACCTTTTAACACCCCCATCCGTTTCGGCCTACTTCCCTCCCTCTTTCCCGTCCCTGTTAAAAGAGTCCTCCTTGCGGCCAGAGCTTCCCATCGGGCTTGCGGCCGGGTCTGCTAGCATCCTGGCAGGAGGCGCCTATGCAACGAGGTTGGCTTTGGCTGTGGGTGCTGGTGGCGTGCACCAGCGTGCAAGCCGCCGAGCGCAAGGAAACCATCGTCAAACAGGCAGCGGCCAGGGAAGGCATGAAGGTCCGGGTGGAGGGAGGTTCCTTGGATGTGGCGGTGCGGGTCTCGGCCATTGACGAGGTGCGGGTGGAGGTGGAGCTGGCCTGCGCCGGTTTCAAAGAAAAGTCGGTGGAAGCGTGGATGGCCGCCCACCGCCCGCAGTTCAGCGAAACCGCCGAGGCCTTTACCATCACGGTCCAACCGACCCAAGCGCCGTTCCTTAAGGGCCTCGTGGTCACCCGTGCCCGCATGCAGGTGATCCTGCCTCCCTACGTGCAGCTTGACCTTTCCGCGCAAAGCGGCAATCTCCAACTGGAAGGGGAGCTGGCCCGGGCAAAGCCCCTACGGCTGTATTCGGCCAGCGGGGATGTGGAGTTTGTGGGCTTTGCCCCGGAGGTGGAAGCCCGGTCCACCTCTGGGGATATCCGCCTGCGCTTTTCCCGGCCGGTGGAATCGCTGTTCGTGCGCACCTCCTCCGGCGATGTGGAGGTGACCGGAGGGGCCAAGCTGGTGCGGGCCGACAGCTCCTCCGGTGAGCTGCGCATGACCGGACTCCTGGGGTCGGTGGGGGTGGCCACCACCTCCGGAGATGTGCAGCTGACCTTTGATGCCCTGCCTTCGGAGAGCGAGGTGAGGATCACCACCACCTCGGGAAAGGTGCGGCTCACCTTGCCGCCGTCGAGCAAACCCGGCGGTGAAGTCTCCTCCGTGCGGGGGGAGATCCGCTCGGCTTACCCCGGACAGACCCCGGGGGGAGGGGGAAAGTTGCTCTTGTCCGGGGAAGGTCCCAAGCTCTGGGTGAACACCACCAGTGGCAGGATTGAGCTCTACTAGCTCACGGCACAAGATCAATGAAAGCGCTCGCACGCTGGTGTCATCTGACGGCCGCAGGGGTGCTGGTCGGAGCGGCTGCTCTGGCGCCCCTGGTGGACCGGGATGAACCGCGCTACGCCCAGGCGGTGCGGGAGATGCGGCAAACCGGTGACCTGTTGGTGCCGCGAAACTTTGCCCAACTGCGGCCCGACAAACCCATTCTCATCTATTGGTTGCAGTGGGTAGCCACGGGTCTTGTGGGGGAGCGGGAGTTGGGCTTTCGCCTGCCGTCGCTGGTCGCCGCCTGGGCCTGGCTGTGGCTTTCCTTGCTGCTGGCCCGAGAGCTGGTGGGGCAGCAGCGGCTCCTGGTGCTGCCGGGGATTGCCCTGGCAGGGCTGTTTGCCACCCCCGACGCCCTGGTGGGGGCGCTCACCACCGCCTGCCTCCTGGCGTTACTCAAAGGAGCGCAGGGGAAAAGCCCGGGTTGGGTGGCGGCAGGGTGGGCCCTCTTGGGCTTCGGGCTGCTGGCCAAGGGGCCGGTCACCCCGCTTTTTGTGGCCCCCGCTTTGGCCGGGTACCTGGGCCGGGATGGGCCGGGGTGGCGGCGGGTGACGCCGTGGTGGGGGCCGCTGGTGACGCTGGCAGTGGCGGGACCTTGGTTTTGGGCGGTCAATGAGGCCACCCAGTGGGAGTTTGCCCGCAAGGCGGTGGCGCGACACCTGTGGCAGCGGACCCTGCAACCGCTGGAAAGCCACGGTGTGGCTGGACCTTTAGGGGTGCTCCTGGGCCCACCCTTTTACCTCGCCGCCTTGGCTGTGGCCACCTTCCCTTTGGGCGTGGGGGTTTGGCAGTTCCTTCGCCGGCAAAAGCACCAGGACCCGCAGTTGTGGCGCACGGTGGTTTGGGGGGTGGGGATTCCCCTGGCGGTACTGAGCTTGGT
>JANXCP010000016.1 GCA_025060245.1 Thermoanaerobaculum sp. | reverse complement strand
GCCGCGACCTGATCGGCAGTTGCTGATCGCCACCGAGTTGCCCGAGGTGCCAGGTTGTGCTGGCATTAACGTGAGTCTCATCCTGCGGATCGGGGGCGACGGCAGGTTGCTGGCGGCGCGTCCGCTCCAGCCAGCTCCCCCAGCGTGCCTGGCAAAGGCGGAGGCCCTCTTACGGGAGGTGTCCTGAACACCGGCGCGCAACGCTGCCGGTGAGCCTGTGGAGGCAAGCCTGGCCACCGCCGTGAGTTTTTCCGAGCTTCCCCCGAAGCAACCCTGCAAAAGGAGGATTGACCGTGTACGCCTACCTTGTTTTGTCGGCAGCTTTACTTTGGCTTTGGGGTTGCACCTCCACCCCACCCCCGCGGGCAGCGGCCCACCCACCGGCTTTCACCGTGCTCCTGGAAAGCGAACCTCCGGGGGCGCAGCTGTTCCTGCGCGGGCAACCCCTGGGTTCATCGCCGCGGACCATCAACGTGGCACAGTGGGAGGAGATCCTGGACCTGGTGGCCACCCTGGGGGATGAAAAGCCCCGTGAAACCCGCGTCCGGTGGTTGGGCTCGCGAGAGGTGGTGGTGCGCTATTACTTCGGGAACCCCACGCCCCTCATGCAGCGGCTTGGGCTGGCACGGGTCTTGGTGTTTGACTTTTCGGCAAAAACCACCTTTGACGTGGATCGCAGCGAGATCAAACCGGAATTTGCGGAAATGCTGCAGGTGCAGGCGCAGCTCCTGCGCACTCACTTCCCCCAGCTTAAGTTTTTTGTGTGCGGCCACGCCGATTCTTCCGGTGGTTACCAGCACAACCTGCAGCTTTCCCTGCAGCGGGCCACGGCGGTGCGGGATTTTCTCGCCGCCCAAGGCGTGCCGAGAGCCAACATGACCGTTCTTGGCTTGGGCCCCGATTACGCGGAGACCGACAACACCACAACGGAAGGGCGAGCCCGCAATCGGCGCACCGAGCTCATTTTGCCGCAAATCTAAGGGAGCGCCAATCAACCGCAAAAAGGAGGACGCGATGTTTAAGGGTTTTAAAAACTTTGTCCTGCGTGGCAACGTGGTGGAACTGGGTGTGGCGGTGATCATGGGCGGTGCCTTTGGGCAGGTGGTGAACTCGTTCGTTGGCGATGTGTTGACGCCTGCCCTGGGTGCTCTCGGTGGGGCACCTGATTTCTCAAGCCTCGCCCTGGGACCTATCGCCCTGGGACGATTTGTCAATGCCGTGGTGAACCTGCTCATCGTGGCAACTGCCATCTATTTCCTAGTGGTGGTGCCCATGGAGAGGATTCAGGAGCGCCTCAAGAACGCCAACGAGGCCCCCACCCCGCCTGCACCGCCCAGCGAAGAAGTCCTCTTGCTGCGGCAAATCCTGGAAGAACTTCAAAGGAAGCCCTAGAATCTTTCGGGGGAATTTGCCAAGCAGGAGGTTTTTGGGTTAGCCTTACGGGTACCAACGTGTGGGGGAGGTGCAGATGAAGAACCTGGCAACGGCTGTAGCAATGTTGGCTTTTGCGGCTGCCGCGGGCAGTGCAGGTGAGCTGGCGGGGGTCACCCTTCCCGACCGGGCGGTGGTGGGGGATACCACCCTGGTCCTCAACGGTATGGGCCTACGCAAGAAGGCGGTGTTCAAAGTGTACGTGGGTGCGTTGTACCTCGCCCAGAAGAGCAGCGACCCGGCGGCGATCCTGGCCGCCGATGCGCCACGGCGCATGGTCATGCACTTCTTGCGCGACGTTGGGAAGGACCGCCTGGTGGAAGCTTGGCAGGAGGGACTGTCAGCTAACGCCCCCACTGCCCAGAGCAAGCTGGCGTCGGAGTTCCAGCGTTTTCTGAGTTTCTGGCGGGACGTGAAAGAGGGCGAGCAGGTGATGATGACCTACCTGCCAGGAAAAGGGACCAGCGTGAGCTTCGCCGGTCAGGAGGTGGGAACCATCGCCGGTAAGGAGTTTGCCGACGCCCTCCTGGCGGTGTGGCTGGGACCGAAACCCCCTTCGGAGGAACTCAAGGCCGGCATCCTGGGTAAGTAAGTCTGCCCTCCTTTGGCACTTCAGCGGGCGGTGGTGTGCACGACCCTGTGCTCCCACCTTGCTCGCTCACCTGTCCCGCCACCCTGGGGCTAGCCCCCGTGGAGGTGGGAGGGCCACCCCAAGGCTTCGCTCCTCAAGTTTTCGGGTGCTAGGCCAAGCGGGCTTGACCACCGCGGCAGGCTCCTGAGGTCTGCCGCAGGATTGCCCTGCCTTTCCCCATCCTCGCCAGGGGGCAGACGTTGTGCCTACGAACAGCCGTGGACCGTACCGCAGTTCAGGCACTTATAACAAGCACCGTTTCGCACCATCACCATACCGCAAGAAGGGCACGGGGGTGCGTCGGCTTGATTGATGAACAGCTGGCCCCCGTTCTCGCCACCGGTAGCAAACAGCCGGGGCTGGGCGGGGAGGTTGGGAAGCACAGGTTTCTGCTCCGCTCCCTGCAACGGCTGCACGCCCACCGCTGCCTGCTGCTCCGGCGACAAGAACTTGCTCGCCAACCAGCGGAAAATGTAGTCAATGATGGATTTGGCGTAGGGAATCTGGGGGTTGTTGGTCCAACCGGAGGGCTCAAAGCGCACGTGGGAGAACTTGTTCACTAAGAACTCCAAGGGGACCCCGTACTGCAGGGTGAGGGAAATGGCAGTGGCAAAGGCATCCATCACCCCGGACAGGGTGGAGCCTTCCTTAGCCATGGTGATGAAGAGCTCCCCCGGGGTTCCGTCCTCGTACAGGCCCACCGTCACATACCCCTCCTGTCCTTCCACGGAGAACTTGTGGGTGATGGCCACCCGCTCATCGGGGAGCTTGCGTCGCACCGGCCGGAACTCTGGCTCGCCGGTGAGCTTGCTCTGGGTCTTCCCGCCGGCAGCCAAAGGCTGGGAACCCTTGCAGTTGTCGCGGTACACGGCCACCGCCTTCAGACCCAACTTCCAGCCTTCCATGTACAGGCGTTCAATCTCCTCCGGCGTGGTCTCCTCGGGCACGTTGACCGTCTTGGAAATGGCACCGGAAATGAACGGCTGCACCGCTGCCATCATGCGCAGATGGCCCATGGGGGTGATGAAGCGGGTCCCTCCCACCGCCTTGAAGGCACAGTCAAACACGGGCAGGTGTTCTTCCTTTAGGTGTGGGGCCCCTTCCGCGCTTCCGGTTTTCTCGATGTGGGCGAGGATGGCCTCCCGCTCCTGGTCGGAATAACCCAACCGCCGCAACGCCTTCGGCACCGTATTGTTGACGATGCGCATGGTTCCGCCGCCCACCAACCGCTTGACCTTCACCAGGGCCAAATCGGGCTCCACCCCCGTGGTGTCGCAATCCATCATGAAGCCAATGGTGCCGGTGGGCGCCAGCACGGTGACCTGGGCGTTGCGATAACCCACCCGCTCACCCAGGGCCAAGGCCTCGTCCCAGGCCCGCACTGCCGCTTCCCGCAGGTCTGCGGGAATCCCCCGCACGGGGAGGCGGTGAGCCGCATCGCGGTGCATGGCGATCACCTCCAGCATCGGCTCACGGTTGAGGGGAAAACCGGGGAACGGTCCCATGGCCTGGGCCATGCGCGCCGAGTGGAGGTAAGCCTCGCCGGTCATCAGGGCGGTAATGGCGGCGGCCAAGGCTCGCCCCTCCGCGGAGTCATAGGGCAGTCCCGCCGCCATGAGCAGCGCCCCCAAATTGGCGTACCCCAAACCCAAGGTTCGGAACTCATGGGAGTTAGCGGCAATCTTCGCCGTGGGGTAGTGGGCAAAATCCACGATGATCTCCTGGGCGAGGATCATGGTGTCCACGGCCCGGCGGAAGGCTTCCACTTGGAAGGCGCCCTCCTCGTCCACGAACTTCAGCAGGTTGAGGGAGGCCAAGTTGCATGCCGTGTCGTCAAGGAACATGTACTCACTGCAGGGGTTTGAAGCGTTGATGCGACCCGAGGTCTTACAGGTGTGCCACCGGTTGATGGTGGTGTCGTACTGAATACCGGGGTCCCCGCAGACCCAAGCCGCCTCGGCCATCATGCGCATGAGCTCCCGCGCGCGGTAACGACCCATCACTTCCCCTGTGGTGACCGCCCGCGTCTCCCACCACCCATCCTCTTCCACCGCGCGCATGAACTCGTCGGTCACGCGCACGGAATGGTTGGCGTTTTGGTACTGCACCGAGTCGTAGGCCCCTCCCTCCACCTCAAAGCCAGCGTGGTAACCGGCCGCAATGAGGGCGTGGGCCTTCTTCTCCTCTTCTGCCTTGCACTTGATGAAGGCCACAATGTCCGGGTGGTCCACGTTGAGGATGACCATCTTGGCCGCCCGCCGGGTCTTGCCGCCGCTCTTGATCACCCCGGCAAAGGCGTCAAACCCCCGCATAAAGGAAACAGGGCCCGAGGCCACACCCCCTCCGGCCAAGGGCTCGCGCGAGGAGCGCAACACGGAAAAGTTGGTGCCGGTCCCAGATCCGTACTTGAAAAGCATCCCTTCAATCTTGGCCAAGTCCAAGATGGACTCCATGGAATCCTGCAGCGAGTTGATGAAGCAAGCCGAACATTGGGGGTGAGGCTCCACACCCAGGTTGAACCACACCGGCGAGTTGAAGGACGCCATCTGGTGCAGCAAGAGGTGGGTAAGCTCTGCGGCAAAGGCTTCCGCCGAGTCCTGGTCGGCGAAGTAGCCACCTTCGGTTCCCCAGGCGGTGAGCGTTTCCACCACCCGCCCAATGAGCTGGCGCACGGAAAACTCACGCTCAGGGGTCCCAAGACGGCCATGGAAGTACTTTTGCGCCACGATGTTGGTGGCGGTTTGCGACCAAAACTCGGGCACCTCCACCCCTTCCTGTTCAAAGACCACCCGTCCGTCGGCGCCGGTGATCCGAGCTGTTCGCCGCTCCCACCGCACCAGATCAAAGGGGTGGTGGTTCGGAGTGGTGAAGAAACGGTCCAACGTAAGCCCTCGGGGTTGGATTGAGGGGTGAACAGGGGAGGGAAGTGCATTGCGTTCCACGGCCATCGTCTTTCCTCCTTTGGCGGGCCTAGTATGGGTGGAGGCGAAAGGGCTTGTCAAGGGCTCAACGCAAGATGTTGTAGGGCAAGAACAAGAGCACCTCTAGATGTTGTGGTGGGTGGCGAAGAAGGGGCGTCTGGCTGCCACAGCTGCCCTGAGCAGAAAGGAGGCAAGCGCAAGCGCCGGACAAAGGAAAAAGGACACGCGGCCGCGTGTCCCACCTGCTTAGGCAGTTGTTTCCTGACCCCCCAAGGCCAATGAGGGAATCACCCTCCCTCGGCCTGGGCAAGAAATTCGGGGCGGGGACTCACCCCGTGGAGCGCTACTTAGAAACCTTTTCCTTCAGCGTCTTCCCCACCTTGAAGGCTGGATACTTCCGCGCCGGGATGTGGATCTCCTTGCCGGTGGCGGGGTTGCGCCCCTTGCGCGCCGCCCGCTTGCGCACGAAAAAGCTGCCGAACCCCGGCAACGTCACCTTCTTCCCTGACGTCAGCTCGCCCACCAAGATCCCTTTAGCTGGATTGAAGATGGCATCCACTGCCTCGGCTGCCTTCGCCTGGGTCAGTCCCGTTTTTTTCGCCAGCTTGGCCACCAATTCGGATTTGTTCATGGTTCCTCCTCTGCCAGAAATTACTTCGCCAACTTCTCCTTCAACGTCTTCCCGGGCTTAAAAGCCACGTAATGACGGGCGGGAATGGTGATGGCCTGGCCGGTGGCCGGGTTGCGCCCCTGGCGGGCCGCCCGCTTGCGGGTGGAAAAGGTGCCAAAGCCAGGGATGGTGACCTTGCGGCCAGCATCCAGCTCCACCGCCACGATCCCCTTTTGCGGCGAAAAGATAGCATCCACCACTTCCGCAGCTTTGCCCTGCGTGAGGCCCACCTTTTTCGCCAGTTTTAGTGCAAGTTCCGATTTGTTCATCGCTGCTCCTCCTTTCTCCGTTGACCTCTAGCTGTATTATTCGAACCATGAAACACGTTTGTCAAGTACTTGCATGCCTTCTTACCTCTCCAGCTTGGGTTTGGGTTGCTGCAACCGATCTCAACGCCGCGCCGGGCTTACGAAACTTGCCCTCCAGCAGTGTGAGCGTTGAGATCCTCCCCGTTCCTGCCGAGGAGTTCGGCCTCGTGAGGAGCCGCGTTCCTGAGCTCGCCGCCTGCCTGGTGCTGGCTGGGGGCCATCTGACAGAAGGCCAAGGCTTGGTGCCACCACCCGACCAAGAGCAAATGAAGGCGGCCCTGCAACGCTTGTTGCCCCTGATCACCCGTAACCCGCCTGCCGAGCTGAGGGTGTTCGTGGGCTTCCGCCCGCAGCCCACACCCACGGCCGTGGCTGTTTCTCACACCGCCCTGCTCTACCTTCCCGCCAGCGAGCCCACCAGCGCCGGTGATGCGGCTCGCACCGTGGCGACCGCGTGGCTTGTGGCACAACGGCGCCCAGCTCCCCCCGAAGAGGGTGTCAGCGAGCTCCTGTTGCGTTTTGCCGAGAGCCTAGCTTGGCTTGGCTCTTTGGCCTTAGCCAACACGCCGCCGGAGCTGCTGCCCCTCGGGCAGTGGGTGGAGCCCAAACACCTCGCTCCCGCGTTGGAAGGCCTCGTCCGTGACGTGCTGGCCACCGACGAGCCCTACCGGCTGCGGCGAGCGCGCCTGCGGGAACTGGCCCAGCCGGGGAGGGCCAACCCTGAACTGGCCCAGGCTGCCGCGTACCTGTTGGAGACCTTTGGCCGCCCCGACGAGGCACGGCAACGCCCCCTCCAGCTCCTCCGCGCCTGGGCTCAGGACAACCAAAAACGTTTCCCCCCAATGCCGAGGCTGCTCCGCAGCCTGCTGGCTCAGGGAGGGCAGGGGACGGTGCCCCGTAAGCCCTCCGCCGAGGACCGCGAGGCCATGCGCCTGGACGAGGCGCTGCGGCGGGCCTGGACCCAGGCTCCATCCCAGGCCCTGGGGGAGGACATGCCCGCCGATGCCGCAAAGATCTGGCATGCCCGGCGTCGCGCTGGGGGTTATCCCGTGCCGGCCCCGCAAGGCGTGACAGCAGGGCGAGGCTTCTGCCTGGTCAAGCCTGAGCCGCCGGACTTTGCCGTGTACTGGCGGGCCGACGGCAGAGATGAGCTGCTCCTCCTTTGGCCCACCTGGGTCTTGTCCCCACAACTGGGGACCCACGGAGAAGACCTGTACTTTGCCGATCCCCAGGGCATTTGGCGGGTTTCCCTGAGCGGCGGGGGCGTGGAGCTCTTGAAGCGGGGGAGCTTTCGCTTGCTCCGGGCCGGACCTGGCGAGCAACGGCTGGCCGCCCTCACCTGGCCCGAGGGGAACGTGGTCAGCGTTCCTGAGGGACGAACCCTGGCTACGGCAGCACGGGGGCTTGCCTGGCTGCAGGACGATCTCCTGCTGGTCAGCCAAGGGGAGGCACTGCGCCTGGCCCATGTGAGCGGGGAGGTGGGGCCAGCGGTATCCCTCGCCTGCTCCACCCAGCTAGTGACCCACGGGGGGCGCATCATCGTCGCCCAGGGTCCCCCGTGCCCCGCTCAGCTAGTGACGGTGGAGTTCCCCCAGGGTGGTATCACCCCGTTGCTCAAGCTCCCCAGTTCTGCCGCTGACCTGGCGGCCATCGGCCCGGAAAGCTTGGTCTTTCTAACGTCCGAAGGCGTGTTCGTCCTCAGCCAGGGGAACGTGAAGCGCTTGGACCAGGCCTTTGCCCTGGGGCCTGGGTAATGCCTAGAGAGTTTGTTTATCATGACCGAGGAGCGACGAACATGGACCTCAAGACCCTGCAACCTGGCGCCAGCTACTTTTACTACCCGCGCCCCCTCTGCGTGGTGGGGGTGTGGGACCAAGGGAAAAACCGGGCCAACTTTGTCCCCGTGGCCTGGGGGGGGCCCCTAGCTTCCCGTCCGCCCCTGTTTGGCGTTTCCCTCTCCCCCACCACCTATTCCCACGAGCTCATCGCCAAGACGGGCGAGTTTTCCTTAAGCTTTTTGCCCTGGGAAGCGGTGGAGTGGGTGGCCAAGCTGGGGGCCGTTTCGGGGAGAACCCTGGACAAGGTGCAGACCTTTGGCCTGCAGCTAGTGGAGGCCGAGGTCATCTCGGCCCCCCTCCTAGCCCAGGCCTATGTGGCTGCCGAGTGCAAGGTGGTGGCTCGCCACCTGCTGGGTGACCAAACCCTGTACGTGGGCGAGGTGGTACGGGTGGTGGCCCGCGAGGGGGTGTTCGCCGACGACGGCACCCTTCGCCTGGAGGTGGCAACCCCCATCCTCTACCTGGGTGCGAACCGCTACCTCACCGTGGACAAAGAAACGCTGGTAGCGGTGGATGGCGTTTAGCTTTCCCGTGCCACCAGGGCAACCCCAGTCACCACCAAAAGGCCCCCCACAACCACAGGGAAGGTGACCGTCTCGTAGCCCAGGGCCACCGATACCAAGGTCGCCGCCACCGGTTCAAAGGCGAGCACCACGCCGGTCTCCCCTGCTTTCAGCACCAACAGCACCCGCGCCATAGCGCCGAAAGCCAGGGCTGAGGCCAGGATCCCGGTGATCAGCAGGGCAAGGATGAGCTCCGGATTCCACTGGACCCGTGCGGGCTCGGCCAGGATCAGGGTGGGCGAGAGGAGCGCGACCACGGCCATTTGCACCGTGTTCACCGCCGTGGGGTGTTGCCTTTGCACAGCCCGCTCCAGGGTGAGCACATGAGCGGCGAAGGCCACGGCGCAGGCAAAGGTGAGCCCATCACCCAGGGTCAAGGGGGCCTGCTCCGGCTGCAAGAGGAGGAAAAGGCCCACAAGCGCCAGGACCGCCGCCACCCATACTCGCCCTCGGGGTGGTCTCCCCTTGACCAGCCATTCCAGCAACGGCACCAGGATCACGGAAAACGAGGTAATGAAAGCCGAACGGGAAGGTAAGGTTTGGGAAAGGCCTGCGGTTTGCAAGGCATACCCGGCAAAAAGGGCAAGACCGCAGCCCAAACTGGCCAGGTCCAAATGGGGAGGGCGCGGCCCCCGTGCCGCCACCAGCAGGACCACGAACGCCAACGCGAAGCGCAAGCTCAAGAACACCCCAAGGGAAGCGACGTTCAACGCGCCCTTGACCACCGGAAAGGTTGCTCCCCAGACCACGGTGACCAGGAGCAAGAGCCACACGGCCTTCCACCGACCCATGGGCACAGGGTACCCGCAAACCGGTTTACAATCACAGGGCGAAGGTAGTTGCCCATGGCGCAAGCGCAACGGGACACGCCCAGGAACACTGCCCCCAAGGTGGTGTGCATCGGCGTGGCCGGGGGAACAGGTTCGGGGAAAACCACGGTGGCGGAGGCCATCGTGGCCCGTATCGGTGCCCACCGCATCGCCTACATCCAGCACGACAGCTACTACCGCGATTTGAGCCACCTTCCCCCGGCTGAGCGGTTGCGCTGCAATTTTGACCACCCCGACGCTCTAGAAACCGATCTTTTGGTGGCCCATTTGGCGGACTTGAAAAGCGGCCGAGGCGTTGATATTCCCGTCTATGACTTTACGGCGCACGTGCGCACCACCCACACCCGACGGGTGGAGCCGCGCAAGGTGATCCTGGTGGAGGGAATCCTCATCTTTGCCGAAAAGAGCTTGCGAGAACAGTTTGACATTCGCATCTTCGTGGACACCGACGCTGACCTGCGCTTGATCCGCAGGCTGCGGCGCGACATAGCCGAGCGCGGGCGCTCGGTGGAAAGTGTCATCACCCAGTACCTGGAAACCGTGCGGCCCATGCACTTGGAGTTCGTGGAGCCCTCCAAACGCTGGGCCGATGTGATCATCCCCGAAGGCGGCTTCAATACGGTGGCGTTGGACATGGTGTGCGCCCGCGTGGAGGCGCTCCTTTCGGGTGAGGGCGCATGAGTGCCAAGCGCATCCTCACCGTCAGCTCGGGCAAGGGAGGGGTGGGGAAGAGCACTTTCGCCGTGAACTTTTCCCTCGCCCTTTCCCGGATCGCCCCCACCGTGTTGGTGGACCTGGACACGGGCACCTCATCGGTGCGCAACACCGTGGATGCGCCGGTGCGCAAGGACCTGTACCACTTTTTCCGCAAGGGGGAGTCCCTGGAAGCCTGCCTGACGACCCTACCCGAAAAGCTTGACCCCCACGGGTACTTCCGTCAGTTTGCCTTCGTGGCGGCGCCCAAACACGCCATGGAGGAGTTCATCAACTTTGAGGAAATGCACCGCTACCGCCTCATGCGGGCGATCAACGAGCTGCCGGTGAAGTTCGTGGTGCTGGACCTGCGGGCAGGGTTGGATGCAGCGGTGCTGGATTTCTTGCCCCACTCCAACTCCGGCATCCTCGTGTTTACCCCCCACCATCCCGCTGCCACTGCCGCCGCCGGTGACATCGTGAAGGCTCTGATCTTCCGCAAGCTCCGTTTGGTGCTCTCGGAGGAGGGGCCGCTGGCGCGAGACGCCGAGGCACGGGCGCATCTTGCGACCATTAACGCCCTCTTGGACCGGGTGGAGGACGTGTATGACGATGCTCTGCCCAATTTGGATGTGTTCTTAAAAGACCTGCTGCTGGCCTTGGGGGAGGTGCCGGCGGTCCGCGCCCTGGCGGAAACGGTCACCTCCTTCCACGTGCACTTCGTCCTCAACCTCTTTGATGGGGTGCGGGAAAGCTACGAGAAAGCCATCGTGCCGTTTGTGACCTTCCTGCAAGGCCATGTGTCGGCACGCCTCAAGCTGTACAACCTCGGGTGGATCATCCACTCCGCGGAGGTCCACGAGGCCAACTGTCGGCGGTTCCCGATCGTCCTGCAAAACCCCGACGCCACCAGCCCAGTGGCCCCACGCCTGGGGCCAGAACAGCTGGAAAGCCTGCTGTTAGGTGCCCCCATGCCGTCCCCGCTCCCGCCAACTCGCGACTTTCTTCTGGACGTGAACCCCGAGGCGGCCCTTGTGGAGCAGCTGGAGGTGCTCCACGCCATGCAGCGGGATACCGCCACACGCCAGGTGCGGGACAACTTTGCCTACATCCTGCGCCGCGCCCTCCACGCCCTGCACCACTTCCCCGTGGAAAGCTTTGGCCAGCGGCGGCTCCTGACTCCCTTGGAACTGTTTGAGGCGCTGGCGGGGCGTCCTCTCACTCTCTGATCTTACGCCGGCGGTGATACCGCAGCTCTTCTTCCTTGAACATGTAGCGGATGGAGTGTTTGTAAATCATCAGGTTGGGGCCATCGTGGCGGTTTAACTTGATGCAGTCCTTGTCGTACCACTCAATCCACCCCCGCAGCTCGGTACCGTCCGTGAGCACCACCACCATGGGGGTCTTCGCCTGCATTTGTTTAACAAAGTAATAGTTCTCCGCGTTGGTCTGTTCTGGGGGGGCTTGGCGCCGGGACACCACCCCTGGGCGCAACGTGGCCGAAGGCAGCGTTCGTTCCCCCACATCCGGCAGAGATGGCCGCACGAGCCTGCGCGTGGTGACGCCTTCTCCTTCGGAGCGCTCCGGATCTTTCATGGTTTCCTCACCCTTTACGTCTGGGTTCAATATAGCACCCTCCTGCCCCTTCGGGTAGTGTACGAACCGCGGCGAAAAATGGTTTAGTTGCCCAGGGTCAGTTGCCCGTCGGCCTCGGCAATCTTGGCGGCGTTCGCCTGGCGCTCCTGGACAATCTTCTGCGCTAACTGCGCATCCTGCAGCGCTAAGATTTGCGCTGCCAGCCACGCGGCGTTTCGCGCCCCCGCTTTCCCTACGGCCACGGCGGCAACCGGAATTCCCCCCGGCATTTGGGCGGTGGAAAGCAGGGCATCCAAGCCATCCGCCACCCCACCGGGCAGCGGCACCCCAATCACCGGCTTGGTGGTATGGGCTGCCACAAAGCCAGCCAGATGGGCCGCCATCCCTGCGGCGGCCACAAACACCTGGACCCCCTGCGCCTCGCCCTCCGTGACCAGGCGCCGCACCCGCTCCGGGGTGCGGTGGGCGGAGGCCACATGGGCTTCGTAGGGAATCCCCAAAGTGGCCAGCACCTGCGCCGTCTCCCGCATGCTTTCCCAATCGGAAACCGAACCCATAAGGATCATGACTTTCGCCATCAGTAAAACCCCCTTCCCACATCTCGTCGAAACTGCATCCCCGCAAAAGCCACCCGGGAAACGGCGCGGTAGGCAAGCTCCACCGCTTCCCGCAGGGTGGGACCCGTACCCACCAAGGAAAGCACCCGCCCGCCGGCCGTCACCACCCGGCCGTCGCGGACCGCTGTTCCGGCGTGAAAGACCAAAGCACCCAGCTCTTGGGCCTCTTCAATCCCTGAGATAGGATCACCCGTTTCCGAAGCCTGCGGGTAACCTCGGCTGGCCACCACCACGCAGGCGGCGGCCTGCCGGATCACCGACACCCCAGGGGAGGCCAGCTCACCCCTGGCCGCTTGCAGCAAGACTGGCACCAGATCCCCATCCAAGCGAGGCAGCACCACCTGGGTTTCCGGGTCACCCAGCCGGCAGTTGAACTCCAGAAGCTTCGGACCCTCGGGGGTGAGCATCAGGCCGGCGTAGAGAATGCCTTGGTAGGGGCGACCCTCCTGAGCCAGAGCCTGCAGCGCAGGGTAGATCACGTGCGTGAGGATCTGCGAGGCCACCTCCCGGGGCAGAGGGGCTGGGGAAAAGGCCCCCATCCCGCCGGTGTTAGGGCCCTCATCGCCGTCTTTGAGCCGTTTATAGTCCCGCGCCGCAGGCAGCGGCCACACCGAGCGGCCATCGGTGAGGACAAGAAAGGATACCTCCTCTCCCGCCAGGCACTCCTCCACCACCACCCGCTCTCCAGCCGCCGCGAACTCCCGCTGGTCAAAAAAACGCACCAGGGCTTCCTCCAGCTCCTCCGCCGTGCGGCACACCAAGACCCCCTTCCCCGCTGCCAACCCATCGGCCTTGAGGACGACCGGCAATCCAAGTTGCTGGACCGCCCGTTCCGCCTGCTGGCGGCTCGCCACCACTTCACCCGTGGCGGTGGGGATCCCGTACTTTTGGCACAGCAGCTTGGTAAAGGCCTTGCTCCCCTCCACCTCCGCCGCCCGACGGCTAGGCCCCACCAGCAGGAGGTTGCGCCGTTCAAACTCGTCGCGAATACCCAACACCAACGGCAGTTCGGGGCCGACGACGGTCAGGTCAATGCGCAGGCTCTCGGCGAAATCAGCTAGCTCCACGATGGCATCGGCACGGATAGGGACGCAATCGGCCAACGCCGCCATGCCGGGGTTGCCGGGGGCCGCGTACAACTCCTCCACCAAGGGGGAGGAGGCTAACTTCCACACCAGGGCATGTTCCCTGGCACCGCCACCGACCACCAGAAGCTTCACGGCGCCATTGTAGCCTGTAAGAGGGAGAGCATGGCGGTTTCCACAATGTCCTGCGCCGAGCACCCGCGGGATAGGTCGTTGGCCGGCCGGGCCAAGCCCTGCAGAAGGGGGCCCAGGGCCCGCGCACCCGCCAAGCGCTCGGTGAGCTTGTAGGCGATGTTTCCCGCGTTGAGGTCAGGAAACACCAGGACGTTAGCCACTCCCGCCACAGGGGAGTTCTTTGCCTTTCGCGCACCCACCTCGGGTATCAGCGCCGCGTCCACCTGCAGCTCAAAGTCAAAGGCAAAATCGGGTTGTCTTTGCCCCAGGATGGCACCCGCTTGGCGCACCTTGTCCACCAACGCATGTTCCGCTGAACCTTTGGTGGAAAAGGAAAGCAGCGCCACCTTGGGCTCCGCACCCACCACGGCACGGAAGGTGGCGGCGGAGGCCACGGCCACATCGGCCAACTGCTCCGGGGTGGGATCGGGAAGCACCGCGCAATCGGCAAACACCAACACACCCTGATGCCCCCACTTGGGGTCGGGGTGCACCATGATGAACGACGAGGAAACGGTGGCAATCCCCGGGGCCGGACCAATGGCGTGCAGGGCTGCCCGCACCGTGTCAGCAGTGGTGCGGACCGCCCCCCCCACGGAGCAACTGGCAAGACCCGCAGCGACTAGAGAGGAGGCAAAGTACAAGGGATCGGCCAGGGCCTGCTCGGCTTGCTCCCGGCTCCACCCCTTCTCCCGTCGCCGGGCGAATAACAGCTCCACCAACTGCGGCCGTCGGGGATCCTGGGCTGGGTCCATCAGTTCCACACCCTGGGCGAGGAGGGCTTGCTGTGCCGGCCCTTGCTTTTCCCGCGGACAGATGACGCTCACCCGACAAATCCCATCCCCGGCAAGGCGGGCCGCGGCTTCCACCACCCGGGGGTCGTCCCCCTCCGCCAGGACCACATGTCCTCCTGCAGCCTTGGCCCGCTGCCGTACCGTTTCCAAAAAACTCATGGCCACCTCCCCGCGGGACATGGTACGTCCGCCAGACGATTTTGTGAAGTTCTGCTCACGTGCGTGACAAAGTTTCCACCTCCACCGCGTCCCGGAGCTGGCGGAAGTTCACGATGGCCTCTGGGGGAATGCCGGCCGCCTGGGCAACCACCAAAGCCCACCGGTCAAACACCAGGTGACGAGGGTGGTGGGCATCGGACCCTACCACGAACCGGCACCCCAGCTCACGGGCCAGGGCCGCCAGGCCAGGGTCTAAATCCTGCCGCCGGGGAAACCCGTTGAGCTCCACCAGGACCCCGTTGCTGGCGGCAGTGGCAAAAACCTTTTCCCAGTTGGCCCGAATGCCGGGGCGCCTGGCAAAGAGCCGGCCCTTCGGGTGCGCCAACGCCCACACTCCCGGCTCGTGCAACGCGCGCAGCAGCCGCGCCGTTTGGTCGCGGGTCGAGGTGAGGCCCGTGTGGAGCCCAGCCACCACCACCAACCCGGTGCGCAGGGAGCGGGGCAGGTCCAAGCTGCCGTCTTCCAGGATCTCCGCCTCCACCCCCGGCACGAGCTCCAGCTCATCTCCATGCCGGTCGTTCCAGCGGTCAATGGCCCGCCGCTGGATCCGCAAAGCCTGGGCATCCAAGCCATTCACGCAGCTCAAACCCTGGGTGTGATCGGTGATCACCGCCCAAAAATAACCTCGTCGCCGCAGGGCTGCCGCCATGGTTTCCAAAGGCGAGGCACCGTCGGAAAACCGGGTATGGAAATGCACGGCCCCGCGCAGTTGGCGCGCCAGGGGCTCCACCCCCGCCCGGGCCACCTCGGCGGCGGAGAAGAACCCGGTGCGGCTGGCGACCCCTCGCTGGCCCCGTAGTGGACCGGCCAGGCGGGCGACGGCGGCAGCTAAAGCGTCCTCACCGGCGCAGCGGGTCAAGAAGGTCACGGTGGGTAACACCTCAAACGGGATGCCCGCGGGCAAGCGCCGAGTCTTGGCCAGCTCCCGAGGCTCGTCCAGAATGGCGTAGGCGGCACGCACAAACGCCAGTTTCATGTCGCCGGCGGGATAAGAATCAGCCAGGCGGAACAGCGCCTCCGCCAAGTCGGCGTTGCGTAACACAAAACCAGGTTACCTTTCGCCGCCCCACCCGTGCCCATTTGTCCTGCTGGCGCCGCCCGGGATCCTTACCTTGACGGCAGCGGCACAACGCTGCTAATGTGGGTTTCCCCCGAACAGGGGGAGGCTCTTTGGGAGAGCAGCTAGCCACACATACGGGGCGTGGCGCAGCCTGGTAGCGCACCTGCCTTGGGCGCAGGTGGTCGGAGGTTCAAATCCTCTCGCCCCGACCAACCCCTTCCGGGGGCGTGGCTGCCTGTAGCTCAGCTGGATAGAGCAAGGGACTTCTAATCCCTGGGTCAGAGGTTCGAATCCTCTCAGGCAGGCCAGAAACGTGGTGAGCGTAGCTCAGCGGGTAGAGCGCTGGACTGTGGCTCCAGTGGTCGAGGGTTCGAATCCCTTCGCTCACCCCAACCTGTGCGCCCGTAGCTCAGCCCGGATAGAGCGTCAGACTCCGGATCTGAAGGCCCCGCGTTCGAATCGCGGCGGGCGCACCATTTTTCTAGGGAGCGGGGGTGGGATAGGCGGGTACCAGGCGCAACGGTACGTTGGCCGCCCACCGCTCATCCACCGCCGCCAGCAACACTCGGCCTGAAAGGCTCTTGGCCACCGGCAAATCCAGCAGGTACATGAGGGTGGGTACCAGGTCGGCGGTTCGTCCCCCGCGCACGCGAACCCCAGAGGCCACCCCCCGACCGTAAAGGAAGAAAAAGCCGTCCGGGGAGTTCTTCGGCGACACGGGCCACTGCCCGGTCAAACCCACGTTGGCCAGCAGGCGGTCCCACGAGCTAGGCGGGGCCATGCCGTAGGGGGAAAGCAGCAGGAGAAGCGTTTGGTCATCGGAAAATAGTTGCCACAGACGAGCCAACTGCCCATCCAAGAACTGCGCCGTCAAGGGCAAAACTCCCCCGCTGTCAGACCCGGACCACAACGGGCGGAGGCGAGCTGGCAAATCCAGGTGCACGATGAGCACCTGGGTTTTGCCATCCCCCGCCAGGAGCACAGCCCGCACCCCCACCTCCGCTGCCACGCCCAAGGCGCGGAGGGTGGCGGTCCTGCGACGCGCGTCCTGCCCCACCGCCTCCATCACCGCCCGCTGCCATTCCGCCTCCAAGAGCGGTGTTTCCCCGTGAACCCATTCGGGCCCGGCCACCTGCGCTGCCGTGGGACGCGTGGGAAACGGCCACCCGACCAAGGCCGTGGGTACACCCAAGGCGGGCAACACCTCCCAAAGGGTGGGTTGCTCCGGCTGCGGTGGCGCCGCACGCTCCCACAGCCGCCAGGGAAGCTGATGGGGGGTGGGCCAAGGCCCGCGCAAGAGCAAGCTCACCGGCTCGCGGCTGAGGAACGAAATTCGGTAGGCGCGACGGGCTACCACCCTGTGGCGCACCGGCGAGCAGCCGGTAGCCCAGGTCACCAGACTGGCAGCACGGGAAAAGGGCGACACGGTGCGCAGCTGCCCCCAGCTCCCCCGCGGCCAAAGGGATTGCAAAAAGGGCATGACGCCCCCATCCACCTGGGGTAGCAGCCAGGCCAGATCTGCTCCCTCCCAGACCACCACCAGAGCGCGCCGCGGTGTGGGCTCCGCTTTCCACACCCATGGGGTCTTGACCCCACCTTGCTGATCTCCCTGCTGCCCCACCCCCCACCAGGGCCACCACACCCCGAAGACCCAGACTGCTAGCAGGGCCACCTGGAGCGGCCTTCGCCGCCGAGCAAGGACCCACGCCACCGCCCAAAGCAGGGCAAACACCGCCACCACCGCCAAGGCTTGGCGGTGCGCTGGGGGCAGGAGCTGGCGCAGCACGTCGCGGTTATAGAGGGCCACGCCGGCCACCATCAGAGCCCCCAGAAGGAACGGGAAGGTGCCCTGAGTCCGGCGACCGCGTCTGCCTAGGGTCTGCAAAAAGGAGCCCAGCTCCCACAGCAGGAACCCTCCCCCCCCCAACCACAGGGCCCCCCAGCTGCCCCAGGCGAGGCTGGCAAGGAGCGCTGGCCGTACCGACGGCGTGATGTGCCACCAAAGGAGCAGCTGCAGCGAGGCCAAACCCACCCCAGCGGCAAAACCCGCAGCGAGAGCCCATAGGAGGCGGCGCCGGTGCATGCGGGTTCATGGTAGCGCCTTTGGCAAGGATTTGGCTTTCGGGGATAATGCGGCGCGGATGGAGCGACGCAGCGACCAGCCCGTCATCTTGGCCTCGCGCCAAGAGCTTTCCCCCAGTTGTTTTGCCCTGGAGCTCCTCTGCCCTGGGCCACTGACAGCCACACCCGGACAGTTCATCATGCTGGGTCCGACCGCAGGGGCCGATCCCCTGCTCCGCCGCCCCTTTTCCGTGGCGGGAGTGGGTGAATCCCCCCGTGGCGTCCTGGTCCAGCTGCTGGTCAAGGAGGTAGGGAAGTTCACCTCCCTGTTGCGACGCCTCCCCATCGGCAGCGAGCTGTCCCTGTTGGGCCCCCTCGGGCAGGGGTTTCGCCTGCTGGAGGCACCTCCCCGGCCGGTGCTCGTGGCGGGAGGGATCGGCCTGCCGCCGGTGCTTTTTGCTGCCCGCGAGCTCAGCCAGCGGGGGATCCCCTTTGACCTCTTCTACGGGGCCGCTTCCTCCCATGAACTCCTGCTCCCCCAGGAGGTGAAACGGGCCACCAACGGCCTGGCGGTGTTCTGCACCGACGATGGGTCCTTCGGAGAGCAGGGGCTGGTGACCGAGGTTCTTCGTCGCCTTTGGCAGAAGTCCTACAGCCGGATCCTGGCCTGCGGGCCCACCCCCATGCTCTACGCCGTTGCCCAACTGGCCCGAGAACGGCAAGTGGAGGCGGAACTCTCCCTGGAGGAACCCATGGCTTGCGGGGTGGGAGTGTGCTTGGGGTGCGTGGTGCGCCTGCACGACGGGAGCTATGTCCCTTCATGTCAAGCAGGGCCAGTTTTTCTGGCGAGCCAGCTGGCGGAAAGGTGGTAACCGTGGTGCAACTGGCCACCCAAGTTGGCTCATTGACCTTGCGAAACCCGGTTTTGGCGGCCTCCGGCACCTTCGGCTACGGCTTGGAGCTGGTGGACTTTTGCCCCCCTGAGGCCCTCGGGGGGGTGGTGACCAAAGGGCTCTCCCCCCGGCCGCGAGCCGGCAACCCCACCCCGCGAATCGTGGAAACCCCTGCCGGCATGATCAACTCCATCGGCCTGCAGAACATCGGGGTAGAGGCGTTTTGCACCCAGGTGCTGCCAGCCTTGCGCCAGCGCGGGGCTACCGTGGTGGTCAACGTGTTCGGTGAGACGGAAGAGGAGTACGCCACCGTGGTGGAGCGGTTGGAGCGCGAGGATGGTGTGGCGGCTTACGAGCTCAACGTGTCCTGCCCCAATGTGGGGAAAGGGGGAATGGAGTTTGGCCACGATCCTTCCTCCTTGGATCTTTTGGTCAGGATGCTGCGCCGCCTGACCCGGCGGCCCCTCTGGGTCAAGCTTTCCCCCAACGCCCCCCACCTTCTGGCGGTGGCGGAGGCGGCCCTGGCGGCGGGCGCCGACGCCCTCACCCTGGTCAACACCTTCCGCGCTTTGGCCATTGATGCCAAAAAGCGGCGCCCCGCCGTGGCTACGGGTTTCGGTGGCTTGTCCGGGCCGGCGATCAAGCCGTTAGCCCTTCGGTTGGTGTGGGAGGTGCACCGGGCATTTCCCCAAGCTCCCCTGGTGGGCATTGGCGGTGTGCTCACCGGCGAAGACGCCGTGGAGTTTCTCTTGGCAGGAGCCTGCGCGGTGCAGGTGGGCACGGCCACCTTCCGCAACCCTGCCGCCTGCCTGGAGGTGGTGCAACAACTGCAAGCGTTCTGCCAACGGGAAGGTGTAGAGGATGTGCGGGAGCTCATCGGAGGGCTCAGGTGGCGATGAACCAGCAGAAGGCAGCGGAAAAGTTGGTGGTTGCCCTGGACACGGCTGATCGGCAGCAGGGGGAGTGGCTGGTGGAGCAACTGTACGGCCTGGTGGCGTGGTTCAAGGTGGGTTTGGAGGCCTTTACCGCCTTAGGGCCTGACTTCGTTGGCTGGCTGGTGGAGCGGGGAGCAAAGGTGTTCCTGGACCTCAAGCTCCACGACATCCCCAACACGGTAGAAAAGGCTGCCCGATCCTGTGCGCAACTGGGGGTGAGCATGCTCAACGTCCACGCCGCCGGGGGGGCGGAGATGATGCGGGCAGCGTTGGCCGGAGCCCAAGGGGGTACCCCGGCAGGCCACACACCCCCCTTGGTGCTGGCGGTAACCGTGCTTACCAGCTTGGACGACCTGGCCTGGCACCAGCTGGGGTGGCGAGGCTCCGTGGCGGAGGCCGTGATCCGGTGGGCAGAGCTGGCCCGCTCCACCGGCCTGGCGGGGGTGGTGTGTTCCCCCCAAGAGCTGTCCCGACTGCGGGGGGCATTCCCCCGCCCGTTCCTCCTGCTCACCCCTGGGATCCGCCCTGCTGGCAGCCAGGTGGGGGACCAACGGCGCTGGGCCACTCCTCAACAAGCGGTACAGGACGGGGCGGACCTGCTGGTGGTGGGCAGGCCCATCACCCAAGCCCCTGATCCCCGGGCCGCCGCCCAACAGGTCCTGGACGCCATGGCGGGGGCACTGTGAGGGTTTCAGCCCTTGCCGACCTGCACACCCACACCTTTCGCTGCGGCCACGCAGTGGGCACAGAAGAGGAGTACGTCCGCCAGGCGGTGCGCCTGGGTCTCAAGGCTGTCGCCATCACCGACCATATCCCCTTTTACTGGCTACCGCCAGAAGCGCACGACCCCACCTTAGCCATGGCCCCTGAGGAGCTGCCGGCTTACGTGGAGGCCGTGTTACAGCTCAAGGGGCGCTACCGGGGCCGCGTGGAGGTGCTCCTGGGAATTGAGGCGGACTACGTGGAGGGACACGAGCACACCCTGGCCCAGATCCTCCAGACCTATCCCTTTGACGTGGTCTTGGGTTCGGTTCACTGGCTCGCCGGGTTCTGGGTGGATGCTCCCACCTCCTTGCCGGAGTACCAAAAGGGTCCGGAGCGGGTGCAGCAAATTTGGGCCCGGTACTGGCAAACCTTAGAGAAGGCCATCCGCTCAGGGCTCTTTGACGTCATGGCCCACTTGGATTTGCCAAAAAAATTTGGCTTCCTCCCAGCCGAACCGCTGACCGAGCTAGAAGACGCGGTGCTCCAGGCGCTTTTGGAAACCGGTGTGGCGGTGGAGCTGTCCTCGGCGGGGCGCAGGAAACCGGTTGGCGAGGATTACCCCTCCCCGCGATGGTTGGCGCGCTTGGCCACCGCCGGGGTTCCCGTGGTGCTCTCCTCCGACGCCCATGCCCCGCACGAAGTGGGGTTTGCCTTTGCTCTCCTCCAGCAACAACTTCAGCAGCTGGGGGTGAGGGAGGTGTTGACCTTTCGCCAACGGCAACCTTTGGCCTTATCCCTGGCCGAGGGCTAGAATCCCGCGGGAGGGTGTATGGCCGAGCCTCATGAGGTGCAGGTGCTCATCTTGGGATCGGGACCGGCGGGCTTGACGGCGGCCATCTACGCGGCCCGCGCCCAGCTGGCGCCGGTGGTGCTGGAAGGGATGCAACCCGGGGGACAGCTGACCATCACCACCGAGGTGGAGAACTTTCCCGGCTTTCCCGAGGGCATCCAGGGGCCAGAACTCATGGACCGGATGCGCGCCCAAGCCCAGCGGTTCGGTGCCATTTTGCACTTTACCCAGGCGACCCAGGTGGACCTCTCCCGTCGGCCGTTTCGGGTGGTGACCGAGGACCAGGGGGAGTTCGTCGCCCGCGCGCTCATCGTGGCCACGGGGGCTTCGGCCAAGCTGTTGGGCCTGCCGGCGGAAAAGGAGCTGATGGGCTACGGGGTATCCGCCTGTGCCACCTGCGATGGCTTCTTTTTCAAGGACAAAGAGGTGGTTGTGGTGGGTGGGGGGGACACCGCCATGGAAGAGGCCCTTTTCCTCACCCGGTACGCCACCAAGGTGACGGTCATCCACCGCCGTGACCAACTGCGGGCCTCGCGGATCATGCAGGAGCGGGCAAAGGCCCACCCCAAGATCAGTTTCCTATGGAACGCGGTGGTGGCGGATATCCTGGGCAGCCGGGAACGGGGGGTGGAGGCGGTGGTGGTGGAGGATACGGTCAGCGGTCGTCGCACCACCTACCCCACCCAGGGGGTGTTCTTGGCCATCGGTCACCAGCCCAACACGGCGGTCTTTTCCGGGCAGCTGGCCTTGGATCAGCAGGGCTACATCCTCACCCAGCCCGGAAGCACCCGCACCTCCGTGGCCGGGGTGTTCGCCTGCGGGGACGTGCAGGACAAGGTGTTCCGCCAAGCGGTGACCGCCGCGGGCTCCGGATGCATGGCGGCCATGGAGGCGGAGCGCTTCCTGGCCGAAGAAGGCGGTTAGTGGGAATGTTTTGCTGCCCGGCGGGGTTGGCCAGAGCGGAGCGTTTGCTCCAGGAGGAATCGGTATGTTGCAGCTAACGGCCAAAGCAGCGGAAAAGGTTCGCTACTTCGCCCAGAACATGCCCGAGGCCCAGGGCAAGCCCCTGCGCATTTTCATTGAAGGGGGCGGATGCTCGGGGTTTCAGTACGGCTTTACCTTTGATGACCAACAGGATGGGGACACCGTGGTGGAGGCCCATGGGATTCGAGTCGTGGTGGACCCCCTCTCTGCCCAGTACCTGGCCGGGGCCACGGTGGATTTCGTGGAGGATTTTCGCGGCGCCGGTTTTGTGGTGGAAAACCCCAACGCCGTGCGCACCTGCGGTTGCGGGCACTCCTTCGCCGTGGAGTAGGACCGGTGGCCACCTCCCCCCCGCTGGCCACGGGTCCTGGCACCCCTCTGCAGGTGACGGGAAACCTCGGTCGCGTGCGCCAGGTGGTACGCCTGGGCCACCCGGTGCTGCGGCAGCGGGCGGAAGAGGTACCGGCCGTGCGCTTCGGCACACGGAAGCTGCGCGACCTGGCCTTTGACCTGGTGCGCACCATGCACGCCGCCTCGGGGGTGGGCCTGGCCGCGCCACAGATTGCCGTCCCCTGGCGGGTGTTCGCCTACTACGTTCCCGCCGACTACGGTGAGGAGATTCCGCCGCGGGTGCTCGTCAACCCGGTCCTCACCCCGTTGGGTACGGAGCAACAGGAGGATTGGGAGGGGTGTCTCTCGGTGCCGGGGCTGCGCGGCCTGGTGCCGCGTTTCACCCAGCTAGCCGTGGAGGCGTACAGTGTGGACGGCGAGCGGGTGACTTTTCACGCTGCGGGGTTCCACGCGCGGGTATTGCAACACGAGCAGGACCATTTGGACGGCATCGTGTTTTTGGAACGCATGCGCAGCTTACAGTCGCTGGCTTTTGAGGCGGAGTGGGAGCAGTACGCCTCAGGCAAACAACCCTAGACTTCCTTCCCGAAACCTCCCGGGGCACCTTCCCCATCGTAGAATGGGCCGAGCATGGGGCGGCTGAAACGGTACCACCCGCCGGGGACCTCACCCGGCACCCTTCCTGAGACCGGCATCAAAGGCCAAGTGGAGCTCATCACCTACGGTTCCCAAGGAGTCCGCCGTGCCCAAGGCCTCACCGTGGCACAGGCGTTGAGTCTGCCGCGGGAGCGCGCCTGGCTGCGGGTGAAGGGGTTGGACACGGAGATCGTGGCCGAGCTTGGCCGGCAGCTGAACGTGCACCCGTTGGTCTTGGAGGACATCCTCAACCCCGGGCAAAGGCCGAAAATGGAGCTGCACCCCCATTTTCTGTTCTTGGTGGTGGATGTCCCTCTGCTTTCCGGCTCCACCCTGCAGGAGGTGCAGGTGAGCCTGCTGCTGTTTCGCGATTTGGTGGTCAGCGTGGAGGAACGGGAGCACGCCTTCTTTGTGGGAGTGGAAAAGCGCTTGGGCCTTGGGTTCGGCAGGCTCTTCCAGTACGGCAGTGACTACTTGGCCTACGCCCTGGTGGATGCCGCCGTGGACCACTTTTTTCCGGTGGTGGAATCCCTGGGGGAACAGCTGGAGGAGCTGGAGGAGATCCTGCTGGCCCAGCAGGACCAGGTATTGCCCCAGCTCCATACGCTGCGGCGCCATCTCTTACGCCTGCGGCGTTCCCTTTGGCCGCTGCGGGATGCAGTGGGTAACCTCCTACGCCAGGAAGCCGAGCTGGTGGGGGACGGGGTACGGGTGTTTTTCCGCGACGTGCACGACCACACCCTGTACCTTTTGGACCTGGTGGAAAACTACCGCGACATGGCGGGCAGTCTGGTGGAGTTGTCCCTTTCCATGGTGGCCCAGCGGACCAACGAGGTGATGAAGGTGCTCACGGTCATCGGCACCATCTTCCTCCCCCTCACCTTCATCGTCGGGGTCTACGGCATGAACTTTGAGCACATGCCCGAACTGGCCTGGCCCTGGGCGTACCCAGCGCTGTGGGGGATCATGGTGCTGTTAGGCCTTGGCATGTTGCGCGCCTTTCGCCGCCGTGGCTGGTTGTAGCTACTTCACCACCCCCGCGGGCAACTGCAATCCGTAGCGGCGACGCCGATCCGCCGCCCGCAAACCTAGGGCGAAACCCACCGCCAGCAAACCGAACAGGACGAACAGCACCATGGGCAGGGTGTAGTCGTACTGGACCTTGGTTACCTCCTGCAGTTTGCCGGCGATCTCCTGCACCACCACCTCCTTGCCGCGCAGGCAGTAGCGATCCAGGACCCAACCGATGAGGTAGGGCACGCCCATGAGGGCCACCAGGTTCTGGATAAAAAAGATCAACGCGTAGGCCGTCCCCAAACGCCGCTCCTCCACGATCTTGGGCACTGAAGGCCACATGGCCGAGGGGACAAGGGAGAACCCCACACCCAACAGCAACACCGCTACCACCGCCACGGGCCAATAGGGCAACCAGGGTAGCGCCAGCAAGATGTGGGAGCCGGCAATGAAAAGCGCGCCCAAGAGCATGATGGTGGCCCCCTTGCCCTTGCGGTCGTAAAGGTTGCCGAATACCGGTGTTAAGAGGATCGTACCAAAAGGCAAAAGGGATGGGATGAGGCCGGAAAGCCGTTGCTCAATGCCGAATTTCTGCACCATGAGGTCGGGGGCGTACTTGAGGAAGGGGAACACGGCGGAGTAGAAGAGGGCGCACAAACCCGTCAAGAGCCAAAAACCGGGATCGGCGAGAATGGCACCGATGTCAGCAAAACGGAACTGGTCCTCGGGCTTTACTCCACCCCGCGAGGTGCCCTCGCTGGCATCCAGCCGCCGGTCCAGGGAGGCAAAGAACAGGAACGCGACCAGGCCGCAGGCCAGGGCCACGCTTCCCACGAGGAACGGGCCGGCCACGGAGAGGGCCACGGCAAGGGCGGCGCCGCTGCCTAGGGCCAAGGCCGTCCCCAGGCGGCCTAGGGCCACCTGCAACCCCATGGCCAAGGCCATCTCGTGCCCTTTGAACCAGCGCACGATGATCTTGGTGGCGGTAATACCGAACCACTCAATGCCCACACCAAACAGGGCAAACCCTAGGGCGGCCACCAGCACCTGCCCTTTCACGCCAAACCACTGCGTTCCCGTCAAGGATGGGGTAGACAGCGCCCACCACTGCGTGGCCGTGCCCAAGAACATGAAGGAAATGGCCAGCACCCCGGTGAGGCGAGGGCCCAGACGGTCCAGGACGATCCCCCCCACCACCAGCATCCCCAGGAACACGTTGAACCACCCGTAGGCGCCGGTGAAAAACCCGTACTCGGTGCTCGACCAACCCAGTTGCCCCTCCAACAGCGGCTTCAGCGGCGAGGCCACATCGGCCACGTAGTAGCCGCACAGCATCCCCGTGGACACCAAGGCCATGGCTGTCCAACGGAGGGCTTTTTGCTCCCGCAGGCTTGTTGTCCCTGGCATGGCCACCTCCTTCAATGCCGCCTGAGCCTACCGCGGCGACTCCGGCCGAGTCTAAGCCCTTGCCTGGAACCCCGCAACAGCCACCCGCCTAAACCCGCTGCGCCAACGCTTCCCCCAGCACCGCCAGTCCCCGCCGCAGCTCATCCGGGCAGATGAGCAAGCTCACCACCAGGTACCCCTCGCGGGGAAAGTCAAAGAAAAACCCCGGGTACACCGCCAGGCCATGGTGCTGCAGGAGCCACACCACCAGCTCCTCCTCCCCCACCACCGCAGGGTAGCGGAGCACCGCACTCCACCCCCCTTCCGGCGGAATCACCTCCAACCAGGGGTGGTGGGCCACCCACCCCCGCACCAGCTCCCAGTTGGCAACGAGCCGCTGCCGAATCTGCTCCCCTACTCCTTCCGCCCGCTGGAGGATCTCCCCCAGGGCCTGCTGGGTGGGGGTGGCCACGGAAAGGTAGGTGTCGGCCAGGAACTCCAAGCGCGACCAAGCTTCATGGACCAGCGGCTCCGGTCCACTGACCACGATCCACCCCAGCTTCAGCTGCGGCAACCCCGCCAGCTTGGACAACCCGCCCAACACGAAGGTGAGACACTCCCGGTTGTTGGCAAAGCTTGTTCGCCACACGTCGGCCAGAGGGAAAGGCCAAAAAACCTCGTCGGCAATGAGGGCCCACCCTTGACGGGCACAAAGCCGAACCAACGGCTGCCATGCCCTCTCAGGTACCACGCCGCCCGTGGGGTTGTTGGGTTGCACCACCACCAGCCCTTGGGCCTGGCGGGGCTGCGGGATCTGTTCCACCTCCAAATGGAACTGGGTTTCCGCCGGCAAAGGGTAGGGGAGGGCCATCACGCCTTCCGCGGCGAAGAGGTGCTCAAACAAGGGGTAAGAAGGCTGCGGGACCAGGAGGCCTTCCCCGGGGTTGCAGAGCAGCTTGGCCAAAAGGCCGTAGCTTTCGGAGGTGGAAGCGGTGAGCAATACCTGTTGTGGCGAAACGGCAAGCCCTTGGCCCTGATACCACGCCGCCACAGCTTCCCGTGCCGCCCACAAACCCGCCGGCTCGGGCTCGTACCGTAGACCCCGCGGGTGGGCCAAAGGGGCAAGCAGATCTTCCGGGTAGGCAATGCCCACTTTGGTGGGGTTGCTCACCGTCAGGTCCACTTGCGGCCGGCAGGCGAGGCGAACCTGCCACCACCGGTTAGGAACCAGGGGGGGCAGCCGGTGCGAAAACACCGGTCTATTCTGCCACGTTCCACGTGAAACCCTTTTGTTACAATGGCAGCCGTTTGCGAAAGGAGGCACGTCATGACCGAACTGCTCCCCCCACGCACCCAGGAATACAAGGCCCGGGCCCGTGAGGTGGCGGAAAAGTACGCCCGTCCGGTGGCGGCGGAACTGGACCGCACCGGCGAGTACCCCTGGAGCGTGATCCAAGCCTTAAAGGACTACGACCTCATGGGCATTTGGATCCCCAAAGAGTACGGAGGCCACGGGGCCGGCGTGTTGGACATGTGCGTGGTGGTGGAGGAGCTGTCCCGCGCCTGTGGCGGCATTGGTGTGGCGTACGCCGTCAACGCCCTGGGCAGCTTCCCCATCGTGTTGGGTGGGAGTGAGGAGCAAAAGGCGAAGTACTTACCCGCCGTGGCCAAAGGGGAGCGGCTCATTGCCTTTGGCCTTTCGGAAAAGTGGTCCGGCTCCGACGCCGGTTCCCTCATTGCCACCGCTCGCCGGGAAGGGGATGAGTACGTTATCAACGGGCAAAAGAAGTGGAACACCAACGGCGGTGTGGCTTCCCTTTACACGGTTTACGCCGCTACCGACCGCAGTCGCGGCACCCGGGGGATTTCCGCCTTCATCGTGGAAAAGGGCACCCCTGGCTTTGAAATTGGCAAGCGGGAAGACACCATGGGGATCCGCTGCGTGCCGGTGCACGAGCTGCACTTTAAAGACTGCCGTGTCCCCGCGGCCAACCTCCTGGGGGGCAAAGAGGGGATCGGCTTTGCCAACGCCATGATGACCTTGGATCGGGCCCGTCCCGGGGTGGCGGCGCAAGCGGTGGGGCTGGCCCAGGGCGCCCTAGAATGGGCCATTCGCTACACCTCCGAGCGCCAGCAGTTTGGTCAGTCGGTCATGTCCTTCCAAGCCATCCAGTTCATGTTGGCGGACATGGCCATCCAAATTGAAGCCGCGCGACAGCTGGTGTATACCGCGGCGCGGGCCATTGATGCCGGCCTGTCCAACGTGTCCAAGTTGGCCGCCATGGCCAAGGTGATGGCCACCGACACGGCCATGCGGGTGACCACCGACGCGGTACAGCTGTTTGGCGGGTATGGCTACTGCCGCGACTACCCTATTGAGAAGTACATGCGCGACGCTAAGATCACCCAGATCTACGAGGGCACCAACCAAATTCAGCGGGTGGTCATTGCCCGCGCCCTCACCCGCGAGGCCGACCAACTGGCGGGGCACCTGCAGGTGAAGGTAGAGCACTTCCCGAAAGAGTCCGCCGGGGAGTAGCCAGCCAGGTTCGCAGGGCACCCACCTGCGGCACCCAACCCGCGGCCTGAACCGGGCGAGCCGCCCTCGCCTCCGGGTGCACCCGATCCGCTAACGGCCCGACGCCTTACCGGCGCCGAGGGCAAGCTGGAGGGTAAAGGGCGGCACCGGCGGGGGCAGCCGCAGTTCCTGCCAAAGGTTTGCTGCCCCCGGCACGGCGATGACCCCTTCCTCAGGGGAATAGGCCAGGGGCTGGCCGGTGAAGGGGTTCGGTTTGAGGGCCTCGGGCACCACCGCCAAGCTGGCGGGCAGATCCCCGTGCTCTCCCTGGTGACGGGCACAAACCAAGGCAGCGGTCACCGCGACGCGCAGGGCGCGCACCCCTTGCGCCAGGGCCAAGGTGGTGAGCAATCGCGCCTGGTGGTTGTCCAGTTCCTCCCAATTCACCTGGCGGGCCCAGCTGGTGCCCGGGCGCTGGGCCAGGGAAGCCAGGCGCAGCGCCTTCCGTGCACTGACCGCACGCCAATACTCCGTCGCCCAAAACTCCCAAAAGCCCTCGCGGGGGGGTAGGCTCTGGCGCAGCGAAGCCTCCTCCAGACCCACCACCCGGGCAAAGATCTGCAAGGGCTCATCCCCCACGATGACCTGGCGCAGCTGCGCCACCCGTGCCGGGGCAAGGCGACCGTCGGCCAAAAGCTGCACCAGTTCTGAAAGTTGCAGGCGCTCCAAGCCCAAACCTGCCAGGTGCGGCATCAGCCCCGGCTCCCGTTGCAGGGATCCAGCCAGGCTCCCCAGGGCCGCCAAGGCCGCGGCCATCGTGGCCTGCTCCCCCCGCTCCCGGGCCAGGCGCGCCTCCAGGAGCAAGAGCCTGCCCAGGCTCACCAGCTGCGGCAGGTCGGGCAGCTGGGCGCGAAACCCCAGGCTGTAGTCCAAGCCATAAAAGCTTTCCTCTAGCCCCGCCCCCTGGCGGGCAAGGCGCAGGGCAGCCTCGTTACGCGCCACCAGGGCCGCCAAGGCCGCCCCCGGGGCCAGGGTCGGCTCGCCCGCCCATTGAGCCAAGAGCTGCCCCTCCGCCGCCGAGAGACGCAGCCGCCCGGCGGCGGCGAGGAAGTATCGCGCCGCGTTGGCCTCGCTGCGCACCGGCGGACGGGTGTAAGCCGCAGGCTCCAGTGGGCCGAGCCGACGCACAAACTCCCCCTCCAGCCAAACCCGCCAGGTGTAGAGGCCCAGGGAACAGACCACGGCCAGCGCCGCCAGGACCAGGGCCCCGCGCACCCAGGGTGAGCGGATCATAGGCCGTCTCCCGACAGCTGGATGCCCCGTTGACCCAGGTAATTGGCTACAAAGCGCGTTAGGGCAAGGTTTTGACCCAGGACCTCGGGGAGCAACACCCCCACTTCCCGCACCATCCCCTTGCCCAAGGCGCGCAGGATGGCGGTGGCGGTAAAACCAGTGGTCCGACCCATGGAGGAAAGGCCAGTGGTGGGGTCCCACTGGTCGTAGAGGAAGAGACGGCGCGTTCGCAGGTGGCCGTCAAAGAACCCCTGGACCTCCAACTCCATCACCGTCACGTCCCCCTCCCCTTCGGCCAGGCGCCAGGCCTCCGCCAAGGCCAGGGCCGTCACCGCCAGGGGTGCCACCTGGACCCCGTCCACCACCACCGGTTCCCGGCGCAGCAGACCCGATTCGCGCAGCAGCAGGATCTTGTCGCGGTAGCCGGGGTAGCGGAGGGTTTTTTCCACCATGGTGGGTACGGGAAGAGTATGTAATGCGGTGCGGAGTCCGTCGGTGAGGAAGGCCTCCAAGGTCCCCACCCCCGGGACGTAGCGCAGCTCCGGCTCGCTCAAGGCGGGCAGGGTGATCACCTGGCCCTGGCGCCGCAGGCGGGCCGGGCGGGTGTACTCTTCCAGCACGTCCACCGGTGAAAACGGCGCCTTGTACTCCCACGGGAGCAGGCGCTCCTTGGGCAACCCCCCCACGTAGCAGAAGAAGGAATCGAGACGTTCCGCTTGCGCAAACCAGTAGCCCAAGACGAGGTGGGAAAACCCTGGGGCCACCCCACAGTCCACGGCCACTTGAACGCCCCGTTGTCGCGCCAGCTCGTGCAAAACCCGCGGATCTTCTGGCATGAAGGAGATATCCACCACCGAACAACCCAGCTCCACTAAGGTGCGCAACACCGAAAAGCCCAAAAAGCCCGGTACGGCGTTGACCACCCAGTGGGCCTGCTGCACCACCTTCGCCAAGGCTTGGGAATCCCTCACATCTGCCCGAGCTGTGGCGATCCGGCGCTCAGCCAGCCAGCCCAGCGACTGTTGGTCCACATCCACCGCGCAAACGTCCCAATCCCCGGCCAGGTCCCAGGCAATGGCGCGACCCACACGACCCGCTCCCAGGACCACTACCCTCCCACCAGCCATGGGTTTCCTCCCGGAAAAAGCCTAGCAGGGTTGCGTGGAAGGCCAAAGGGTTGGTGGAGGCGGGGGGAATCGAACCCCCGTCCGAAGGACCTGTCCCGGCGGTGTCTCCGTGTGCAGCTTGCTTTTTCCTCTCGCCCCAGCGGATGGGAGCAAGCACCCTGCCGCTGGAGCCAGCTCGCGTGAAGGTCGGCTTCCGGTCCCGAGCGCCCCAGAAGCCCTAGCCCGTTGGTGCGACGCCTTCACCGGGTCTCGGGCCGCGACCCCTTGGTGTCGGCGTGGCTGTCACTTAGGCAGCCAGTGCGAGATCAGCGTTGGCAGCTGTGTGTTTCCGCCTGTTTTACGTGGCGACGGACCACGACACGCTGCCGCCGGCCCAGCTGTCCCCCGTCGAACCCGGTACGCCCCCGTGTTCGCGGCTACTGCACAATATAAGCTCCCACTTCCTCCTTGACGAGCCCTTGGCAAAGTTCTAAGGTTTCACCATGGCGGAGCAGGAGCCGATCACCATTATCCTAACCTCGGTAGGAACCGAGACGCAAGCGGTGGAGATCTCCGAAGAGCTGGTGCACCGGGGCCTGGCCACCTGCATCAACATCGTCTCGTGTTTGCGCTCCATTTACCGGTGGAAAGGCAAGGTTTGCTCGGACAGCGAGTACTTGCTGTTCATCAAGACGCGTGCGGCGCTGTTTCCCCAGGTGGCGGATGCCATTCGCGAGCTTCACTCCTATGAGCTGCCGGAAATCCTCGCCTTTCCCGTCACCCATGCCGAGGCCACCTTCCACCAGTGGGTGGTGGAGATGGCTTCCGGGACCCTTGCCGCCACCGACTCCCAGGAAGACCTACCGGCCTACGACTGAAAAAGTCCCCGCGGTCTGCCGCGCACACCCTTGACAAGGTAGGGCTGATCCCGGAGACTGAATGAAGGTTCAGTCAGGGGGGAGCGTGGCCTCACCAACGTTGGGCCGGCAACGCAAGAGGACTCGCATCCTGGAAGCGGCCGTGCGGGTATTTGGTGAAAGGGGGTACTTCGGTGCCCGCATGCGGGACGTGGCCCAGGCCGCTGGAGTCGCCGATGGCACGCTGTACTTGTACTTTGCCAGCAAGGAAGACCTGTTGACGGCCATCTTGGAGGAGTACGCCCAGGCCTTTGTGGAGCGAGCCCGCCGAGACTGCCAAGACCTCGCCGACCCGCGGATGCAGTTGAGGCGGGTGTTGGAACGCCACTTGCTGAGCCTGGAGCAGAACCGCGCCTTGGCGGCGGTGTTCCAAATTGAGCTTCGCCACTCGCGCCGGTTCTTGCGGCGCATTGCCAAGGGTCAGGTGGCACAGTACCTGCTCTTGCTGCAGGAACTGGTGGCGCGCGGTATCCAAGAAGGGATCTTCCGTCCCACGGTGGATCCCAGGGTGGCCGCCAGGGCCATCTTTGGCGCGGTGGATGAACTGGTGACCGCTTGGGTGCTGGCCCACCGGCCGGCCAGCCTCGCGGCCCAGTTGGAGCCGCTGCTGGAGGTCCTGTTGTATGGCCTGTGCACGGAACAGCCAGCCCATGCCCATGGGAGAAGGGGGGAACCATGAGCGTCCCGACAACCTTACCCGAGGTCTTTCGCCTTTGGCGGCAAACCACTCCGGAGCCGTGCCTCATTGACGCGCGGCAGGGGGCCGACCGCCCCTTTCCGGCAAGCCAAATAAGCCAGCTGGTGGCTGGGCTGGCTTTGGGCCTGCAGCGGCTCGGGGTGGCCAAGGGGGATCG
>JANXCP010000169.1 GCA_025060245.1 Thermoanaerobaculum sp. | reverse complement strand
AACCGCAGGGCCGCTACGGTGGCAAACCGCTCCTCCGGCAGGCGGGCCAGGGCACGCATGATCACCGCCTCAAGCCCCGGGGGGCAAATCCCGCCGGTAGCGGGAAAGGTTCTCCGGCTCTTGGCGGGTACAAGCCACGAGCAGCTCAAGGGGCTCTTGCCCTGCGAAGGGAAGTCTGCCTGCCAGAAGCTGATAAAAGGTTGCTGCCAGGCTGTACACGTCCGAGGCAAAGGTGGGCGGCTGGCCGCAGATCACCTCCGGCGCCGGCAATCCCGGGGTTCCGAGGACGCTGCCGGTGGTGGTGAGCCCTGGTTCTTCAATCGCCTTGGCCAGGCCAAAATCCGCCACAAAGGGCCGCAGCAGGCGGTCTACCAGGAGGTTTTGCGGCTTGATATCGCGATGGAGGACCCCCATTTCGTGGCTGTAGCTGATGGCGTCAAGGATCGGATAAGCCAACTGGAAAAAAAGGTGGGGTTCCAAGGGACCGTTTTTTTTAGGAACTCCTCCAGGGAGGCCCCGTCCACCAGCTGCATGGTGTACCAGGGGATCCCCCGTGCTTGGCCAAAGTTGAAGATCTTGACGATGTTTGGGTGATCCAGGCGGGCCGCCAGGCGGGTTTCGCGAAAAAACGGGCCGTGGCCTCCTCGTCCAACACCCGAATGAACGCCTTGAGCGCTTCGGTGCGAGCCAAACTGCGGTTGATGACGCGAAAAAACACGCTGTAGGCCCCTCGCCCCACGGGCTCTTCAAAGCTTTCTTGCTCGGCAAGGGAAGCCTGCAGTACCTCCACCAGGGCTTGCGCCCCTACGAACCCCGTTAAGTCGATCCCTTTTTAGGCGCGAGGCCTGTCCCCAGGTGCAAAAGTTCCCGAGACCCGCCTCTCCTCAGCGCTGGCCTGCTCGGTCAGAGTCTATCAAAAGCTTCAATTTCCTCAACAACGGTTCTGACGATCGCCTGGCGACCCAAGTCCCTGAGGACATCTCTTCCCACTGGGTCGTGGGACAAGGCAACAAGAGCTTGCCGCAGCACTGGCTCGAGGTTGCTTAAAGCCGGGGCTAGGCAGAAACTGTGAAAGGCGAGCCGTTCATTGCTCGCGGCCAAAACATCAAGCCTAGCCTTTGTTTCCGACCGAAGCTGGTTGAAGAAGTCGGCGTAAAGTATGGCCGCATCGCTTTCGCCATGGACGAGAGCGGACAGTGCCGCACTCCAGGAAGGGAAATCCAGCATTTCCTTTGGCATGTAGCCCTCTTTTGCCAAATGGCGCAGAACGATGTCGTTGACGACCAGACTGGTGCACGTGGCAACCCGCCATTGGTTCACCTCGGCCAGTACTCGGTTCTCCCCAGCGCGAACCACGAGTACTCCCTCATCAAAAGATTCTTCAAATCTCGCTAAGGGTATGTAGCCGTGCATTCGCACCAATGTAAGCGTGTCATTGGGATTGGCGTACACCAAATGGTAGTTCGCCAATTGCCGACTGAACTCCGGAAAGTCAAGAGACGGCTCAAAACGAAGGGAAACACCACAAAGACGACTTAGTTGCGCAGCAAATGCAAACCAAAGTTCCAGCTGGTTTAATAGGTCATGCGGGCACACGCCGAAATAGAGGGTTTGTTCAATGTGGCTCGAACTTTCCATAAGCCTCACGCTCCTTCCTTCATGCTTCCGCGAGAAACAATTGCGCTGGAGGCAGAAGAAAACACCCGGACCACCAACCTTTGGGCAAAAGACAAGAGGGGTACCAACGCGGTGGCCGGCGATGCCCCAGCCTCGCAGATCGCCAGTAGGACAAATCCCGGGAGAAGAGGAATGGCGACGAAGGTCCTCTCCACCCCCGAGAGCCAGAGGTAACTCTGCCCTGAAAGGTCTAAATTGCGTTGGGCGTTTTTCAGTAGTTCCATGGCTGCCCCTCCCACGGCGCAGAGCTTTTCCTCAAAAGCCGGGCTGTGGAAGGTGGAGGCCACCGCAAGGGCACTCTCGTCGATGACCAGAAACCCGCGCACGTGGAACTGCCGCAGCTTTTCCGCTTCCAGCTCTTCGGCCAAAGCCCCAAGGGCAAGAGACCGGTTCATATGAGCTTGGCGGCTTCTTGGGCGCAGCGACCGGCTTCTAGCAGGACCAGCCCCAGTTTCGCTTGGTTGGAGGTTATGACCTCCAGGACCGCCTCGTTACCCGCCCTAAGCACGACAATGTAGCCGTCGAGCCCCTTCACGTAGAGCTGTTCCAAGTTTCCCCGCTGCAGCTCGCGCAAAGTGCGCTCACCCAGGGCAAGAAGAGCGGCGGCCATGGCAGCCACCCTGTTTTCCTCGGTGCCGGCCGGCAGTGCCGTGTACAGGGGCAAGCCATCCATACTCACCAGCGCTGCCCCTTGGACCTCTGCTGTGGAAGCTACGAAGTTCTTCAAAAGTTGTTCCAAATGTTGAGACCTCGTCGACGTGCTCATTCGGCACCTCCCTTTCCGATGACCTTGAGGAGGATCGGTAATAAAGCCTTTGCGCTATCCTCCTGCGTTGCTTCAACTTCCAGGTGAACCTGGAACATGCTTGACTCCCTTTCTTGGGGAGTGCAATGGCCACGAAACGAAAACCGGTTCCACACCCTTATTAAAGGCACTTTTTTTTTTGCCAACTGCGTGCACCAGTGCTGGGTATGAGGGTCCAATGGGACCCCTGAAGGACTCACTACGATCGCTACATCGCAGCCTTCCAAGAGGACATCCTGAACCTCTCCGAACCTCTCCTGACCCGGAAGGCCGAAAAAGTGAAACAAGACTCCCGCATACTCTCGCGTTCCGTGGTCCATGGC
>JANXCP010000168.1 GCA_025060245.1 Thermoanaerobaculum sp. | reverse complement strand
TCACAAAAAACACCATCACCGCCGACAACCCATCCAACCGCAACGCGAAGTCAACCTGAAATTGTCCAGCGGCGAGCCAGCGGAAGAGGGAAAGCTGGAACGGCTCGTGGTTGGGCCGTTGGAGGAACTCCCACAGGCAAGCCAGGGCCACCAAGAGGGCGAGGCCTACACTGCCAACGCCGACGATGGTGGTGATCCTCTTGGAAAATCGGAGCGCCCCTGCAAGGAGTACGAGGGCGCCTGCCAGAGGCAGTGCCAGGAGCAGCCAAAGGTATGGGAGCACGTCACACCTCCTACCAGCGCATGGCCGACAACCGGTCCACATCAATGGACTGCAGCCGGCGGAAGATGGCCACAAGCAAGGCGAGGCCCACTGCCACCTCAGCGGCAGCCACGGCCATCACGAAGAACACCACAACCTGGCCTTCCAGATTACCGTTTTGCCGGGAAAATGCCACGAACGCAAGGTTAGCAGCGTTGAGCATCAGCTCAATGCCAAGCAAAGTTGCGATGCCGTTGCGTCGCAAAAGGACACCGCCGGCACCAATGGCAAAAAGCACGCTGGCTAAGATCAAGTAGTGCGCAGTGGGTATCATGTCAGTGTTTCCTTTTCACCAAGACCAAGGCACCGATCAGAGCAGTTAACAGCACCACCGAGACCAATTCAAAGGCAAACAGGTGAGGACCCACCAGGAGCCTGCCCAGGGCATGGGCCGTATCCCCAGCCTCAGGAGGCGGCGTCACCCCGGCCCTGAGGCTGCGGAAAAAGAACCAACCTCCCGCGGCCACCAGTGCGGCGAGAAACCCTCCCAATACCCGCTGAATGGGCCGGGGGTTTTCTTCGGGAGGGACGGTGGGAGCTCCCAAGAGCATGACCACGAACAGGAACAACACGAGGATGGCCCCCGCGTAAATGAGCACTTGGGCACCGGCAAGAAAATCGGCGCCCAGCAGGGCAAAGTTCACGGCCACGCAAAAAAAGGTCACGATCAGGGAGAGGACGTTCACCACAGGGTTACGATGGGAAACCGCCAACAAAGCTGAGGCCACCGCTACTGTTCCCGCAAGGTAAAACACCACCTGTTCCATGGCTTCTCCTTACCACCAACCCTGGGTGAGTCCCCAACTCACCCAAGCCAGGTTGAGCAGCGCCAGGGGAATGAGACCCTTCCAACCCAAGCGCATCAGCTGATCGTAACGGAAGCGGGGGAGGCTCCACCGAACCCAAACGAAGAGCCAAAGGAGGAGGCCCACCTTGGCCATGAAGATGGCTAGCGATAGCCCAAGGCCCAGCCATCCATCGGGCAGGTTCACGCCCGGCAACCCCCATCCACCCAGGTAAAGGGTCACTGCCAGGGCCGACACGGTGGTCATGTTGATGTACTCCGACATCATGAAGGCGGCAAACTTCATGGACGAAAGCTCCACGTGGTAACCGGCCACCAGTTCGTTTTCTGCTTCCGCCAGGTCAAAGGGGAGGCGGTTGGTCTCCGCAAAGGCTGCAACGAGAAAAACTAAAAACCCCAAAGCCTGGGGCACTGCGTTCCACATCTTGGCCTGTTGCTCTGCCACCGTGGAAAGCTGCAAATCGCCCGCGGCCAAGAGCACACCTAACACGGCCAGGGTCATCGCCAATTCGTAGGAGATCAACTGGGCGGACGAGCGCAGACCTCCCAAAAGGGAGTATTTGTTGTTGGACGCCCATCCTGCCAGGACGATGCCGTAAACCGAGAGAGAGGAGAGCGCCAGCAGGTACAAGACCCCAATTTGCAGGTCCGGGGCGACTATGAGTCCTTCTAGTGGCACGCCAAAGAGGGTTACCCCCTCCGCCTTGGCGAAGGGTATGACTACAAATGTGGAAAGGGCGACAAAGACCGCCACGGCCGGCGCGAGGAAGTACAGCCCTTTGGACACGTGAGCGGGGGTAACGTCCTCTTTAAACAACAACTTCACCGCATCGGCCACCGGCTGGAGCAGCCCCCACGGACCGACCCGGTTGGGCCCCAGCCGGTCCTGAATGAACGCCGCTCCTCGTCGTTCCACCCAGGTCATGACTGGGACAATGGTCAAGAGCATGGAAGCAACCACGACTAGCTTGAACGCCGCCACTGCCACCTCAGCCCACATGGTGTCGCTCCCTGTATGAGCCTTCTTCCGTGCCTAGAAGCTCATGCCAAACGAGGCCCTTGAAGGCCTCCTCCCCTTGCGTGAGCAGGGAAAAAACCTCCGCTGGCGAGCCCAAGGCCAAGCTGGAAATCCCCACCGCCCGCGCCAACAGCGAGAGGATTTGCCAGAGGGGGCGAGCCTGACCCGCCGGGGCCACTGCCGCGGCGAAGCGCTGCACCTTTCCGGTGGAGGAGGTGAAGCTCCCCTCGTTGGACGCCAGTGATGCTGCAGGGAGCACCCAGGTGGCGGCGTCCAAAAGCGGCGTCGCCAACCGGGCCACCACCAGCGCCGGGTTCACCTTTACCAACTGCACCGCCTCGTGGGAGGCGAGGAACGGGTGCGCCTGGGGGTCCAACACCACGGTTAAGTCAGCCGCACCGTAAAGGAAGCGGGCCAGACCCTCTTCGTCCACGGTGGCAAGACCAAGTCTTTTTGCCCCCTCGCTGTTAGGGAGGGCGCTTTGTGAGTAAAGCCACTGCCCGAAGCCGTTCTTCATTCGCCGCGGCTCACCGGCGAACACCGGAACCACCAGCTCGCCTCGCAACTGGCGGGTAAACAGCTCGCGCGCTAGGAACAGCTCTTCGTTGGACATGGAGCCGGACCCCACCACTCGCAACGTTTTTGCCGCCTTAAGATCTAAAGCGAGGGCACGCAG
>JANXCP010000167.1 GCA_025060245.1 Thermoanaerobaculum sp. | reverse complement strand
GAAGGTACTTGGCAAACTGGCGGGAAGCACGCGCCACGTCCATACCCTGCGCCTCCGTCGTAGGGAGTCTCAAGTTCACTTGCAACACCCTAAGACGTGGGCTCCCCCTTGTCAAGGGGCACCCCGTTGGCCATGTGCACCAGTCCCTCCACCACCCCTCCTTCCTCCACCACCAGGGCCGGTGTCCAGATCTCCGCCAGCACTTGACCGCCCGGGTGGACCACCAGCTTTTCCTTGACCCGAACCTTCCCCTTCACCGTGCCGGCGACGGCCAACCGCCCCACCACCACCTCACCCTCCACCACCCCCCCCTCGCCCACCAGCAGCTCAGCGCTGCTGCGCACGGTGCCAATCACATGGCCGTGCACGCGCAGTAGGTCGGAAAAGGCAACCTCGCCGCGAATGGTGCATCCTTGGTCCAAAAAACCGTTGAGGGTCGCCGGTCGTTTCATGCGTCCTCCCCGGTGAGCTGGCGGTACAGGCGGATGAGCTCTGCCTCATTGGCGAAGGCAATGCGGATTTCGCCACCCCGGCGACGCCGTTGGATCACCACCTTGGTCCCGAGGGTGACCGCCAAACGGTCTTCCGCCGCCAGGGTGTGGGGGTCCTTGGCTGGCTTTGCCTTGCGGGGTTTGGGTTGCAGCCGCCGCTCCAGCTCCCGCACCGACCACCCCTCCGCTACGCACCGACGGGCCAGCTCCTCTTGCAGCTGCCGGTCGGCTAGGCCCGCCAGGGCCCGAGCATGTCCGGCGGAAAGCTGGCCCTCATCCACCATGGCCTGCACGGGAAGGGGTAGGCTCAGGAGGCGGAGGGCGTTGGCAATGGTGGACCGGTCTTTGCCCACCCGCTCGGCAATTTCCTCCTGGGACAGGCCCAGCTCGCTGCGCAGTTGCAGGTATGCTCTGGCCTCTTCAATGGGAGTGAGGTCTTCCCTTTGCAGGTTCTCAATTAAGGCCAAGGCCAGGCGCTCCCCGTCGGTGTCTGCCTGGTGGACCACCGCGGGCACCTTGCCCATCCCCGCCAGCTGCGCCGCGCGCCACCTCCGTTCGCCGGCAATGAGCACGTAGCCACCCTCGGCCGGCGCCACCACCACGGGCTGAAGGAAACCGTGCTTTTGCAGGGAACTGGCCAGCTCGGCCAAGCTCTCATCGGAGAAGTGCCGACGGGGCTGGAGGGGATTGGGGCGTATGGCCGTTACGGGGATTTCCATCACACCACGCCCTGATCCCCCGCTCTCCGGCAACAGCGCCGACAAACCCTTACCCAGTGCCGCGCGCTTCATGGGGCCACCTCCGCTCCAAAAGTTCCTTGGCCAGGCTCAAATAGGCCTGGGCACCACGGCTCTTGATGTCGTACTCCAAAATGGTGCGGCCAAAGGAAGGGGCCTCCGCCAAGCGCACGTTGCGCGGCACCACCGTTTGGAATACGTCGCCAGCAAAAAACCGTCGCACCTCCTCCACCACCTGATTGGCCAGGCTCAAGCGCTCATCGTACAGGGTCAAGACCACCCCTTCAATGGCCAGGTCAGGGTTCCATGCGGCCCGCACGCGGTCCAGGGTACGCATGAGCTCGCTCACGCCTTCCAGGGCAAAGTACTCGCATTGAATGGGGATGAGCACCGAGTGGGCAGCGGCCAAGGCATTCACCGTCAGGATCCCCAGAGAAGGCGGGCAATCAATGAGGACCCAGTGATGGGGCGGTGGCGAGGCTTTGAGGGCCTCGGCTAAACAGAGGGCGCGGTTTTCTTGGGCTAACAGCTCCACCTCTGCCCCGACCAGATCTGGGCTGGAGGGAAGGAGATCCAAGCCGGGGAAGGAGGAGGAAACCACCGCCTCCATCAAGGGGACAAACCCCTCCAGGACTTGGTAGGAGGTGGGGGCATCCTTCCGCTCCCACCCCAACCCTGAGGAACAGTTGGACTGGGGGTCCAAATCGATCACCAACACCCGTTGCTCAAAGGTGGCCAAGGCGGCACCCAAGTTCATCACCGTGGTGGTCTTTCCCACCCCACCTTTTTGGTTGGCCACCGCCACAACCCTTTGAAAATCCGTGCCTTCCCTTGGGTGTTTCACGTGGAACATCGTCCCCAAACCACCAGCCTACCCCGCGTGGGGTTTGGCAGGGGGCAGGTTACCACAAGGCTGAAACCAGTGGGGGGTGTGGCCTCCGCCCTGGATCCCGCCCACCAGAACACCCGCCCCCCCAGACCCACCAACCGTCCCACTTCCGGCGCCCACACTCGCGGCGCCAGGGCGCGCACCGTGAGGTTCTCCGCGCCTTCCACCTCCACATCTTCCACCCGACCTCGCCAGACTTCCGCCCGCAACCCCAGTTCCCGCACCACCTCCTTCAGGAAGGCCCACCGCCGCAGCCGCGGCTCCACCAACAGCCCCCTCACATCCCCTCGGGCCAACAGTAAAGGGATAGCTGGAAACCCGTTCCCACTGCCCAGGTCCAGCAACCGCCCGGAATGCAACCACGGCGAAGCTACCAGGGACTCCAAGACGTGGTCACGGATCAGCTCTTCCGGCCGCTCCACCGCCGTCAGGTCGCACACCCCGCCCCACTTCTGCAAGAGGTCTAGAAAGCAAGCCAGGCCCTCCACCAGCCCCTGTTCCAGGCGGGCGGCTGCCAACCGCTCCCGCCAGGAGCCTTCCCCCAAGACCTTAACCCTCGGCCTCGGCGCGCCGCAGCAACCGCTCCGTCAGCAGCTGCTGGCCAATGGTGAGGATATTGTTGACCAACCAGTACAGCACCAAACCCGAAGGGAAATTCATGAACATCAGGCCAAAAACGAAGGGTAACAGCATGAAGATCCGGCGCTG
>JANXCP010000166.1 GCA_025060245.1 Thermoanaerobaculum sp. | reverse complement strand
TCGAACCGAAGGTAGAGGAAGGTATACCCGCGCGGTTTCCCGTGTGACCTCCACACGCGCAACTACCAGCGTGAACAGTTCACGCCGTTCACTCTCGCTCAGGTGTTCCCAAGCGCGATCCCACTGACTCAGCAGGCGTTGCAACGCCTCCTTTCCGGGCGCACAGCCTTGGTGATTGCCCATCGCCTGGCCACCACACAGCTCTGCCACCGCGTGCTGGTGTTCCACCGCGGCCGGTTGGTGGAAGATGGCAGCCACCATCAGCTCTTGGCGCAAAAGGGGGCCTACTATGCCCTGTTCCATCGTCTGCAGGCGGTACCAGGAGGCACCCCATGGACCGGCCGGTATACCGGCAGGGGGGAGGAGGCCTGAGATGTCTGAGCCTACGAGGGCCGTTTTGCGCTGGCAAGGCGGGCTCCGCTTTGAGGCGGAGAGCGGATCGGGCAAGACGGTGGTGGTGGATTCTCCCGCGCGCCCTGATCATGCGGGTCCGTCGCCCATGGAACTGCTGCTCATCGGGGTGGCCGGTTGTACGGGAATGGACGTGGCAGCGATCCTGGAGAAAATGCGCCAGCCCTTGGCGCGGTTGGAGGTGGTGGTGTTGGGCCAGCGCGCCGAAACCAACCCCAAGTACTTCACCGCCATCACCCTGGAGTACCACCTTTGGGGCCACGGGTTGGAGGAGGAGAAGGTGCGGCGAGCGGTGGAGCTATCCCACCAAACCTACTGCTCGGCCCTGGCCTCCCTGCGCCCCGACTGCCGGGTGGAAAGCCACATCCACATCCATGCCCCCTGAGGGCTCACCGGACCAGAGCCGAAGGCCGCACCAACTCCACCCCTTCCAACCGCGGCAGCTGTTCCGCCAGCACCCGCAGGGTCAACGGGTGCACGTGCCCAATGGCCACCGCGTGTCCTTGGGAGCGCGCCAGGGAAGCCGCCGTGGCCAGGGCAGAGCGGATCGCCCCTTCGTCCTCCACCACATCCAAGAACACGTCTCGCTGCAAGCTGGGCACCCCTTTTTCCTGCGCCACCTCGGCAGCCACGGAAGCGGAGGTGGTGCGGGAATCCAGAAAGTAGAACCCACGCGGCGCGAGGGCGTGGAAAAAATCACCCATCAGCTGGCGGTCCGCCGTGGCCCTGGAGCCCATGTGGTTGTTCACCCCTGCCACTGGACCTACCACCTCCAGGGCCTGCTCCAGGACCTGGGCCACCTGCTGGGCGTCCATACCCACCATCACTGCCCCCTCCCCAAGACCGGGGTGCGCTTGCCCCTCCGGCTCCATGGGCATGTGGAGCAAAACCTCGCGCCCCTGGGCCCGCAGCTGCTCCGCCACCACACGCGATGCCGGCGCGTTGGGAAGCACGGCCACCGCCACCTCTGGTGGTAGTTGCTGGAGCAAGGGCAAAACTTGCTCCGAGTGACCTGCATCGTCCAGGACCACCGCCAGCTTTCCCGGGCGAACGGCGCGGGCTTTCCGGGCTGGTGGGGGGACCGACCTGGGAGGTTCCTGGATGACCACCAAACGGAGACGGGCCTGGCCCAGCGTTCCCTGCCAGGCCGCCTGGGCATACTCCCCCCGCTCCAGGAGGGGCAGGGGTTCGAGCCTACCGCCCAAGTTGTGGAGGGCCGCCTCCAGCTCCAGCGCGAGGCGCTGGATGGCCATGGGCTGACCTGTTGAAACCTGGACCGCCAACAGGGGCTGCCGACCCTTTCTCTCCCAGGTGAGGGTGGCGTTGCTGATCTGGTGGCGTTCCAGGACCTCCCGCACCGCCTGCTCCAGGCGCTGAGGATCCCCTTTCGCCAGCGATTTTCCACGCCCCACGAGCCAAGCCAGCCCCCCTACCACGCCCACCAAGAGCAGCAAGGCCAGCACACTGCGCAGACCTGCTGCCAGACCTCTTGCCCTTTGCCTGCTCTGCCCGGTTTTCCTAGGCCGCTTTGGCCTTTTGCTGGGCACGGGCGAGCTCCAGGGCCTTTTCCAGGATGGGATCTTCTTCCAGCTGCGGCCGCACCACGGTGGTGGGTTTTAACCCACGGCCAAGGACTGGCTTCTGCTCCTGGCCTATGAGGAAGTAACGGGCAATCCACAGCTCCCCACCGGCCACCGGCACGGGGTTGCGCAGGCCCGTATCGCCAAAGGTTTCCACGCCCACCAAAGGAACACCTCGTTGCATTAAGAGGAAGGCGAGCCACTCCCCGGCCCGCGCCGTGGTGTGATCCACGCACGCCACCACCTGGCGAGCCAGCTCGTTTCGGCTTGCCCTGACCGCCAGGGGCGAACTCCCCTTGGCGGCCAGGGTCAACTGCAGGCTGCCTCCCAAAAGCTGCGCTGCCGCTTGCACAGCACCTTCGGGATCACCTAACACCGTAGCGCGCAGGTCCACCACCACCGGAACCTCTGCCTTGGGGAGCATGGCGGCCATCCGGGTGACGAACAAGGGCGTGAGCACCGGAACCCGTACCACTACCACCCCGCCGTAATCCTGCACCTGCGGCGATGGGTCGCCCCCTTGGCCAGGGCGCAGGCTCACCGCGCGCTTGCCCGACAAGTCCCGGGCAATCACATCCACCGCCAGGGGCAGCCCCTGGCGCTCCGCCCGCTCCAACGCCGTCAGCGCCCGCCAGAGGGGCCGTGCACGCACGGGTTGCTCCCCCACGCGCTCAATGAGCTCGCCGGGCTTGAGACCGGCTGCCGCAGCCGCCGAGCCGGGCAGCACCTCCAGGACCACCGGGTAGGTGTTTTGCAGTCCAAGGACCAGACCAAAAGGGGGAAGGACCCGCTGCTGGTACGCGCGAAAATCGGTCACGTGCTCGGCGGGAACCCAAGTGCCTTGGGGATCGGCGGTGGTCACCAGGCCGGTGAGGGCTCCCTCCTCCAGCTTTTCCACCGGCACCTCCTCCACGTAGGAAGAGCGAACCAACGACAGCACTTGGGAGAAGAGGGAGACGGCTTTGTACCGTCCCTCATTCAGTTTCCCGGA
>JANXCP010000165.1 GCA_025060245.1 Thermoanaerobaculum sp. | reverse complement strand
GCCAAATACTAGACTGCTGCCGGAAAGCTGGGCAAAACCCGGCGTTGGGGTATAGGCACCTGCCTGGTAGGTGGCCAGAGTTCGCGTGAACACCGGTTCCACTCCCACGCCAATTTGGAACCACCAAAGGATGGTCGTGCCGGTGATGTTTTCAGTGGTCCACGTGTTCACCGGCACCGCAGGACAACCTGAGAGGTTGTAGCACCGTTCAAAAATGAGGTAGCCCACATCGGTGGTGGTGCCCAGGTTTCCATCGGCGTCCACCATCAAGCGCAGCACCGGGTGCAGGTGGGCCGGCACCGTGGAAGCGCCATCCCGGTACCATTCGTAGCTTACGGTTCCCAGCTGGCCCAGCAAGCCAAAGGTGAGGGAAGGCACGTACTCCCAGTCGGCCTTTCCACCAGCGCCGGTGTTGGCCCCCAAGGAGAGCCACACCGAGCCATTGCCGGAGCGAGGGTAATTCCCGGTAATGCCCACGCTGCCATCAAACCGCACGTTCCGCCGCATCCAGGTGTCCGGGGCAAACGGATCGCTTGCCAAGGTCGCCCCGGGGTTGTTGAGCACCCCCACCGGGGTGGTCACCACCGCAGAAAAGGCTATGCCATAAGTACAAAGAGCCAACAAACCAAGCCAAGCCTTGCCCATGTGGTTCGTCCTCCTACGGTTTAATGTTAACACACCACCCGCCAATCTGTTTTGCTCGTATCCACTGTACGCCCGATCCTTTAAGCCCGAGAACAAGATTCGCACACCGAAGCCTGGGTTTTCCAAGAACCGAAGCAAGGGTACTTTGCCCACCCTGACTTTGGCTGGCGCCTGCCCCTCAACCAGAGGGGAGAGCGTACTCCCCCCGCAGGGCCGCGGGCATCTGCGAGTGCAGTTGGCCACGGGAGTACAGTCCGCAGCCCAAGGCAAAAGGGCCGTATCTAACCAAGACATAGCCTGGTGCCACGTCCTGTGCCGGCAAATTTTGACTCTGACCGGAAACAAAGCGTCGGCACGCCTCCGCATCAGGCAGTTCTACCGCGGCGCTGCGAATGTGAGGCGCCAGGTACTGCAGCGCAAAGGTCTTCGGCTTGATCCCGTGGGGTGTGTGTTGGGCCAAGGGCGTACCCAGCCCCTCCACCGCCACCGCCCACTCCGGCTGCACGTGCCGGTGGGCCATCCACACCACGCGGCCGCCCCGCTGCCAAAAGGCCACCTCCGCAAAGGCCTGCTCAGCGATCCCAAAGCGTGCCATGAGGCTTGCCACCGCTGCCCCAGTAGCTGGAACAAAGGCAGGAACCCTCACGGCCGGCACACGGGTGGAGCGCTGGTCCACCGGTGCTGCGGTGCGACGCAGGCGGGCGACAAAAAAGCCACCGGTGTCGTTGAGATGGGGCCAAAAGCGCTGGGCGTGAACCACATCGGCGCGGAAGGATCGCCCTTGCCAGGAGGTGATCCCCGGGCGAGCGGAAAGGCCTGGTAGGCAAAAGGGCTCCACAAAGGCAGCCTCTCCCAACACCGCATCCAAAACCGCCTCGTTCTCCTCTGGGTCAAAGGTGCAGGTGCTGTACACCACCACACCCCCTGGTTTGGCCAAGGCCAAGGCGCGCTCCAAGAGCCGGCGCTGCAGGGCGTACAAGGCTTTGCGAAAGGCCAGGGGCGCCGGTCGCCAGCGTTGGTCCGGCTTGCGCACCGTCCCTTCCCCCGTGCAAGGGGCATCCACCAGCACCCGGTCCCAAACTCCCTGGGGCAGTGCAAGGGTCCTTCCATCACCCCAGGTGACGACGACGTTGAGCAGTCCCAGCCGATCCACGGTGGCCCGCAGACCGGAAAGACGGGCCAACTGTGATTCATTGGCCACCACCAGCCCGGTGGGTCCCACGCGGAGGGCTATCTGCGCGGTCTTGCCCCCAGGGGAGGCGCAGAGGTCCACCACCCGCTCCCCCGGCTGGGGGTCCAGGGCGGCCACCGCGGTGAGGGCAATTTCTTCCTGCAGGTAGTACCAACCGGCGAGGAAGGGCAGGGTGGCGCCCGGCCGCGGCCAGGTATCAACCCGGAAGGCGGTGGGGTACCAACCCAGAGGGACAGGCTGCACGCCCAGCTGCCGCAGGTGCGCCAGAAGAGGCGCCTCGGTAGTTTTCACGGGGTTGACCCAGAAACACACCGGCAACGGGCGCTCCAGCGAAGCGAGAAAAGCTTCGTGGTCGTCCACCAGCGACAGGTACCTGGAAAAAAACTCTTTGACCCCTCCCATGTGGCACCCAAAACATGGTACGCGTACCTTCCCTGCGGAAGAACGTTCCCTGATGGAGCAGGGAAAATGGCACAATAAGCACCCAGGAGGAAAAATCCATGGCTCACTGGCAAGCCGCGATGTGGTCCTGGTGGGCGCAGGTGGGCGGATCAGGGGAGGTTGCCCCCAGCGGACTGGCCCAAGCCTTGAAGCTCTCGCCGTTCTTCGTGGTGTTGCCGCTGCTTGTCCTTGCCCTGCCCCTGGTGGTGCTCTTCTTGCTCTTTGCCTGGTGGCGCACTTATCAGAAGGTAGCCAACGAACGTCTCCTCACCTACCAAAGAGCTCGGCAGCATTGGGAACGCCTGGAAGGAAGCCTCCAGGAGATCCTCCAGGCCGTTAGAACCCGTCAGGAACGCTGAGGCCCTCACCCAGGCCATGGAGCTCCCTCGTAGCTACGGCGTCCTGCTTCCCATCCACGCCCTCCCCGGCCCCCAGCCAGTGGGTTCCCTGGGGGAGGAGGCAGCGCTGTTTGGGCGTTTGCTGCGAGAGCGGGGGGCAGGGTTTTGGCAGGTCCTCCCCTTAAACCCCCTTGGACCAGGCTGGTCCCCCTACGCATCGCCCTCCAGTTTTGCCGCAAATCCCTTACTGATCAACCTGGCTTCTCTGGCGGAAGAGGGGCTGCTGGAGCCCGAAGAGCTTCCCCCGGACACCGCTGGGGGTGAGGAAGCCAAGTACGAACAGTCACTGGCGCTGTGGCAGCAACTGCGCGGCAAGGTG
>JANXCP010000164.1 GCA_025060245.1 Thermoanaerobaculum sp. | reverse complement strand
TGCGGCGGCGGATGTGTTTGACGCCATGACCACCACGCGGCCCTACCAGCGCGCCCTTTCCCTGGAGTACGTGCTCAGCCGCATGCGGGAGCTGGCCGGCTCCCGGTTAGACCCCAAGGTGGTGGATGCGTTCTTTTCCGCCCTGCGGGCTGGCGACCTGGTGCCGTTAGGGGACGTGGAGGTGGCATGAAGGTTCCCTTGGCAGCAGTTGGGCTTTTCGCGATGGCATGTTGTTTGGGCTGCACGACGGCCACCAAGCACCGGGCGGCTCTGCCCCCCGGACTGGACCCCAGCGATCCTCTGGCTGCCACGGTGCTCTTGCGGGAAGGTGAGACCATGCTGCGAGATGGTCGGACCGAGGAAGCGTTGGATCGTTTCCAAGCTGCGGCTTCCCTCCAACCGGCCAATCCGGTGGTGCACAACTTCCTAGGGTTGGCCTACCTGGCCAAGGGGGAGCCGGCGTCGGCAGTGGACGCGTTTAGCCGCGCCCTCAGCTTTGCCCCCGCCTATACGGATGCGCGGAACAACCGGGGCATTGCCTACCGCGCCCTGGGCCAACTGGCTCTGGCGGAATCGGATTTTCTTGCTGCTTTGCAGGACCTGACCTATGCCAACCGCTCGGGGGTTTTCTTCAACCTAGGGGCGTTGTACTTGGCCCAGGGGAAATTGGAGGCAGCAGAGGAAAACCTGCGCCGCGCCGCCACCGCCACGGGACCCCCGGAGGCCTACCTGCTTTTGGGCGAGGTGCAGGAACGGCTGGGAAAGGTGGGGGCGGCTGAGGAGGCGTACCGCAAGGGGATGCAGCGGGCCCCCGAGCGAGCCGACCTGCCCCTGCGGCTGGCCACCTTATTGTTGAACTTGGGGCGCGGGACTGAGGCGCGGGAGCTGTTGCAGAAAGTGGTGGAGCTTGCGCCCGGTTCGCCGGAAGCCTCCCAGGCTCGCGCACTCCTGGCCCACTGATGCCGTTCCATTACCTGCTCACCAACCTCATGGTGGATGTGCCCGGGGCTCACGGGGCCATTTTTCTTGACCCGGAAGGGGAGTTTGTGGAGTATGTGACGCGACGCTCCACCCCTTACGAGCTGAAGGTGGAGGGTGCCTACCACGGCCTCCTCTTGCGCAAGGCGGACAAGCTGCTGCGCGGCATCAACGGCGGGGAGGTGACGGAAGTGGCCGTGGTGGGCAGTGCGTTGAAGGTCCTTTCCCATCGTCTCAAGGGCGGGTACTATTTGGTCTTGCTCATGGAACCCAACGCCCCGTTGGGTCTAGCCCGCCGCACCGTGGCGGTCACGGCGCAGGCCCTCAACCAGGAAATTCCTTAGGCGAGGGAGGGGAGGGAGCGTGCAGCTTTGGCAAAAAGTTCGTACCTTGTTGTCCTTTTCCCCGATCGCGGCCTCCGACGCTTGGCTCACGCCTCAGGCATTGGAAGAAGCACTGATCTTGGCAGACGCCGGGCTAGAGGTGGCAGGTAGGGTGGCCAAAGCGTTGGAGAGGGCCCTGGCGCAGGGGAGGGTGGCGCCGGGTGGGGAGCTGGCTTTTGTGCAACACGAGCTGCTGGCTTTGTTTCCCGAGCCTACCCCGATCCCAACGGGCAAGCCGCAGGTGATTTTTTTGGTGGGTGTGAACGGTTCAGGTAAGACCACCACAGCGGCCAAATTGGCGAATCGGGTGTTGGCGTCGGGCGGGCGGCCTCTTTTGGCGGCCTGCGACACCTTTCGCGCCGCTGCCGTGGAGCAGCTGCAGCAGTGGGGCGAGCGACTTGGGGTTCCGGTGGTGGCGCAAAGGCCGGGGGCGGATGCGGCGGCAGTGCTCTACGACGCTCTGGCTGCCGCTCGTGCTCGGGGGGCCACCCACGTGCTGGCCGATACTGCGGGGCGTTTGCACACCAAGGACACGCTCATGCGTGAGCTGGGCAAGCTGGCCAAGGTGGCAGGGAGGGCGGTGACCGGGGCACCGCACCAGGTGCTCCTGGTCCTGGACGCCACCACCGGTCTTAACGGGTTAGCCCAGGCGCGGGAGTTCAAGCAGCATGTTGGGGTCAACGGTCTGGTCCTGAGCAAGCTGGACGGAACGGCCAAAGGTGGCGTGGTGTTGGCCGTTGCCCGAGAGCTGCAACTTCCCGTGTACTGGGCCGGTGTGGGGGAAGGGGTGGAAGACCTGATTCCCTTTGATCCGCAAGCCTTTGTGGCCGCGCTGCTGGGGGAGGGCTCGGTTGACTGACTGGAGCTTCTGGATGCGGCGGGCTTTGGAATTGGCCGAGACCGGGCGATACGGGGTCAGCCCCAACCCCATGGTGGGGGCGGTGGTGCTGGACCAGCAGGGGCGCGTGGTGGGAGAAGGCGCTCATCGGCGGGTTGGCGAGGCCCACGCTGAAGCGGTGGCCCTGGCCGCTGCCGGCCAAGCCGCCCGTGGTGGGACGCTGGTGGTCAACCTGGAGCCTTGTGTGCACTTCGGGCGCACCCCCCCGTGCGTAGATGCCATCCTGGCGGCAGGGGTGGCGCGGGTGGTGGTGGGGATTCGCGATCCCAACCCGTTGGTGAACGGTCGTGGGTTAGAGGCATTACGTCAAGGGGGGGTTGAGGTGGTGGAAGGAGTGGAGGCGCCGGCCTGTGAAGAGCTCAACCACCGCTTCTTGTACTTCATGACCACAGGCCTGCCCTACGTTTCCCTCAAGATGGCCCTCACCTTGGATGGGAAGATTGCCGCTCGTGGTGGGAAATCTCGCTGGATTACCTCGGAAGCCTCGCGCAGAGCCGGTTACGCCTTGCGGGAGGAAATGGATGCGGTGCTGGTGGGCGTGGGAACGGTGCTGGCCGACGATCCTCGCCTGCTGCGCCACCTAGGCTTGAACCCTCGCCGAAGGTTGTGGCGTGTGGTGCTGGATTCTCGCCTCAGAACGCCGCCGGGATGCGCGCTGTTGAACGAGGATCCGGAAACGGTGTGTTTTTTTTGTTTGCCCGAAGCGCCCGCAGAACGCCGCCACGGACTACAGGAGC
>JANXCP010000163.1 GCA_025060245.1 Thermoanaerobaculum sp. | reverse complement strand
CCTCTCCCTCAATCATCTCCATGGTGGCCCGGGAAAGCAGGCGCATGATCTCCAGGTCGTCCACCTCCAGGGCCAGCTCCATGGAGCGGGTGTAAAGCCAATCGCCCAGGAGGACGGTGAGCTGGTTTCCCCAGCGACTGTTGGCCGAAGCCCGGCCCCGGCGGAGGGAAGCGTGGTCAATGATGTCGTCATGGACCAGCGTGGCCGTGTGGATCATCTCCACCAGCGCTGCATAGCGAACGTCTTTATCCCCGCTATAGCCCAACAGGCGCGATACAAGCAGCAGCAACGCAGGCCGCAACCGCTTCCCACCGCTTTTGAGCACATAGGTGCCTGACTGCTGAATCGCTGGCGGTCCCCCTTCCAGCTGCTGGGCGATGAAAGCTTCCACTCGTTGTAGCCGAGGTTCCACCAGGGCCAGGGCCTGGCGCAACACTTCGCCACGCGTGTGGGGATTGGGAACCGTCTTCAACGCACCTCCGTGACCCTCAGCGGCCAGGGCTATCCTACCTTTGAAACTCGGGGTTGTCATCACGGGGGCGGCAGGGTTCCTGCCCTGGTGGGGCGGGGGAAAAGAGTTTGGGGTCGGCTTGGGAGAGGGGTCGCCAGCGGTGAAATGCAAACCGGTTGGTATTGCCACTGGGGTCTTCCACCAGAAGCTCCTGAGGGAGGTACGCCGCGTCAACGGTCACGGTTACCTTGGTGATGCTGGCCGAGGCCTGTCGCGGGATAAGGGTGATGACAGGCGTTCGTTCCTCCACCTGAAAGGCCTGGCGAAGGGCTCCGGGATCGCTCAAGGAGGCCAAGGGGATGCTGCTCCAGGTGTGAGAGTCCACCTTCACCGCCTGGCAGGTGCCCGCCTCTAGGTCCACCATGCGTGCCAGCACGCCGTCCGTGGCGAACACCCGTCGGGGCTTGCTGGTGTACTCAAACCGCACCCTGGCGGGATGAGCGAAGGTCAGGATCCCTCGCTGTTCCTCCCCTTTGGCAAAACCCGCGGGAAGGAACACTTGCACAAACTCGGCTTGCCAGGCCTTAGACTGCTGCAGCTGTGCCGCCACCCGGTCCAGGGCAGGGTCTACTGAGGCTAGGAGCACGAGAACGGGGAGCATTGGCCTAATGCCGAAAATGTCGCCGACCGGTGAACACCATGGCCAAGCCTAGTTCATCCGCCGCCGCGATGACCTCTTCGTCCCGCACCGATCCCCCTGGTTGGACGAGGCTCCGCACCCCGGCCTCTGCCAGCACCCGTACCCCGTCAGGGAAGGGGAAAAAGGCGTCAGAAGCAGCTGCCGCTCCTTCCAGTGGGTGTCCGAACTGGCGAGCCCGTTCCACGGCTAGACGGCAAGCGTCTACCCGCGAGGGCTGACCCCCGCCGATGCCCACCGTTTGCTCCTCCCGGGTGATGACGATGGCGTTGGAGAGCACGTGTTTGGCCACCCTCCAAGCCAAACGAAGGGCCCGCAGGTCGCGCTCTTCCGGCGGCCTGCGGGTCACCACGCGAAAATCTTCCGGAAAGCCCTCATCGGCCTCTTGTACCAACAGCCCCCCGTCCAGAGCTCGCAGGCGGGGAGATCCTCCCACTGGCGGTGGAGCGGTGAGCACCCGCAGGTTTTTCTTTTTCTTCAACAGCGCCAGCGCCTCAGGGGTAAACTCGGGCGCCAGCACCACTTCGGCAAATTGGTCCGCCACGGCGGAGGCGGCGGGCTCGTCCACCGGCAAAGAAAAGGCGATGACGCCACCAAAAGCCGACACCGGGTCGCAGGCAAAGGCTTTCCGGTAGGCCTCTTCACTGGACCGACCTACGGCCGCACCGCAGGGGCTCGCGTGTTTGACGATCACCACCCCAGGCTCGGGGAGATCCCACACCGCATTCCATGCCTCGTCCGCATCCACCAGGTTGTTGTAGGAGAGTTCTTTTCCCTGCAACTGGCGAAAACCAGCAAAACCCTGCCCTGGCAGCAGGCGGGCAAACACCGCCCATTGGTGGGGGTTTTCGCCGTAGCGCAAGGGTTCCTCCTCCACCGCCAACCAAGGCGCCAAGGCTTTCAACACCCGCGGGGTGGGCAGGTCCAGAAAGGCCGGAAGCTGGCTGGCGATGGCGGCGTCATAGCTGGCTGTGTGGCGGAAGGCTTTGACCGCCAGCTCCCGCCGCAGGGCTAAGGGAACTTCTCCGTCCTTTTCCAGATGGCCCAGTACCCGGTGGTAGTCCGCCGGATCTACCAGCACGGTGACCCGTTCGTGGTTCTTGGCCGCTGCGCGGATGAGGCAAGGACCGCCGATGTCAATGTGCTCCACCACTTGGGCCGTGGACGCCTGGGGATTGCTGGCAACTTGGCGGAATGGGTAGAGGTTGACCACCACCAGGGAAATGGCCTCGGCGCCCAAGCTTTGCAACTCCTCTTGGTCCTGGGGGTGATCCAGGCGCGCCAGGATGGAAGCAAAAACTTTGGGGTGGAGGGTCTTGACCCGCCCACCGAGGATCTCTGGCGCCCCGGTCCAGGAGGCCACCGAGGTGACCTGCAGGCCGGCTTCCGCCAGCATGGCTGCGGTACCACCCGTGGACAGGATCAAAAAGCCTAGGTCTTCCAACCTTTTGGCAAAAGGGACCAGGTTCGTTTTATCGGATACGGAGATGAGGCACACCTTCTTCACGGGGTTTCAGCTCTCCTTTCCACACCAGAATGCGCTGGTCGTTTCCTGGAAAGGGTTTGACCAGCCCACCGGCGTGATGCCAAATCCAAGAACCAAGGGCGACGTAGAGGGAAAGAGCGCGGTTGACGCTCACCGAAGCCACACCAAAGGTGGTGGAGCGATCGTCCAGGCTATTCCAAAACTGTGGCCCCCCGGCGCGGAGAAAATCCTCCCGCAGGGCCTCCCACAGGGGTGGGGTGCGCCGGGCCTCGGCGAGGATGAGTTGCCACAGGGTGTCCCTGGAACCAAAGGGTACATTCTCATAGCCCGAGTAAAAAACCACGGGAATTCGGGCCAGGCGCGACAGGACAAAGG
>JANXCP010000162.1 GCA_025060245.1 Thermoanaerobaculum sp. | reverse complement strand
CCACCGGCCTTTTCATCGCCATCCCCGCGCAGCTGGGCTACAACTACTACATGAGCCGCATTAATCGCTTCATGCGCGATATTGAGGTGGCCTCCAACATGTTGATGGACACCTTTATTGAGATGGACAGCGAGCGGTACGGTCAGGGAGGCGGCGCGGAGGCGTAAGATGATCCGAATACGGCGAGTAGGCCGTAAGCCCGATCCCTACATCCCCACCGCCACCATGGCGGATATCGTGTTCCTCCTCATCATCTTCTTCATCGTTACCTACAACATTGAGGTGGACAAGGCCAAAGTGCAGTTGCCACGCACCACCGTTCGTACCGATGTTCCGCGCGATGCTGCCTATGTTTCGGTGGACACCGAAGGGATCATTCGGGTTTCCAGCGGCAAGGAGACCTCCGTTCCCGTCTCGGCTGTGGAGGAGGTGCAAACCTTTGCCCAAAACGTGGTGGCCCAGACCCCGGACAAGCCTTTTGTAGTAAAGGCGGATAAGAACACTCGCTTCCAAATCATTGACAAGGTCCTGGACGCGTTGAAGCAGGCGCGAGTGCGCACCATTTTCCTCCTGTCCGAGCAGCGGACCGTCTCGGATAAGACCTAAAGGGGGGCACCATGAAGTTAGAACGAAGGAAAGTGCCGCCGGAAATTTTTACGGGGTCCATGGCCGATGTGACCTTTCTCCTCATCATCTACTTCATGGTCACCATGGCCTTTTCCGCCACCAAAGGGCTTGACTTTGCGGTCCCGAAGGAGGAGACCACGCAGGTGCAGCTGGAGCGGGAGGAGGCGGTAGAGGTCAAGGTGACGCCCCAAGGTACCTACCTGGTGGATGGCCGGCCCTTGGCGTTGTCCCAGTTTGCCGATTACCTCAAAGGAAAGGTGGTCCCGGGCAAGTTGATCGAAGGAAAGCCGGTGATTGAGAAGCCCGTGATCCTTCGCCCTGATCCGCAAGCGCCCTATGGAGCCATGATGGATGCCTTTGACGAGCTTCGCCAGATCAAGGATAAGCTGGGATTAGCCCGCGACCTCAACATCTCCTTGCCGACCCAGCGGGAAATTGAGAACCTGTGGGGCGCGCTCGGGGCTCTGTAGCGTTGGCGTGGCCGTGACCTTACAATAGAATCGGAGGTCGAACATGAGCACCAACGAGCGCCAGCCCCAGGATTTGAAGCTCCAGGAGCTGACCACCTTTGCCCTGGAGTACGAGGAGGATCGGCGCACGCTGCGAATTGCCACGGCCATCGCCGTGGTGTTCCACATCTTCCTGTTCATCATCAAGTTCCCCGAGTGGGGGGCGCGCACAGCGGAAGCTCAACAGGCCAAACCAAAGATTTTTGTTGTGCAGCAGCCTCGTTTCAAGCCACCGGATGTACAAAAGCAACAGGAGATCTTGAAACCGCGGACAGTGCGGGTGCCCATCCCCGATCCCACCCCTGATGAGCCGGAGCCGGTGCGGCAATATGAGCCTGAGGAGGAAATCCCCGAAACGCCGATCCCTGCGGAAGCGGTGTTTGGCGACATCGGGCCTCCGCCACCTCCCGAGGACGAAGGCCCGATCCGCGTGGGTGGGCAACTGAAGGAGCCCCGCCGCATCAAGTACGTGGACCCCATTTATCCCGAAATCGCGCGTCGTGCACGGGTGTCGGGTCCGGTGATCCTTGAGGTGATCCTGGACAAGGAGGGAAACCCCAAGAGCGTCAAGGTGCTGCGCGGTCTGTCCATGGGTCTAACCGAGTCGGCGGTGGAAGCGGTGAAGCAGTGGAAGTGGGAACCCTCCACGCTGAACGGTCGGCCGGTGGAGGTGATCATCATCGTGACCGTCAACTTCCGCCTCCAGTGAGCGCCTATGGCCCTGCAAGGCTCCCTCGCTGACCTGGCTTTACCCGACGTGATCCAGCTGGTGTCCGTGTCGGGAAAGACCGGCGTGTTCACCCTTTCCGGCGATGGGGGCATTGTGGGCAAGATCTTCCTCAAGGACGGCCAGATCGTTGATGCCTACGTGGGCAACTTGCGCGGCGAGCACGCGGTGTACGAGATGGCCATTTGGCAGCGGGGTCAGTTCATCTTCACCCCGCAGGTGGAGTCGGATCAGGTTACCATCACCAAGTCCAACGCGAGCCTCATGATGGAGGCGGCGCGGCGGCTGGACGAGTGGCGGGTGCTGCAAAAGCGAATTCCCTCCCTGGACCTCATCCCCTACTTCCTACCCAGGGAGCCGGGGCACGACCAGGTGACCCTCTCCCCCCAGGAGTGGGTGGTGGTAACCAAGATAGACGGTCAGCGCTCCATCCGCCAACTGGAGGAGGTCACTCGGTTGTCCGCCTTTGACCTCTGTAAAACCCTCTTCGGGTTGGTCACCTCGGGACTCATTGGTTTGCGTGCACCAGGGGAAGAGGCTGCCCAAGGACCGCCGGCTGGTCCTTCAGCGACCACGCTGTTGGCCTTGACCGAAAACATTCGCAAAGTGGCAGAGGAGATCGTGGGCCCGGGTGGGGCGATTACGGTGGAAAAACAGTACCGGCTGGCGCGGACGGAGATCGAGCGCGGCAAGGGTATGGCCGCGGTTCAGGGCATGGTGGATCAACTGGCCCGCGCCATATCCCTCTTAAAGGGCGGGGAGGCCACGGCCGAGTTTTTGCGGCGCGTAACGCCCTTGGTGCAGCTCTAGGTAAGGGGGGCAAGAACGATGAAAGGGGTGGTACGAGTTGCGGTGGTCCTGGCAGCGATGGCGGCCTGGGCAGCCGATTGGAACACCGCCGTGGCTTTGTACAAGAAGGGCGATTTTGCGGCGGCCCTGCGTGAGTTTCAGGCTGTCCTTGAGGAAAACCCGAACTACGCCGGTGCCTACTACTACGTGGGAGCGTGTCAGGAAAAGCTGGGCCAGAAGGATCAGGCGCTGGCAAACTACCAGAAGGCCAGCCAAATGGAGCCCACGAACCCTGTTTTCGCCCAGGGGTTGGCGCGGCTGCTGGTGGACTTGGGAAAACCCAGCGAAGCGGTCAAAGTCTTGCAGGTGGTCCCCACGGAGACC
>JANXCP010000161.1 GCA_025060245.1 Thermoanaerobaculum sp. | reverse complement strand
AGAGTGGCACGTAGTGGACTTCGCCCTGCAGCACTTGGGGGCGGTGAACGTCCCCATCTACACCACCCTCCTACCCCCCCAGATGGCCCATATCCTGCGTGACTCAGGGGCCAAGGCCTGTGTGGTGGAGCACCCAGAGCTGTTAACCAAGGTATTGGAGGCCAAGGCCAGCTGCCCCGAGCTGCGGCACCTCATCGTCATGGACGGAACACCACCGCCGGCGGTCCTCCGCTGGGGGGAGGTGGTGGAGACCGTGGATCCCCAGCGGGCAATCGCCGCCCTTGAGGAAATGGCAAGCCGAGTCCAGCCGCAGGACCTGGCTACCATCATCTACACCTCCGGCACCACCGGTGAGCCCAAAGGGGCCATGCTGACCCACGACAACTTCGTCTTTGATGCCCTGGCTGCGGCTTCGGTGCAAGATTGGCCGCCGTACAAGGAAGTGGCCCTGTCGTTCCTGCCCCTGTCCCATGTGTTGGAACGGCTGGTGGATTACATCCTCTTTGCCTATGGCGCATCCATTGCCTACTGCGGAATCCTGGAGGCGGGCGAGGCGCTGCGGCGCATCCGTCCCCACCTTTTTACCGCCGTGCCGCGCTTTTACGAAAAGGTCTACGACCGCATCATGACCGAGGGCTCCCACGGCTCACCCATCAAGCAGCGCATCTTTCATGCGGCCATCCAGGAGGCCCTGCGCGCCTTTAGAACAGGAAAAAAGGGGCTTGCTTATGCCCTCTACGACGCCCTGGTTTACAAGAAGATCCGCCAGGCCTTTGGCGGGCGCCTGCGCTTTTCCATCTCGGGCGGTGCTCCCCTGCCGGTGTACGTGGGGGAGTTCCTCCACGCCTTGGGCATCTACGTGTTGGAAGGCTATGGCCTTACGGAAACTTCACCCGTCATCTCCGTCAATACCACGCGCCGGGTCAAGCTGGGAACGGTGGGGCCACCCATCCCCGGCGTGGAGGTGAAGATCGCCCCCGACGGCGAGATCCTGACCCGGGGTCGGCACGTGATGAAGGGTTACTGGAACAAGCCGGAAGCCACCCAAGAGGCCATTGATGCCGAAGGTTGGTTCCACACCGGAGATGTGGGAGAGCTGGATGAGGAAGGGTACCTCCGCATCACCGACCGGAAAAAGGACATCCTCGTCACCGCCGGCGGCAAGAACATCGCCCCCCAGCCCATTGAAAACCAGCTCAAAACCTCGCCCCTGGTGGAAAACGCGGTGCTGTTTGGCGATCAAAAGCCCTACGTGGTGGCGCTTCTGGTGCCCAACTTTGATGAGCTCACGCGCTGGGCCCAGGCACGGGGAATCCCCACCGACGACCGCGAAGTGTTGGTGCAACACCCGGCGGTGCTGCAGCTATATCAAGGGGTGGTGGACCAGGTGAACAGCACCTTGGCCCGCTTTGAAACGATCAAGAAGTTCCGCCTGCTCTCCCAGCCCTTCACCATGGACGGCGGCGAGCTCACCCCCACGCTGAAGGTCAAGCGCCGGGTGATCCTCCAGCGGTTTGGCGCCTTGGTGGAGGCCATGTACGGTGAGGAGGTGGGGGAGCACTAGAGGCCCCGTTCTGTGAGCTCGGTGGAGGTACCCCAGCTGGCGGCCCGTCTGCACCGGACCAAACTGGTTCCCCTGTGCCTTCCTACGCCCTATCCCGTGGGACCCGTGTGGGTCTACCTGCTGCGCGGGGAGCCTTTGACCCTCATTGACACCGGACCCAGGACACGGGCCGCTTGGGAAAGCCTCAAAAAGCAGCTTGCCGCTTTCAACCTTCGCCCGCAGGATCTGGAACGGGTGCTGATCACCCACGGCCACCACGATCACATGGGGTTGGCCCGCCGGTTCCAGGGTTACGGCGCTAGGGTGTACGCCCACCGCGCGGACCGCAACAACCTCGCCTTGCGGCGCTCCTTTCGTCGGCTGAACCAAGCTCTGGCCCAGCTTGGGGTCAGGGCTGCCCAGCGGTTGCGCATGTTCGTGGGGTTGTGGCTTTTGGACCAAACCAGCCTACCCCTGAAGGAGTTTGTGCCGCTGCAGGATGGCCAGGAGCTGGACTACTGCGCCGGGCCGATCCGGGTGCACCACCTGCCGGGGCACTCGCCGGGGCACCTGGCCTTCCAACTGCCGGAAGGGGAGCTGTGGATTTCCGGCGATGCGCTCCTTGCGGGAAAAGTCCCTACCGCGGTGTTGGAGCCGGATCCGGATCAGCCGGAGCGGGTGTTCCCGGCTCTGTCCGTGTACCGCCAAACCCTGGTGCGGCTGAGCTCCTCCCCTCCCCAGGGGCTGTTGCCGGCCCACGGTCCCGCCATCCTAGAGGTAGTAGAGCTGGCAAGGACCACCCTGGCCAAGCAGCAGCAACGCTCCCAGCTCATCTTGACCCACCTTCCCCCACAGGGTTGTAACCTCCCCGAACTGCTGGCGACCCTGTACCCCACTGCCGCCGGTCTTCGTCTGTTCCTGGCCTACTCGGAGCTGTTCGGCCACCTGTTGCACCTGCAGCAGGAAGGGCTGGTCAGGGCGGAGCCATCGCCCAGGGGGTTGCGTTTTCACCGCACTTAGTGAGTTGCGGTCGGAGGAGTTCCCCCACCGGTATCGGTCGCAAACCCTTTCGGTCCAGCTCGTCCAACAGCAGAGGCAAGGCCAGCAGCAACGGCGGCTCCGGTCGCCGAGAGGCCAAGGGCATGAGGACAATGGCCCCGGCTCCTCCCCCTGGCTGGGCGTCCATCGCCGCCACCAGCCGCCGCGCCAAAGCCTCGGCGGGGAGGTAACTAGGCGATTGGGGGTCGTGGACCCAATCCAGGGCGTCCAAGGATTGGCGTCCGTTGCGCGTCCAGTCCACGTGGATCAAGCCCAGTTCGGCGGCCCAACCGAGGATCTGCCGGTTGTACTCGCCGTAAGGAGCCCGCCATAGGGGGGAAGGGGGTGCACCTAAGACGGCGGTAATGGCGGCCTGGGCTTCCAGCAGCTGGCGGTGGAGGAACTCCCGATCCACCTGGGGCAGCGTGTGGTGTTGCCCGTTGGTGGCGTAGGTGGTGAGGCGGGGGT
>JANXCP010000160.1 GCA_025060245.1 Thermoanaerobaculum sp. | reverse complement strand
CTTGGTAAAGTCACCCAAACGGAAATCGCCACCGAAGTCGTAGGCGCTGTCGGGGCCAACGTTGGTGGCCGTACCAGGAACGGTGATGTCTGGCCAGTACTTCAGCTGATCACCCAACAGATCCACGCCGTTGGCGGGTACGCTCACCAGGGCCGGAGGCACGATCTTGCCGTAGGCGGGTGGCTGGGTGAACGGTGCCCGGCCGAGGGAGGCGGGAGCAGAAGGTGCTTGGGTCTGGGTCACCGGCGACAGGTGCGGCCAGGTGGTGGCCTGCGGGATCACGTACAGGTTGTAGTTCACCGGAATGCCGCCTTGGTTGGTAAGGACGAGGTTTTGCGTCTCGGACTGGCCGGTGAGGAGGCGGGAGAAGAGGGAGGAGGGGGACAGGGTGAGCCAACCGGCCGGCAAGGCGAAGTTGATTTGGTAGGTGGTATTCGGCGGCAAGACCGCGCTGGCATTGGCCGGACCGTAACCGGTCTTGGTGGCGGTGAAGGTGCGGGTGGAAGGCGAGAAACCCGGCAGCGGGACGAAGAGGTAGTAGAAGCCGTCGGGAATGTTGGGATCGGCGGGGGTGGCCATGCTCAGGGCGGTGCGGTTGGTCTCGTTGTTCTTCACCTGCACCCCGTTGAGCGGGAGGTTGGTGTTCTGGTCAGTGGTGAAGCCCATCACCATGGTGCCCGGGACGGCGTTGCAGGTGAAGATGGGGTTGTCCGGGATGGGGGGCGTGCCACCGGTACCCAGGAGGAACTCCACGTTGTCCACGTGAATGTCGTTACCGTAAGCGCTGATGCCCAGAAGGCCGATGTACACCGTTCCGGTCACGCCGGTGAGCTCCACGGTGTGGAGTTTCCATCCAGTGGAGCCGTCATAGCGCGGGTGAATCGGGCCGATGTTGGTCCAGGTTGTGCCGTTCACCGAGTACTGGACCTGGATGCGGTCGTTGGATCCCGAGAAGCCTGTGTCGTGGTACATCCGGAAGTACACGAACCCCGTTTGCCCACTTGGAATCGTCTCAGGAGTGGTCTTCCAAAGGCGCGTGGAATTCCCCGCGCTTGCATGCCAGCTATTGAAGTAAACAAGGTTGGGCGGCGAGAAGGCGGGCTGGCCCGAAGGATGGTGAGTTCCCGCGTTCGTGAGCCAATCGCCGGTGGTTCCGCTGACATCGGTGGCTGACCACCCGGTGGGTAGAGCAGGCGGCGTCACTCCGTCAAAGTTTTCTACCCACTGTGAGGTGGGCGGGGGCGGTGGGACTGGTGGGGTCTGGGTGCGGACGTTGTCAATGTACCAGTACCAGGCGTAGCTCACGGAGACGAAACGGAAGCGGATGCGCACCTTCTGGTTGGCGTAGGCAGCCAGGCTAAGAGTCTGGGGGGTTTGGTTGCTGGTGCTGTAGGTCACAAGGTTGGTCCAACTGGAACAGGGCGCCACGCAAATGTCCACGTAACCCCGATCCGAGGAGTAAAAAAGGCGGAAATAATGATCAAAGGCCAGCTGGCGCGGGGTGGCGGGCAGTTGGATGTAGGGGGTGATGAGCCCGGTGTCAAAGGGCCCAGAGCCGGAACCTGCCATGTCCGAGTCGGCACCGGCGGCAAAGCCCGTGCCGCCGGGGACCGGGTTGGGGGTACGGCCCCACTGGTCGTTGCGCCGCCAGTTGTTGTTGGGGTAGGTGTTGTACACCTCCACCTTCCAACCAGGTGGGGGGAAGCTGCCTTCAAAGGTTTCGTTCAAGCCCCCTTGCAGCACGCAGTCCACCCAATCGGGGGTGGCATCGGTATTCAGGATGAAGTTTTCCGTCTGCCCCGCGGGGTTCAGGGTAATGGAGCGGGTGGCGGGCTGGTAGCCTGGGATTTGCGAGGTGACCTCCAGGGTGTAGTTAATTGCGCCGGGCAAGTTGGGCGCCGAGTAGTAGCCGTTGAAGGGGTTGGTGAAGGCGGTGGCAATGGTGTTGGCGCCGTACTTCACCACCACCTTGGCGTACAGCGGCCAGTTATGGGGCGCCCCGAGGACGTAGCCGTCCAGGGTGGCGTTGGCCAAGGGTTGCAGCGCCGCGTCGAGGGTGATGTTGTCGTTGGCGTTCACCACCACGTTGGGCACGGTGTGGGTTTGATACCCAAAGGCGGTGAAGGTGAAGGTGTAAGTGTCGGGAGGCAGCGAAATGGAGTACTGACCCGAGCTGTTGGTCGTGGTGCTGTAGGTGTTGGTTCCCGCGGCCTGCACCACCACGTTGGCGATGGGGTTGGTGGTGATGGCGTTGGTGACGGTACCCTGGACCACCCCCGAAGGACCGGCCACGCAGTTGGGCATCTTAAAGCTTGCAATGAACGTGGACCAGAAGAAGCTTCCGGAAGCGCGGCCGTACTCTTGGGCCGTCCAGAAGGTGCACTGATCCACTGGGTCCACGCTGATGCTTGAGTAGTCACCCCAGCGGTTGCCGCCCGACTGGAAGCCGGTCCCCACCTTGTAGATCACCTCGTTCCCCAAGGTTCCCGGTGGATCGGCGGACTCCCGGCAGGCGTAGGCCGCCGAAGGGAACATGGTGGACGAGGAGATGGAGTAGGCCACGCAAATGTTGCCCGCGGCGTCCATGGCCGCGGAGGGCATCCAGCGGTGGTTGGAGTCGGGGGAGTAGGTCCCCTCCTGGAAGATGGTCCAGCCGCTGCCGGTGTTGCGCAGCTCCCGCCAGTGGACGCCAGCGCGGTCCGAGCCGGTCGCATCCACGGTTTGGGAGGTGATTAGCACTTTGTAGGTGGGGAACTCCCGGTACTGGATGCGGTACATCAAGCGATCAGAAAGGGCATCAAGTGTCTGCGTGGTTCCCTGCTGGGGAATGCAGTTGCGCGAAAACCCGCACATGTTGGGATCAATGTTGGCGGTGTAGAGGATCTGGTTGGGCTGGCCGCTAATCCCAAAGGTGGAGGCGGAGGGGTTAGCCCAGTTGGGGGTGAAGTACCAAATGCGCAGGGCATCCTGCGGGTCTCCCATCCAGGTCGAGTCGTCCCACTCCATGAAGATCCCCGGCGGCGTGCCGCTGATGGGACCTTCCAAATGGGC
>JANXCP010000015.1 GCA_025060245.1 Thermoanaerobaculum sp. | reverse complement strand
GTTTGGCACCTCGATGTCGGCTCATCGCATCCTGGGGCTGAAGCAGGTCCCAAGGGTTCGGCTGTTCGCCGATTAAAGCGGTACGTGAGCTGGGTTTAGAACGTCGCGAGACAGTTCGGTCCCTATCTGGTGCGGGCGGAGGACACTTGAGGAGAGCTGTCCTTAGTACGAGAGGACCAGGACGGACGGACCTCCAGTGTACCGGTTGTCGCGCCAGCGGCAGCGCCGGGTAGCTGTGTCCGGATCGGATAACCGCTGAAAGCATCTAAGCGGGAAGCCAACTCCAAGATCAGGTGTCCCGGGCGTCATGCCCCTAAAGGCCCCTGGTAGATGACCAGGTTGATAGGCGGGAGGTGTAAGCGCGGTAACGCGTTGAGCTGACCCGTACTAATCGGCCGTGCGGCTTGACCATATAGTATTTCCAAACGCTTGGTGTGCCGACCCAGTTGAGTTGTCCAAGTTGCAAGTTTTTCCGGTGGCCATACCGAGGGGGAAACACCCGTTCCCATTCCGAACACGGAAGTTAAGCCCCTCAGGGCCAATGGTACTGCACTGGAAACGGTGTGGGAGAGTAGGTCGCTGCCGGGAATTATGAAAGGCCCGCGTTCCATCGCGGGCCTTTCGCTTTTTCCTCTTTCCCCCTCTAACTCGGCTTGTCTGGGAACGCTCGGGCTTGGCAGTTCTGCCTTTTTGCGCAGGCTTTCTCCCTGCTAGAGCAGGGATCACGGTGCGTGGCAGAATCCCGTTGCCCCCGTGGGGGTTGGTACTCGTTGCTCTGGTGGAGGGCTCCTTATGCCGGGAACTGATCCCAGGAGACGTCAGGCTGCCAGGCCACTTTTGTTCCAAAAGAACGAAAGCGAGCGGCCGACTGGCTGGTGGGGGTGGGGGGCTCATTGGAGTGACTGGTGGGTCCTGGGCGCTTGTGCCCTGGTACGCCTTTGGCATGTGGCCGAATTGGCCATGTCGCCTTTGGCCCGCTGGTTGGCCGGGGATGGGTGGGTGTATAGCCGTTGGGCCCAACGCATTGTGGAAGGGGATCTCGCGTCCCTCCATCAAGGGGTCTTTTACCAATCGCCCTAGTATCCCTACTTCGTCGCCGCTGTCTACGCCGTTCTGGGAACGCAACCCCTAGCAGTGTTCGCGGTGCAGGCGATCCTTGGCGTCCTGGCTTGCCTTTTGGTGGCCCGTGCCACCCGCACGCTGGTGAACGTCACCGCTGGAACGATGGCCGGCTTGCTCTTGGCTTTTTACGGACCAGCGGTGTTCTTTGAGGGAGTTTTGCAGAAAACTGCGCTGGACACGGTGCTGTTGGCTTGGCTTTGGTGGCTTTGGTCCCGCCTGGTGTTGGGGGCCGGTGGCCTCAGCACTTGGCTCCTGGCGGGTGCGGCGGGCGCGCTGCTCACCGTCAACCGGGAAAACGCCTTGCTGCTCATCCCGGTTGTGGCGCTTCCGGCATGGCGTCGTGGGATTTCTCCGGCACGGCGTGTGGCCTGCTTCGCGTTGTTGGCCCTCGGCCTGATAGGGGTTCTGGGACCGGTGGCGTGGCGGAATTGGTGGGTGGGAGGGGAGCTGCACCTCACGACGGCCCAATTTGGTCCAAACTTTTATATTGGGAACAACCCACAGGCCACGGGTTTCTACCAGCCGTTGGCAGCGGGCCGGGGTAACGCGGTTTTTGAGCGGGCGGATGCGCGCCTTCTGGCAGAGCTGGCGACCGGCCGCACCCTTTCCGACGGGGAAGTCTCGCGATTTTGGGCGAAAGAATCGTTCAGGTTTGCCCTCCAGCAGCCTGCCCATTGGTTAGCCCTGCTGGGCAAGAAACTCTTACTTGCGGTCAACGCGGTGGAGGTGGCAGATACCGATGATTTTTATAGTCGTGCCGGCTCATTTTGGTCGCTGAAGGTCGCTGCAATCCGTTGGTGGATCCTGTTCCCGTTGGCGGCTGGTGGGATGGTCCTGGGATGGCATCAACGCCAGCGATTGCTGCTAGGTTATTTCGGAGGAGCTCTCTACCTAGGCAGCGTCGCGTTGTTTTTTGTCCTTGCCCGCTATCGTTTTCCGTTGGTGCTGCTCTTGGTTCCTTTTGCTGGCCTGACCTTAAGTTATTGGCGAAAAAGGGGTTGGCGGCTCCCATCCCGGGCCTTTCTCGCGATGTTCACGGCGCTGGCAGTTTCATTGATTCCCCTCGTGCGGGTGGGCGATCAGCGGGCCAGTGGTGAGATTGCCCTTGGTGACGCCGTCTTCAACCTGAAAGGGGATCTAGCGGGCGCGTTGCGGCACTATCAAAGAGCCTGCGAACTAGCTCCTTCCAGCGCTGAGGCCCATTTCCGGCGCGCGGCCGCCCTTGCCCGCCTTCAACGGTGGGAGGAATCGGAACAGGCGTTCGCCGTGGCGGCTCAACAGGCTCCCCTGTGGGCCGAGCTTTTTCGGGAATGGGGACGCATGCGCTTGGAGCAAGGGCAAGCCAGTGCCGCGCTGGCGGTGTTGCAGCGAACCACTGAGCTCGCCCCTGAGGATGGAGAGGGGCTGCGGCTCTACGCGGACGCCCTTTTCCGTCTCGGGCGAGTGGTGGAGGCTGTGGCCGCCTACCACGCTGCCCTTGAGCGCAAGGCTGATGATGCGGTGATCGCCAACAACCTGGGGGCTGCCTACGCCCGCCTGGGACGGCAGCAGGAGGCGGAGCGCTGGTTTCAGCAGGCTGCACAACGGGATCCTTCCTATGCCCAACCGTGGGTAAACTTGGCCAAGCTGTACATGTCTTTGGGCCGCAGGGAAGAAGCCTGGCGTTGCCTTTCCACCGCCCTGGAGCGCGAGTCGCAGCACCCAGAGGCTTTGCGTTTCAAGGAGCGTTGGCAAAAGGATGCCGCGGGGGTGCCCCGCGAAAGGGGGTTATTGCCCCCGAGCCCTGAGGCAAAGACCAAGCCTTGAAAAACCTGTGGCTGGCCTGCGCGTAGAATGCGCTCTGATGGTCCTACCAGCGTTGCTTTTCGCTTTGCCAGTCGTCGCATTGCAGCCCTTGACCCCGGTGGAGCTTCGCCAACTCATCCGCTCCTCGCCAAAACCCGTGGTTGTCAACGTCTGGGCCACTTGGTGTCGGCCCTGTGTGGAGGAGTTTCCTGAACTCATTGCTTTTGCCCGTTCCCACCAAGACCAGGTATCGGTGGTCCTCGTATCCGCGGATTTTTCTAACAGAAGGGAGTTGGTGGAACAGTTTTTACGTCAGCGCGGGGTGGACTTTCTCACTTACCTCAAGGACGGGAGCGATGAAGAGTTTATTGCCGTACTCTCACCCCTTTGGAGCGGGGTTTTACCGGCGACCTTTGTCTTTGCGCCGGGAGGAGAGTTGGTAGTGTTCTTTGACCGAAAAGTCAGCAAGAAAGACCTGGAGGAGGCCCTGATGCAGGCCAGAAAAAAACAAAGCAAGAAAGGGGGGAAACGATGAAAAAGCTCGTTTATTTTTGGTTGATCGGTTTACTCGTTAGCTCGTCCCTGTGGGCTCTGAAACCGGGTGAGGCCTTACCGGCTTCAGTGGCCAACGTGAAGATGAAAGGGGTAGATGGCAAAGAGATCACCCTCAAGGAGCTGGTTGGCCCCAAGGGCTTGCTGGTGATCTTCTCCTGTAACCACTGCCCCTGGGTGAAGGCGTGGCAAGGGCGGATGGTGGCCCTGGGCAACGAGTACAGCAAGAAAGGGGTAGGGGTGGTAGCCATCAACTCCAACGACCCGGTGGCGTACCCTGACGACGACTTCGATCACATGGTGGCTCAGGCCAAGGAGCACGGGTACCAGTTTGCGTACGTGGTGGACGCCACCTCGAATGTGGCCAGGGCTTTTGGGGCAACCCGCACACCAGAGGTGTTCCTCTTCGACGCCCAGGGGAAGCTGGTATACCACGGGGCCATTGATGACAACGCCGAGAAGCCGCAGGAGGTGAAGAAAACCTACTTGGCCGATGCCCTTCAGGCCTTGGTGGAGGGTAAGCCGGTGCCGGTGGCGGAAACCAAGGCTTTGGGATGCTCTATTAAGTTCCGCAAGACCCAGTGAGCCAAGAGCCGATCAGCTGGAGCCATCTGCTGGCATTGGCCAGCCAGTGGGTGGAGCGGTATCGCTACCGGGTGGAGTCGTTCCCCGTGCTGGCGAGGGTGGCGCCAGGGTGGCTGCAATCACAGCTTCCCGCGGCACCCCCACAGCACGGGGAACCGCCGGAAGCTTGGTTTGCTGACCTGGAACAACTCATTCTCCCAGCGGTGACCCATTGGAATCACCCCGGCTTCCTGGGCTATTTCGGCATTACCGGTTCGGCCCCTGGGGCAGCGGCGGAGCTGGTGTCGGCGGCGTTGAACGTCAACGGCATGCTGTGGAAGACCTGCCCTGCCCTCACCGAACTGGAGCAGGTGGTGGTTTCCTGGTATGCCCAGGCCCTGGGGCTGCCCACTTCCTGGTTTGGCATGATCACCGATACCGCCTCCACCTCCACCTTGTTGGCTTTGGGAGCCGCTCGGGAGCGGACTCTTCCTGGATGCCGGGAGCGGGGCCTGCAAGGGGGACCCAGGCTGCGCGTGTACTGTTCCCAGGAAGCCCATTCCTCTGTGGACAAGGCGGCCATGGTGCTGGGGATAGGACGGGACAACGTGGTCAGGTTGGCCACCGACGCCTCCTTTCGCCTGCGCGTGGATGCCCTAGAAGAGGCCATTGTGGAGGATCGCCGGCGGGGCTTCCTGCCCTTGGCAGTGGTGGCCACCGTGGGCACCACCTCCTCCACCTCGGTGGATCCGGTGCCGGAGCTGGCCGACCTCTGTCAGGCCCAGGGGCTATGGCTGCACGTAGACGCCGCCTATGCCGGAAGCGCCGCTGTGGCACCCGAGTTTCGCTGGGCCCTCGCCGGTTGCGAGCGTGCTGATTCCCTGGTTAGCAACCCGCACAAGTGGCTCTTGACCCCGGTGGACTGCTCCTGCCTCTTTACCGCCCACCCCGAAGCGTTTCGCGCGGCCTACTCCCTGGTACCCTCCTACCTCACCACCGATGGCGGAGCAGCGGTGGACCTCATGGACTATACCTTCCAACTGGGCCGGCGTTTCCGAGCCTTAAAGCTGTGGTTTGTTTTCCGCGCCTTTGGCACCTCGGGCTTGGCCCAGGTGATCCGCCGGCATGTGGAGCTGGCGCGGCAATTTGCTCGGTGGGTGGAGGAAAGTGAAGATTTTGAGCTGTTGGCACCGGTGCCCTTTTCGGTGGTGAACTTTCGCTGGCGTCATCCCCGGGGCGGAGATGAGGCCGCAAGGGCCGAGGCCAACCGGCAACTGCTGCAGCGGGTTAACGCCGGGGGCCGGGTTTTCCTCTCCCACACCACCCTGGCGGGGCGCTTCGCCCTCCATCTGGCAGTGGGCAACTCGGAAACTCAGGGTACTCATGTTCGGCTGGCTTGGGAGGAGGTGCGAGCTGCAGCACAGGCTTTGGCCGTGTCCTGAGTTAGAATGGGAACGCCCTTGAGGGGCGGGGAGGAATAGGTGGCATCCTTCGTGCCCGAACCGGAGGACCCAAAACTTTCCGAAATCTTCAACCCCGGTCATGTGGTGGAAAACCTCACCGCGGCAACGCGCGATGAGGTGATCAAGGAAATTGTCAGCTTCGTGGCCAACAAGGGAATGGTGACGGACCCACGGTGGCTGGAGACGGCGCTGACCGAGCGCGAACGGATGGTGCCCACAGCCATGCCCAACGGCGTTGCCTTCCTCCATGCCCGCCACCGAGCGGTGGATAAGTTCCCCCGCCAATTCCTCCTCCTGGCCCGATCTGCCAAGGGAGTCGCCTTTGGCTCGCCCGATGACAAGCCCACCCACATCTTCTTCCTTTTGGCCTTTCGCCGGGATCAGGCCCACCTGCGGTGGTTGGCCCGCCTTTCTTGGATGTGCCGCCGCCGCAGCTTTGTTTCCAGTCTCTTGCGGGCCAACAATGCGGAGGAGATGAGCCGGCAGCTGGAACTGGTGGTGGAGGAGCTGCCAGGAAACCTCCGGATTCGTTCCTAGCGAGGGCGCGTCCCCGTCTGCGGGCGGGACCCTGGGCACCGGGTGGCAAGCTTCGTGCTTTGCCGGTGCGCCTTATCTTTTGCAAGCGGTCACAGCCTTCCGGGGCGGTAGGGGACGAACTTGGGTTCCCATTGCGCGCGAGTGACGAGCTGTTCCAGCTCGCTGTCTTCCAGGAGACGGCCTAAACCCTGATCCCGCGCCTGTCGGGCTACCGCTAGGGCCACATGCCAGGCCACCTTGCGCACCGCGCTCAAGGGCGGCAAGAGCATCCCCCGGGCCATTTCATCGGCTGTCACCAGGTTGGAAAGGGCTTGACTGGCGGCTAAGAACATTTCGTCGGTGACCTTAGGCGCCCTTGCCACGAGGGTACCCAGGCCCACACCGGGGAACATGTACAGGTTGTTACATTGGGACGTCTCAAAGATTTGCCCTTCCCATGGCACGGGGGGGAAAGGACTGCCGGTGGCCACCAACGCCCGTCCCTGGGTGGCTTGGAGGGCCTCTTCCGGTGTGCACTCCGACTTGCTGGTGGGGTTGGAAAGGGCGAGGATGACCGGTCGGGGTTCCTCTTTGGCCACTTGCTGCAGCAGCTTCTGCGAAAACAGCCCCGATTGGGCGGTCACGCCCACAAGCACCGTGGGCTTTACGTTGGCCACCACGTCCTCCAGTCCAATGCGGTTCGCATCCCGCAGTCGCCAGCCCGCCACCTCCTCCCTTCGGCGGGCAAAGGGTTGCTGCCAAGGTTCCAGGGAGGGATCGTCTTCCAGCAGCAAACCTTGCACGTCCACCGCCCAGATCACCGAACGAGCCTCCTCGGCCGTCAGTCCTTGCCGGCGTAGGTAGGCGAAAATGGCTTGCGCCGTACCCACCCCCGCCTGACCAAAGCCAACGATGAGCACCCGTTCGCGCCGGAGGGGTTGCTTCTTAATCCGGCTGGCGGTGAGCAAGGCTGCCAAGGCAGTGGCACCCGTTCCCTGGATATCGTCGTTGAAGGAGGGAACGCGTTCGCGGTAGCGCTCCAGCAGGCGGAAAGCGGTGTGCTTGGCAAAATCCTCCCACTGAATGAGGGCGTTAGGAAAGTTTCGCTTGACGCCGAGGACAAACCGTTCCACGAAGCGGTCGTAGTCTTCTCCTTCCAACCGCCGGCGGCGGAATCCCAAGTAAAGGGGATCGGCTAGGAGGCGCTCATTGTTTGTCCCCACGTCTAAGCACACGGGCAGACAGCAGGCCGGGTGCAGTCCACCGGCGGCCACGTACAGGCTCACTTTGCCCACGGGAATGCCCATACCGTCGGCGCCCAAATCCCCAAGGCCTAAAATCCGCTCGCCGTCGGTGACCACGATGAGCTGCACCTCGGGTAACGGTACGTTGGCGAAGATGGCGTCAATGGCGGCAATGTTGTCCGGGTGGACGTAAACCCCTCGGGCCCGGCGCATGATGCGGGACAAGAGGAGGCAGGCTTGGCCCACGGTGGGGGTGTAGACGATGGGCAGCATCTCAATGAGGTTCTCCGTGAGAAGCTTGTAATACAGCGTTTCATTGCGGTTGAGGAGGCCCAAGAGAAAGATGTACCGTTCTAGGTCATCGGGCTTGCGGCGGTAGCTTTCCAATGAGCGGGCCACCTCCTCCTCCAAAGAGGAGACCCCGTGGGGCAGGAGTCCCGTCAGGCCCAAGGATGCCCGCTCCTCAATGGAAAAGTGTGAGCCTTTGTTGAGCAGGGGATCGGTGAGCAGTTGCTGGCCCCGCAGGTAAACCTCGTAGTACTGTTCGCCGGTGAGGGGGTCCACTTTGAAGGCAAAGGTTTTCATGCGCCACCTCCCTGCCCATTATGCAGGAGAGGGCGTCTTAATCAGGTTACACTTGCGCCGGTGAGGGCCCGGGGGAAGAGGGTTTTCGGCCATGTGGCTGAGCTTAAGGCTTTTGACTTGGTGTATCGGCTGGTGCGACAGATTCCACCAGGACGTGTTATGACCTACGGGCAAATTGCCGAACGGCTCGGCTATCTACTCTCACCGGCGGCAGTGGGCTGGGCGCTCCACGTGTGCCCGCCTGATGTGCCTTGGCACCGCGTGGTAAATGCCCAGGGAGGGCTTTCCACGGAAAAACTCCCCGATTTTCCCCCGTACCGTCAGCGGCAGCTGTTAGCGGAAGAAGGGGTGGTGTGTGACGGCCAGGGGCGAGTGGACCTGGACCGGTACCGCTGGGATGGGGCACCTGTGCTTTGGGTGAGCGATGGGCGAGCGTCCTCAGAGCCCTGAGTTTGCACCGCTTCTTGCGGAGTACCTGGCCGAGCTTACGGTGGGTCGGAGCCTGTCGCCGTTGACGGTGCAGGCATACCGCGCTGATTTGCAGCGATTTGCTCAATGGGCCAAGCAGAAGGGCTTAGACCCCTGTCAATGTCAGCGAGGGGATATCCGCCTGTACCTTTCCTACTTGCGAGCCCAAGGGATTTCCGCCCGTTCTTCGGCGCGGGTGCTTTCCAGCTTGCGCGGTTTTTTCCGCTACCTGGTAGCTCAGGAAAAGCTGACCGAAGACCCTACCCTGGAACTAGAACACCCCCGGTTCTTGCGCAGCCTCCCGCGGTTTCTCAGCAACGAGGAAGTGGAGGCCCTGTTGGCCGCCCCGGATACCGCCTCACCCCAGGGATTGCGCGATAAGGCCATGCTGGAGCTGCTCTACGCCACCGGTTTGCGGGTGTCCGAGCTGGTGGGCTTGACGGTTGGCCAACTGCGCTTAGACCCTGGTTTTGTGCGGGTGGTGGGGAAGGGGAATAAGGAGCGGGTGGTTCCCATGGGGCGAGAGGCACGCCACTGGGTGGGGCGTTACCTGGAACACGGTCGCCCCAAGCTTATGGGGCGCAAGGTTCCTCAGGCTCTTTTCCTCACCGTGCGGGGGGAGCCCATGAGCCGACAGCGGTTTTGGCAACTCATCAAGGGGTACGGGCGACAAGTGGGGATTACCTCTCCCCTTTCGCCCCACGTGTTGCGCCACTCCTTTGCCACGCACCTACTCAGCAACGGTGCCGACTTACGGGCGCTACAGGTCATGCTTGGGCACGCCCACATTTCCACCACCGAAATCTACACCCACGTGACGCGGGAGCGGCTCCGCCAGTTGTACGAGCGTGCGCACCCGAGGGCGTGAGGTGTTTCCCTGGGTTTTCCTTTTCGCGCCGTGGCTGGCGACCACGCCGTTGGCCCAGCCGGCGTATTTGGTGGTGCTGACCGACGGCAGCTTCTTTCACGCGGAAAAGGCAGCCCTGGTCGACCAAGAACGTATTCGCGTGGTTCTCCCCGAAGGCGCCTGGGTGGAGCTTCCCTTGAGGCGGGTCGAGCGGGTGGTGGAGCTCCAGCCCCAAACGCCGGCTGCGGAGCCTCCTCCCGCCCAGCCCCCTTGCACTCCCGAGTTTGCCCACCGACCCCTTGGCGAAAAGGTGCCCTTTGGCGAAGAGATCCTGGCGGCGGCAAGGCGGCACAACCTGGATCCCCGACTCGTGGCGGCCGTGGTGGAGGTGGAATCTGGCTTCAACCCGTATGCGGTGTCCCCCATGGGGGCCAGGGGATTGATGCAGCTCATGCCAACGGTGTGGCTTGCCCACGGCATTCTCGATCCCCATGAACCGGCGGGCAACCTCCAAGCCGGTGCGGCGCACCTGCGGCAGCTGCTTAACCGCTTTGGCCGGGTGGACTGGGCGTTGGCCGCCTACAACGCGGGCGCAGCGGTGGTGGAGGCTTACGGAGGTGTTCCACCTTTTGGTGAAACCCGAGCCTTTGTGGCCCGGGTGCTTGCTCGCTGGTGCGCGGGCTGGGGCTCCTTGTGAATGTGCGTATAATGCTCATGGCCTTGGGAAGCGGCGAGGCCAGGTCGGTGTTGTGGGAGAGGGGAGGCAATTTCCATGAGGAAGCCGGACGGTTCAAGCGCGTTTTTCACCACCAAGCTGGAAAAGCTGCTGGACAAGGCGCGGGCCAATAGCCTTTGGCCTTATCCCTTCGGGACTGCCTGTTGTGGCATTGAGTTTATGTCGGTCATGATGGGTCACTACGATCTGTCACGTTTTGGCGCCGAGGTGGTGCGGTTTTCCCCTCGCCAGTCCGACCTGCTCATCGTGGCGGGTACCATTACCGACAAGATCGCCCCGGTCTTGGTGCGGATATACGAACAGATGCCCGAGCCCAAGTACGTCATTTCCATGGGAGCGTGCGCCTGCACCGGCGGCTTTTACCGCGCCTATCACGTGGTGCAGGGGATTGACGAGTTCATACCGGTGGACGTGTACGTGCCCGGCTGTCCTCCCACGCCGGAGGCACTGTTTGCCGGTGTCCTGAAACTGCAGGAGATGATTGAGCGTGGGGAGACCCATTACCAGCGAAAGGTGGCTGGCATGAAAAAGGCGATGGGGGCGTGAAATGGCCACGCGAGAGGTCAGGAGGGCGGCAGTTCGGCAAGCTTTTCCCGACGAAGGTTTGGTGCGCGAGCTCCCGGGGGGAGACCAGCAGACCTTCGTGGTGGATCGAGGGGTGCTGTGGGATCTGGCAAAACACCTGAAGGAACACCCCGATTTAGCCTGCGATTTGCTCTTGGATATCTGTGGTGTGGACTGGTGGGGCAAGCGGGAGCCACGCTTTGATGTGGTGTACCACCTGTACTCCCTGCGCCACGGCCACCGTATTCGCCTCAAGGTGCCGGTGGGAGAGCAGGACCTGGTGGTACCTTCGGTGTACCACCTGTGGAAGGCCGCCGATTGGTTTGAACGGGAAGCCTTTGATATGTTTGGGGTGCGCTTTAGTGGCCATCCCAACCTGCGCCGCATCTTGACCCACGACGCCTTTCAGGGTCACCCCTTACGCAAGGACTACGACCCTGGACAGCGGTGGCTGTTGCGGGAGGAGGAGCAGTACGTGCCCTCCTGGGCCAAAGTGGCTCAGGAGGACGAGGATCATTTTGAAACGCAAGTGCTCAACCTGGGGCCAGCGCACCCGGCCACCCACGGCACCCTGCGCACGGTGGTGCGGCTGGACGGCGAGGTGATCACCGAAGCGGAAACGGAGATCGGTTACCTCCACCGGTGCTTTGAGAAGATGTCGGAACGGCACACCTGGAACCAGGTGATCCCTTATACCGACCGGCTGAACTACTGTTCGCCCATGATCAACGGCGTGGGCTACGCCCTCACCGTGGAAAACCTGTTGGGTATCCAAGCACCCCCGCGGGCCCAAGCAATTCGGGTCATTCTCTCGGAGCTCTCCCGCATCATGGACCACATCGTGGACATCGGGGCCAACCTTACAGACCTGGGGGCCATGACGCCTTTTCTGTACCTCTACCAGGCCCGCGAGGAAATCTACTCACTTCTCGAGGCCTGCGCCGGTGGCAGGCTCACCGTCTCCTACGTGCGCATTGGGGGGTTGGCCAACGACGTGCCCCACGACTTTGCCGAGGCGGTGCGGTACCTCCTCAAGCGCATCCCTCCCCTCATCGACGATATGGAAAAGCTCATCACGGAAAACCGCATTTTCCGTGAGCGGACTGAGGGTGTTGGCAAATTGACCGCCGAGGAAGCCATTAACTGGGGGTGGACGGGTCCCTGCCTGCGCGCCTGTGGAGTCCCTTACGACGTGCGTAAGGCCCACCCCTACATTGGCTATGACCAGTACGACTTTAAGGTCCCCATCGCCCACACCGGCGACACCTACGCCCGCTACTTGGTGCGGGTGGAGGAGATGCGGCAGAGCCTACGGATTGTGGAGCAAGCTCTGGCCAACCTCCCCGACGGACCCATCATCGTGGCGGATCACAACGTGGCCCTTCCCCCTAAGGAACGGGTCTACACCGAGATGGAGTCGCTCATTTATCACTTCAAGTTGATCATGGAGGGGATGAAGGTTCCACCGGGTGAGTACTACGGCTATGTGGAAGGCGCCAACGGAGAGTTGGGTTTTTATGCCATTTCCGACGGCAGTGGCAAACCCTACCGTCTCAAGGTGCGCCCCCCGTGTTTTGCCATTTTCCAAGCCTTTCCGCACATGTTGAAAGGCCACTTGGTCGCGGATAGCGTCGCTATTTTGGGCAGTCTCAACATCATTGCCGGGGAGCTGGACCGATGACCAACGACGTAATCGTATGCAACCCTCGTCCTTTGCGGTTTTGGCAGCGCCTTTACCTGGTGGAGATCCTCAAGGGCCTGGGCGTGACCTTGCGCCATTTCTTGGGCAACCTCTTTGCTCGGAAGTATACGGTGACAGTGGAGTGGCCCGAGGTGAAACGGGAGTACTCGGAGCGCATGCGGGGGCGGCACGTGCTCCTCACCCGGGAGGATGGGTCTCCACGGTGCGTGGCCTGCTACATGTGCGAAACCGCTTGCCCGGCGGACTGCATCCACATTGAGGCGGAGGAGGACCCCGAAGCTCCCGTGGAATGGGAAAAAAAGCCCAAGGTCTTCACCATTGACCTGCTGCGCTGCGTGTTCTGCGGCTTTTGTGTGGATGCCTGCCCGAAAGAGGCGATCATCATGACACGGGAGCACGAGATGGCCTTCCGCACCCGCGAGGAGGCGGTGATTGGCTTGGACCAACTCCTCTACCGCGGGCCCCTCGACCAGCTGGATATGGGCTACCGGCCCTACTACGGCGAGCCGCGGACGCAAATCCGCCTGCCCATCCCGCGCCAGCCTTCTTCCTGATGCCTGGATAAGGCCCTGAACCGCTCTTCTTTGCCCGATCCCGCAGGTCGGGCAGTCTCGTACCCCTGGGGTTCGGCGACCGGCGGGAAAGGGCTTGACAACAAAGGCCAGTTTGACCTTGGCCAAGGATTCGCGCTGAACGCCCGGGGGAAGGGCCCTCGGTTATTGGACGGCGTGTTTTCACAGGAGGCCGGGATGGTTTACGACTTGTATGGCTGCCCTATTTGGTCCGCAGCGGGGTGGGATTAGCTGCCATTGCGGAATCCGGGATCATCCGCATCCAGGACTGGACCCACGACGTTGAGAAGGCTGAAAACCCAGGCAAAAACGGGTTCCTCGCTGCCATTTGTTACCAGCCAGCTGGTGGGGAGTGGGAAAAGCAGGGCCGCTTCTTGGGCTTACAGTTCATAACCAGCTGCGATCGGTTTAGGTGGCTGTGAAGTTGGGAACGCGGTCGGGGCGCCCAGGCCGGCCAAGAACGGCTCGCCCGCCAGGAACCCCTTCCCGACGAGCCAAGAGTGCCACCTTTGCCTCTGTGAGCCGGTGGGCGGTGAGGATGCTGCCGACCCTGGTGCATCGGGATCTGCCCACCGAAGACCAGTTGTCTTGGTTTCCTCGCGGAGGCGGTTTTGGTGTCTTTGACCGCAACAACCTGTGGACGAGGACAGGTCTTGCTCCAGACCAGTGGAACGCTGCTGCGGGCTTGGCAGCCACGCCACATTAATAAGGGGAAAGGTTTTTCCCGGCCGCTGAGGGAGCCCTTCATGGCCCGGGTGCGCTTCCCTTGCCGGCGTCCTGCGCTGGGACGGGCTATTGCGGCTTTTGAAAAGCTGGCGCTGGCGGGTGGTGCTGGCCGATGGCGACGGGGAACCAAGCCGCGAGCTGCGTTTGCATGTGCGGTGGCCAGCTCCCACCCGGCTCGGAGGCGAACGCGGGAGGAAGGTGGTCCCAGGGAAGGGAAAAGGCTGAAACAAACGGGAAAGGCGCGGCTGCGCGATGCCACCCGTCAACCCCCGGTTAGGGTGGAGGCCGCTCCGATTCAGCGGGTTCTTGACTCGGTCTTTAGGCGAGGTGATGAGTTGTTGCTGCCGTTCGGCGAGGTGGATGCGGGGGTGGCGGCATTTGTGCTGGTGGATGAAAAAGCCACCAGAGCCCAATGCTGCGCTCAAGGGCAAGAACCTTGCGGCGTTGCTCGGCGGTCATCCCCAGCCACCGCCTTTGGGTTTCCTCTCACCCACCGGTACAGCCCTTAGGAAGATCTGGATGTGGTGGAAAAGCCCCTGGAGCCTCAAGGGCAACGCCGACAAGCAGACGTGAACAGCCAGCAGCACCAGGGCGGCTGACCTGGACCCCCTAGTGAGGGCCGGTTCCCCGAAAGCCGGGCTTTTTGCTGGAAAAAAAAGCGGCGCCGCAGCGCCGCCGTCTCAGGCTTTTTTGATGCTTGCTAGATTTGCCGCACGTTTTTGGCCTGGAGCCCCTTGGGACCGCGCTCTACGTCAAATTGCACGCGGGCGCCCTCCTTGAGGGTCCGGAAGCCCTCCCCCACGATGGCGGTGTAATGCACGAACACATCCTCACCGCTTTCCTGGGTAATGAAGCCAAAGCCCTTTGTTTCGTTAAACCACTTCACCGTACCTGTTGCCATGCTGCACTCCTCATAAGGCCCTCACGTGGAGAACCTGGGTCCATGCTGGGGGCGTCCCAGCGGCCAAAGGAATACGCCGCGAACTCGCCTTCTTTCGCGGCTTGTTGCACGCACCTTGGAAATCCAACGCGTACCGCACTACCTCACCGGAGGCAAGCTTGCCATCAATTGCTTCCCTTGTCAACTTGCCCGGCCCGTGCGCGGAAGCGGGCGGCACCCGCCACGATGGGGAGGCCCACCGGCTACGGGGTTGGAGTTGGTAACGCCACAGGGCAAGGGATCGTCCTCGGCGCACACCTTGCGTGCGCTTGCCACAACAGGTCAGAAAAAAGCCAAGGCCTTGCCCGGGGCCAGCCCTTCCGTGGTGCTAGCTGGCCTGTTTAGGCATTTGGCCTTGGCATGGAACATCGCCGGTGAAGCTGGAAGACACATAGGATGCAAGAGCTTCATAGGCTGCCGCCACAGGTGGGGTTAGACTCGCGGTGTGTTGCGCCATGGTCGTGCGATCCCCGCGCACCAGTGGCCCGGTAAGGTGCTCCCACCCTTGAGCCTGGAGGGCATACGCCAGTGCCCTTTGGGCTAAAGCCCCTAGGGCTTGCGGGACCATGGGAGCAGGAAAGTTGGCCCGTTGCAGCTCCTGCTTGGCTGCATGAATGAGCGCGTACAGCATGGGCCCAGCCAGGGTGGCGGCAGCATGGTAAAGGGGCCAGTGCAGCTGGGAGCAGGGTACGGGGAGCATGTCCAGGGCCAAGGCCAGTTTTTCCCCGGCGTTGAGCGCCTCAGCTGTGCCGGCCAGCGTCACCACCGCCCCGGAAAAATCCACCGGAGGGTGGGTTGGGTGGGGAATGGGTACGAGGGGGTGAAAAACCCCTACTTCCCAGCCCTTTTCGCCTAAAGGCGTGAGCGCTTCGGGTCCCAAAGCGCCGGAAGTGTGCAGGGCGAGGCCACCCTGGCCCACCTGGGCGGCTAACGCGCTGGCAATGCTGAACACCTCACCATCGCGCACGGCCAAAAGCAGGCGCTCGTGCTGGGGCAATGCACCCAGCGGCAGGAGGAGCTGTTCAGGAACCGCGCTGGCTGCCCTTCGTTGACTTTCGGCAGAGCGATACACCAGCCCTGCCAGGGGCAGTCCCCGCAAGAAAAGGGCCCGTGCCAGTTGCGTTCCTACTCGACCCGCGCCAACGATCAACCACGGTTCCATGGCATGTTCATGATAGGGTACACTGAGACTGCGGTAGGAAGGCGATGGGTAGCGGTGTGGAACTTTCCGCCAGGGAACGCCTGATCCTTTGCGAGGCGGTAGCCCTTTACCTCCAGCGGGGGGAACCCGTAGCCTCGGGGTTGCTGGCCCAGGTCTCCCGTACGGGGCTTTCCGCGGCTTCGCTGCGTAACATCATGGCAGAGCTGGAGGAAAAGGGTCTTTTGGAGCAGCCTCACACCTCGGCGGGTCGGGTCCCCACCGATGAGGCCCTACGGGTGTACGTGGAGGTGTTGGTCCAGCACGCGGCGTTGCCGGTAGGGGAAGCGGAAGATCTGGCGGCTCGCTTGCCCGAAGCGGGATCCTTAGATGAGCTTTTGCTGCGGTCCAGCCAGGTGTTGGCGGAGAAAACTGCCGAGGTGGGCTTGGCAGCTGCCCCTGCCCCCAAGGAGGCCAGCCTGGCGGCCATGCACTTCGTCAAGGTGGCCAAGGATCGCGTCATGGCGGTGGTGGTGACCCAAGGGGGGTTCGTGGATTCGCGCCTGCTCTCGGTGGAACGAGACTACACCCCGGAAGAGCTGGAGCGCATTTCCAATTACTGCTGTGAGACCTTCCGCGGTTTGCGCCTGACGGAAGCGCGAAGGAAACTGGAGGCGCTGGTGGCCGAGGAGCGGGCGCAATACGATACGCTGCTGGCCGGGGTCGTGGCGTTGACGCGGCGGGCCCTGGAAGGAGAATTGGAGGCCGGTGGGGAGCTGTTCTTGCAGGGCGCGGAGCACCTTTTGGCCAAGGCGGGGCCGCGGGAGTTAGTGGCAGTGCGCGATTTCTTCCGCGCCCTGGCGGACAAGAGCTCGCTCCTGCAGCTGTTAGACAACTACCTCACGGCTCCCGGTCCCCGGGTGGTTTTTGGGCGGGAACTGGCCTTTGACGCGGAGGGGAAGCTGTCGCTGATCGTCACCTCCTTCCATTTGGCCAGTGGGGAGGAGGGTTTGGTTGGCGTGGTGGGCTTCAAGCGCATGGATTACCCAAGGATCGTGCCCATGGTGGACTTTGTCGGGCGGTTCATCGCGGCCCTTGGGGTAAGGAGGTCGTGGGGGCATGACGGAGCGTGAAGAGAAGGGATTGGAAGTGCCCGCCACGGGCGAAGAGACAGGGGACGCGGTAAACCGGGAAGCGGCTCCCACCGCCGCCCCCGAAGCGCCCGAGGCGGAGGACCAGGCGTTGCAAGAAGAGTTGCTGCGGATGCAGCAGGAGCTGGAGCGATTCCGCGAATTGTACCTGCGCAAACTGGCCGATTTTGACAACTTTCGCAAGCGTAAAGAAAAAGAAATGGAGGAGTTTCGCAGGACTGCCCACGCCGACGTGCTGCGGGAGATATTGCCGGTGTTGGACAACTTAGAGCGAGCCTTGGCGGTACCCGAGGGGGATGGATCGGGCATCCGTACGGGGGTGGAGCTGGTGTTGCGCCAGCTCAAAGACGTGCTGGCTCGCTACGGGCTCAGCGAAGTGAACCCGCTGCATCAGGCCTTTGACCCACGTGTTCACGAGGCCATTGGCCGCCAGGAACGGGCAGATCTGCAGGAGGAGCGGGTGGTGGAGGTGCTGCAAAAGGGTTATATGCTGGGAGAGAAACTCCTGCGCCCGGCATTGGTGGTGGTCGGGGTGCCCGTTCGGCAAGAGGAGCAGGAAACCGGCACGGGTGGGGAGCCGGCCCAGGGCGAGGACACTGAGGGCGAACCATGGGTGTCGTAATTGGCATTGACCTAGGCACCACCAACTCTTGTGCCGCGTTGGTGGAGGGTTCGCGACCGGTGGTGATTCCCAACCGCGAAGGGGCACGAACCACACCGTCGGTGGTGGCTTTGGCCGCAGACGGTGAGCTCTTGGTTGGGCAAATTGCCCGGCGCCAGGCGGTGACCAACGCGAAGAACACGGTGTACGCGGTGAAGCGATTGATGGGGCGCAAGTACCGTTCCCCCGAGGTGGACCGGGCCCGCGAGCTGGTGCCCTACGCCATTGTGGAGGCGCCCAACGGCGATGCCTATGTGCAAATTGGCGGACGCATTTTTTCGCCACAGGAGATCTCGTCCTTTATCCTACGCGAGATTAAGGAGTTCTCCGAACAGGCCCTGGGTACCGAAGTGAAAGAAGCCATCATCACGGTACCGGCCTACTTTGACGATGCCCAGCGGCAGGCGACTAAAGACGCGGGCACCCTGGCTGGTCTCAACGTCTTGCGCATCATCAACGAGCCCACGGCGGCGGCCTTGGCCTACGGTTTTGGCCGCAGCAGCGGTACGGAACTGGTCGCCGTCTACGACCTGGGGGGCGGCACCTTTGACATTTCCATCTTGGAAATCGGTGAAGGGCTCTACGAGGTAAGGTCGACCTCCGGCGACACGTTCCTGGGGGGAGAGGACTTTGATGCCCGGATCATTGAATTGCTCCTGCAGCAGTTTAAGAAGGAGACGGGAGTAGATCTCTCCTCCGACCCCATGGCCATGCAGCGCATTAAGGAAGCGGCGGAGCAGGCCAAGTGCCAGCTTTCGTCGGCGGAGGTGGCCACCATCTCGCTGCCGTTCATCGCCCAGGCGGGGTCCAAGGCATTGCACCTAAACTTCACCCTGACCCGGGAGCAGTTGGAGGATCTGGTCAGGGACTTGGTGCTGAGAACCTTGGAACCTTGTCGCAACGCGCTGGAAGCAGCTCGCCTATCCCCGGATAAGATCAACCAAGTGATCTTGGTGGGGGGCCAAACCCGCATGCCTTTGGTGGCCCGTACGGTGGCAGAGTTTTTCCGCCGCGAACCCTGCCGCGACATCAACCCCGACGAGGTGGTGGCCGTGGGGGCGGCCATCCAAGCGGGGATCATCCAGGGGGAGGTGAAGGATCTGGTGCTGTTGGATGTGACCCCTCTCTCGCTGGGTATTGAAACCCGAGGTGGGCTCTTCACCAAGCTCATTGAGCGCAACTCTACGATTCCCACACGCGCCACCCAAATCTTCACCACCGTCGCCGACAACCAAAGGGCGGTGGAGATCCACGTCTTGCAGGGGGAAAGGGAGCTGGCAGCGGAAAACCGATCGTTGGGCAAGTTTGAACTGGTGGGCATCCCCCCCGCCCCGAGGGGTGTGCCGCAAATTGAGGTCACCTTTGCCATTGACTCCAACGGGATTGTCCAGGTGACGGCGCGGGATGTGGCCTCAGGGAAAGAGCAGTCCATCCGTGTGAACCCGGCTGGGGGGCTGACGCGGGAAGAAATTGACCGCATGATTGCCGAGGCCGACCGCTTTCGCCGCCAGGACCAGGAACGAAAAGAACTTCGCCTGCTGCGGAACCGCTTGGAGGGCTTGTTGTACAACAACGAGAAGGTCTTTAAACAGTTCGGTGATTCCTTGGAACCGGAAAAGCGCCGGGAAGCTCACGAGGTGCTCCACCGAGCGCGGCGCGCCCTGAGCAGCGAAGACAAGGCGGCGATTCAGGAGGCGGTGGCTTCCGTTCAGGAAGTGGCTCGGCTCTTTACCCACCTGATGATGGCCGACCCCACTAAGTTACTTGCGGGGCTTGAAAGGCCCCCATCGGAGGAAGGTTGAAGCATGGCTTTTCGGCGTGATTACTACGAGGTATTGGGTGTACCGCGCAACGCCACCCAAGAGGAAATTAAAAAGGCCTACCGCCGTTTAGCTTTGCAGTATCACCCAGACAAGAACCCAGGTAATAAGGAAGCGGAGGAGAAGTTCAAGGAAGCGGCGGAGGCTTACGCTGTGCTTTCGGACCCTGAGAAGCGTTCCCATTACGATCGTTTCGGTCACGCCGGCGTAGGTGAGCAGCCCTTTACCGGTTTTAGTCCGGATATTTTTGGTGACTTTGCCGATATTTTGGGAAGCTTCTTTGGTTTCGAGGGTATTTTTGGCGGCCGTTCCCGCTCGGGGCCGCAACGGGGGGCCGATCTCCGGACCGTGGTGCGGATCTCTTTTGAGGAAATGGCCACCGGCGTGGACAAGGTGCTCCAGGTGCCCCGGGAAGAAAACTGTGCTGTCTGTGGCGGGACGGGTGCCGCCGCGGGCAGCAGGCCGGTCCGGTGCCAGGTGTGCGCGGGGCGGGGACAGGTGCGGTACAGCCAGGGGTTCTTTTCCCTGGTCCGTACCTGCCCTCAATGCAACGGGCGGGGACAGCTCATCTCCTCTCCGTGCCGGGAGTGCAAAGGCACTGGCCGGGTAGAAAAGCGGCGGGAAGTTCGCTTTTCCATCCCCCCTGGGGTGGAAGATGGCACCAGGCTGCGCTTGGTGGGGCAAGGAGAGGAGGGGCTGCGGGGTGGCCCCCCTGGTGACCTTTACGTGGATATCCAGGTGGAACCCCACGAGGTCTTTTCCCGTCAGGGAGCGGATATCCACGTGGAAATTGAAGTTTCGGCCTTTGCCGCTGCTCTCGGTGGGGAGGTGGAGATCCCCACCTTGGAAGGTGCCAAGAAAGTGGCCCTCCCCGAGGGATCCCAGCCGGGCGAGACGCTAGTGCTCCGGGGCCACGGTTTACCCCGCGTAGGGCGGGGGGGACGAGGGGATTTGGTGGTGCACCTCAAGGTGATGGTGCCACGGAAGCTTTCCGCCAAGCAAAAAGAGCTCTTGCGGGAGTTGCTGGCGGAGGAACAAAAGCAAGGAGGTTCGGTCTTCCGCAAGGTGCGCCACTTCTTGGAGGGGAACGGTTGAGCGACGACTTTTTGACCCTAACCTTCCGCCTGCCCAGCACCAGGGAGGAAGAGCTGCCTTTGGTCCTCAACCCGTGGCCGGTTCTGGGGTGTGAGGTGCGAGACGTGAACGGTGAGGTGGAGGTGACGGTATACCTGCAGCGCGAGGCCCAAGGCATTTTGGCCCAGGTGAAGGGCTCGTTGCAGCAGCTGGGGGCGCAAGACCTGGTGGAGGGAACCCAGCCGGCCCTGGATTGGCTCGGCGAGTACCGGCAACAAGCCCGGCCTTTTGCGGTGGGGGAGCGTTTTTGGATTGATCCACAGCCGGCTTTCCCGACCCCCCCACCGGAGGGGCGGATCCCCTTGCGCATTGAGCCCCGGCAGGCCTTTGGCACCGGCTCTCACGAGTCCACCCAGCTCATGTTGCTGTTGCTGGAGGAGCAGGGTTTGGCGGGACTGCGGGTGCTGGATGTGGGGACGGGCTCGGGAATCTTGGCCTTGGCGGCCAAGGCTTTAGGGGCCTGTTGGGTACTGGGTTTTGATCTGGATCTTGAGGCGGTGTTTGTGGCCCGGGAGACCACGCGTTGGCACGGGGAGTGGCCCATCAACCTCTTTGCTGGCCCCACGAAGGCCCTGCGCCCTGTGGCGGTTTTTGACCTGATCATGGCTAACATGCTGGTGGAACAGTTCGTGCCGCTGTTGACGCGTTTTCGTCAGCTGCTCCGGCCCGAGGGCGTGCTGTTCCTGTCGGGTTTGCTGGTAGGTCAAAAAGCAGCGGTGGCCAGTGAGTTGGCAGCCTCAGGCTTCGTGGTACGCCGCCAGCGGCACCTGGGGGAGTGGGCAGCTCTGGTGGCGGGCCTGCAGTGACCCGACTGGTGCTTTCTGGTTGGCCGCTCCAGGTAGGCACCCTCCACATTCCCAAAGAGGCGGCCCATCATGCACGGGTCAACCGAGTGGCCGTGGGTGAGCCGGTGGAGGTGCTCAACCTCGTGGGCCAGGTGGGGGAGGGTTACCTGGCCACCTGGAACCCCGACGGCTCCTGCCAGGTTAGGGTTGAGCGGGTGCTCGCCGGCCGCGGGGAGCCCCCCGTGCCGCTGGTCTTGGCCCTGGCGGTGCTCCACACCCAGGCTTTTGATTGGGCGGTAGAGAAGGCCACCGAGCTGGGTGCGACGGAAATTCGCCCGGTGCTGAGCGCCAGGGTCCAGGGGCGGCATCACCAAGAGCGGGTTCGCCGTTGGCAGAGGGTTGCCGCGGCAGCAGTGGCGCAATGCGGCCGCTCCCGTTGTCCTCAGGTGCTCGCCCCCCAAGAGCTCAAGGAGCTCTTGGCCACTGCCCAAGGGTTGAGGGTGGTGGCGGATCCTTCCGGCCAGGGTGTTGAGTCGCTCCGGGTCTTAGAGCCCGAAGCGGTGGTGGTGCTGGTGGGCCCCGAGGGGGGGTTCACTTCTGCGGAGCTGGACGCCATTGGGAGGTCGGGGTTTCAGCCCTTGTACCTTGGCCCTCGCACGCTGCGCGCGGAAACGGCAGCCGCCGCGGCCTTGAGCTTGGTGCAGGCGGCCCTGGGTTGGTGGACAAAGTAGAGGAAGCGGCCTACCATGAGGGGTGGTGTCGGGGAGGGTAGGCGCCCGCTCGGTACCGCGTCTCCTGGGCCGGTGCCGGGAGGAAAGTCCGAACTCCAGGTGGGAGCACGCTGGGTAACGCCCAGCCGCGGCAACGCGAGGGAAAGTGCCACAGAAAACATACCGCCCTGCATCACCTGCTGTCGTGCGAAGGTCACGGCTCAGCTCGGTGCCATGCCCCGAGGCGAGGGGGTGCGGGGTAAGGGTGAAAAGGTGGGGTAAGAGCCCACCGCCCAGCTGGTGACAGCTGGGGCACGGCAAACCCCGTGCGGAGCAAGGCCAAATAGGGGGACCAACGGGCCCCACCCCCGGTGGCGCAGCGGCGCCGGGTCCCCGGGTAGGCCGCTTGAGCTAGCGGGTGACCGCTGGCCCAGAGGAATGGGTGCCCACGACAGAATTCGGCTTACAGCCCTCCCCGCCACCGTCTTTTCGGTGGGCCTTAGGCTGCGCGCTACAATGCCCCCGTGAACCAAGCGAAGCCGTTGCCTCCCCCGTTAGTGCCCCATGAGATCGTTGGGGTTTGGGCCCCCGCCAGCCCTCCCCGACAAGAGGAGGTGCAGCGCGGGGTCGCGGTGTTAGAGCAGGCAGGGTTCCGGGTGTTGTTGGCTTCCAATCTGGGGCAACGGCAGGGGTACCTGGCGGGAGATGACGATCAGCGCCTGCAGGGTTTTTTGGAGCTTTTGGAGCGGGGGTGTCGGGCCCTTTGGGCGGTGCGTGGGGGTTATGGGGTCATGCGCTTGCTCCCCCGGCTGCCCTGGGAGATGCTCAGTTCCTGGGGCGGTTTTCTCATTGGGTATTCCGACCTCACCGCGCTCCATGCGGCAGCCTTTGGTCGCTTTGGTTGGGCAACGGTCCATGGGCCCATGATTACCTCTTTGGGCCGCTCGCAGCGGGCAACGGCGAGGATCCTCGAGCTGGTGCAGGGTCGGCTCGGCAGGCAGCTGTGGCGGTTCGGTGAACGCCAGGTGCTGCGCCCGGGCTACGCGACGGGTCTTTTGGTGGGGGGCAACTTGTCGCTGTTGGCGTCGTTGGTGGGAACGCCCTACGAGCCGCCCTGGGACGGAGTGGTGTTGGCGGTGGAGGACGTGGGGGAGCCGGGCTACCGCTTGGACCGTTTGCTCACCCAGTTGGCGTTGGCGGGCCGCCTTGGACGGGTGGCAGGAGTCCTGGTGGGGAAATTGGCCCGTTGCGGCCGCGGCGAGAAAGGCTTTCGCACCCTGTGGCGAAACCGGTTATTGCAGGTGATCCCGGAGGAGGTGCCGGTGGTGGAAGGGCTGGCCTTTGGCCATGTGCGGGAAAACCTGGCTTTTCCCCTGGGGGTTCGGGTTACCGTGGACACCTGGAAGGGCGTGGTGACCTGGGAGGACGAGCGTGCTTAAGGTGAAGCCCATGCACCTATCCGAGGCCTTGCGCGAGAAGCTGGAGCGCTTCCCCGAGGGTTCCATCATTTTCCGCGAGGGGGACCCGGGGTACGACATGTTCATCATCTTTTCCGGCACCGTGCGCATTTACCGCACGGTGGGGGGAGCGGAAGAGGAGCTGGCCAAGCTCAAAAAAGGGGACTTCTTTGGTGAGATGGCGGTGTTGGAGGACTACCCCCAGCGCTCCGCCACCGCCCAAGCCCTCAGCGAAGTGGAGGTGCTGCGCTTAGGCCGAGCCGACCTGGAGGCGTTTCTCACCAACCCGAAGGCGGCTCTGGGACTGTTAGAACGGCTTTCCGCACGGCTTCGCGAGACCACCGAACGCTTGGCAAAGGTGACGCGAAAACCCATTTCCAGCTTTCTGCCCCCTTTGCCCTCCAGCCAGGGGATTGAGGGATGGGCGGTTTTGGTCCACGAGGGGTCAGGGCGCTTCTTCCCCCTTCGTCCGGTGGGCGAAACGACCATCGGGCGCCATGACCCCGTCACCGGGATTACCCCCGATGTGGACCTCACCAGCATTGATCCAGGCTTTTCCGTGTCCCGCCGGCATGCGGTGATGCGCGCGGAAAACGAAGGGTTGTTCCTGGTGGAGGTCAACGAAAAGAGCAATGGGACCTTTTTGAACACCTTGCGGCTTGAGGCCCACAAGCCTTACCAGGTGATGGACGCCGATTGGGTGCAGCTGGGTAACGTGCTCCTGCAGGTGCGGATTCTCGTCAACGCCCGGCCGTCTGGCGCATGACCCTGAACCTTGCCGCGGAGCTATACCGCCTCCCCGGCGTGGGTTCGGTGCGGGCCCGCCAGCTCCGGGAGCGGGGCTTGGTGACCGTGGGCGACCTCCTCTGGTATTTGCCCTATCGCTACGAGGACCGCTCCAGCCCCACCCCCATCGGCGCCCTGGCTACCCCCGATGTGACGGTCACTTTGGTGGGGGAAGTGACCGACCTGCGGGAGCGGCGCGCCCGGACCCGTGCCCTCCACCTGGTGGAGGCCTTGGTCCAGGATGGGTCCGGCGCCATTCCGGTGGTCTGGTTCAACCAACCTTACGTGGCGCGCAGCCTACGCCGTGGGGTGCGCCTCTGGCTGCACGGGACCGTGCGCCTCGCCCGTTCGGGGTGGGGCTTACAGCTGGTCTCGCCGGAGTGGGAGGTGGAGGAAGACCGTGAACCCCTCCACCTGGGAAGGGTGGTGCCCGTCTACCGGCGTCTAGGACCGGCCAGCGGGCGTTGGCTGCGCAGTCTCATGGCTGCGGCTCTGGCGCGAGTGGAGGTGGCAGAGGGTGTCCTGGACCGCCTATTGGGCGGTGAGTATCCCACTTTGGCGCAAGCACTCCAGCAGGTGCACTTTCCTCAGCTACCCACGGAGGAGGCAGCCGCCGGCCGTTTCTTGGACGAAATGTACGGCCGCACCTCCCTTTTCCACCGGCGTTTGGCCTTGGAGGAGTTTGCTGGCTTGGCCTTGGTCCTGGAAAAGGCGCGGGCTGCCCGGTCCGCCCTAGCCGCACCCCGTTGTCAGGTGAGCGAACGGGAGCGAGAGTGGGCGCGCGCCATGCTCCCTTTCCCGTTGACCGGTGCGCAGAAGCGGGCGGTGGGGGAAATTGTGGCTGATTTGCAAAAACCCACCCCTATGGCCAGGTTGTTGCAAGGGGATGTGGGCTCCGGCAAGACCGTGGTGGCGGCCTTGGCCAGTCTGGTGGTGCTTTCCTCGGGCTATCAGGTGGCCTTCCTGGCGCCCACGGAGGTCTTGGCCCAGCAGCACTGGACCACCCTGTCAAAGCTCTTTGCTCGTATCCCTTTTCCCGTTTACCTCCTCACTGGCTCCCTCGCCCCCGGAGAGAAAGAGGCAGTGAGGAAGGCGCTGCAACAGGGGTCGCCGGCGTTGGTGGTGGGGACCCATGCCCTGTTGGAAGAAACGGTAACCGTGCCCCGGCTTGGCTTGGCGATTGTGGACGAGCAACACCGGTTTGGCACCAGTCAGAGGCAGCGCTTGGTGGAAAAAGGCAGCTCCCCCCACCTGTTGGTGATGACTGCCACGCCAATTCCGCGCTCCTTGGCCCTCAGCCTTTACGGGGACCTGGAGGTGAGCGTGCTGGATGAGTTGCCTCCCGGTCGACGCCCCGTCCGCACCGTGATCCGCGAACGAGAGGCCTTGCCCAAGCTGTTGCAGTTCGTGCGCGAGGAGGCGCGCTCTGGCGGGCGGGTGTACTGGGTGTTCCCCGTGATTGAAGGGTCGGAAACCCCTGCCCTGAAGTCGTTGCAGGCCCACGAGCGGACCTTGCGCCGCCAGTTGGAGGGAATCGCCTGTGGCACGGTCCATGGGCGGCTGCGGCCGGAGGAACGGGATGCGGTCATGCGGGCCTTTGCCCAGGGGGAGATCGCCGTGTTGTTCGCCACGACGGTGATTGAGGTGGGCCTGGATGTGCCAGAGGCGACCCTCATGGTCATTGAGAACCCCGAGCGATTTGGCTTGGCGCAGTTGCACCAGCTGCGCGGGCGTGTTGGGCGGGGCCAGCGGCGCTCCTTTTGCGTGTTGCTGTTGGGCGAGCAGGTGAGCCGTGAAGCCAGGCAACGCCTGGAATTTTTTGCTTCCACCGCCGACGGCTTCGCTGTGGCCGAGGAGGACTTCCGCCTGCGCGGACCGGGAGAGTTCACCGGGATGCGCCAGTGGGGAAGGCCAGAGTTCCGTGCGGCAAGCTTGCTCTTGCACCAGAGCGAGCTGGACCTGGCGCGGACCCTGGTTCGACAGGCGTTGGAGGCGGGGGAGCTGGAGCAGTTGGAAGCGGGTCTTAGTTTGCCCCCTTCCCTGGGCGAGGACATTCCCCCCGGCTGAACTCCGCTACAATCTCGCCGTGGCCAACGCCGAGCACCTTCGGCTGCTGCTTTCTCCAGATTGGTTGCGCTTTCGCCAAGAAAACCCGAGGATTGCCCCAGACCTGACGGGTGCAAACCTACAAGGGCAGGACTTGCGGGGAAAAGACTTGTCCCGCGCGGTGTTGCGCCACGCGGATTTGCACGGGGCCAACCTGGATGGGGCAATTTTGGCCTTTGCTGTGGTGGAGGGAGCGAGGCTTTCGGGGGCCAGCTTCCAGGGAGCCGATTTCACCGGCGTGAGCCTGGACCTGGTGTCCTTGGCCAGGGCTAACCTCCGCAGGGCCAGGTTTTCCCAGGCCAGCTTTCGCGGCACCGATTTTTCCGCTGCTGACCTTCGGGAGGCGGATTTTTCCAAGGCCAACCTGGAGGGTGCGTTGTTCACGGGGGCGAATCTCGCCGGGGCTAACCTCAGCGGTGCCAGTCTTCGTGGGGTCCGCTGGGAAGGCGCGGACCTTTCCTCGGCCGTGTTGGATCAGGCTATGGCGGAAGGGGTTGATTTCTCAGACCTGAACCTGGCTTGCGCTCGCTTTGTGAGCTTTTACGGGGTGCGCGCCAACTTCGCCCGTGCCAACCTGCAGGGGGTGATCTTTCGCGACGCGGTGTTGCGCGAGGCCAGTTTCCAGGAGGCGCGACTCAAGGGCGCCACCCTGGAAAAGTGCGAGCTGAACAAGGCTTCGCTTCGCGATGCCGACCTGGAGCAAGCGCAGGTGGTGGCCTGTGACATGCAGGGCTGTGACTTCCGCGGCTGCCTCCTGGCAGAGGCCTCTTTCAAGGGGGTGCAGCTAGCTGCCTCCAACTGGGCGGGGCAGGACCTGCGCCTGCCGCGGTTGGAGGGCTGCTCGTTGGTGCGGGCGAACCTCACCGGTGCCCTGTTGCGTGGCCTCAACCTGGCCCGTTTTCGCCTGGAGCAGGCGCGGTTGGAAGGGGCGGACCTCCGGGAGGCGGATTTGGAAGGTGCGGTGATGGAGGAGGCGGTGCTCACCGGCGCCAACCTCCGCGGGGCCAAGCTGCGCCAAGCCCGTCTGGCGCGAGTACAAGCTGAGGACGCAGACGTCTCCGGCTGCGATCTGGTCTTGGCCGACCTCACAGGGGCTGAGCTGATGCGGGCGGATCTGCGTTTCTCCCGCCTCATCGGCGCCGATTGCCGTCATACCCGGTTTCTGTGGTCGGATTTGCGGCGGGCGGATCTCACCAACGCTGCCGTGGTAGGTGCCAACTTTTGGGGCTGTCGTCTGAAGGGGGCCAAGCTCCCTTGGGCGGCTTGGCCCTGGCGTTTTCTTTTGATTTTTGCCAGCGCCCTGGTGGCGATCCGGCGCAAACGCCAGGAAGCCTTGCAACGGGAACGGCAGCGGCGAATTCAGCAGACGGTGCGACTGGTGAGAGAGCTGGAGGGCAAGGACCCCATCCTCCGTCGGGCAGGGGTGCCCCGCGATCGCCGTTAAGGGGCTGTGGTCCAGGTGGCGGCTAGCGCACCCGCAACGGTGAGACCTTGACGAAATCGGTACCGGAAAGACGGCGGTGCAGGTCCAAGATCCCTTCCACCGTACCGGCAAAGGTGCAGGAAACGCGGTAGTCAAAGTGATGTACGGGGGCGTACAGTTCTGCCCCTCGTGCGGCCGTATCCTGGCTTTGGGATTCGTTCTTGTCCCGTACCTCCACTCCTTCGGGCAGGTGGGCAAAGAGCTTTTCTTGCAGCGCTGCGGCGAGTTCTGGGGAAAACACCCGGGCCTCAACGTGAAAAGCCAGTTCCCGCACCGGCAGGCGTTCTTGGAGCTGCACCTTCAACTCCTCGTGGGTTTCGCCGAGGGCTGCGGCCAACCGCTCCGCCAGCTGCGATTTCACCAGCAATCGCTGATGAGGTCCCAGCTGCAACCAGGTGGCCAAGGACTCCTTTTCTAAAGGCAGCTCCGCTTCGCAGTGCACCCCCTGCGGGTCCCCGGCGCCCCAGACAAAGCCGTGCACGAAGCCACGCACCAAGGCGCGGTCACCCTTGATCACAAAGAGCTCCCAGCTCATACGCACCTCACAGGAAAAACACCCATGTGGCCAAGATAAAGGTGGGGATCAGTACCGGCAGCGTGTACTTGAAGATGTAGCCAAAAAAGGAGGGCATCGGCACCCCTTGCTCTTCGGCAATGGACTTCACCATGAAATTGGGCGCGTTGCCGATGTACGTGTTGGCCCCCATGAACACCGCTCCAGTGGCCACAGCCTGGAGGTAGGCGTGGTTTTCAGCTACCAGCTGAAGGATAGCCGGGCGGGGTGGCATCCCTGGGTAAAGCTGGCCCAAGGCGGTGTAGAGGAACGTGAGGTAGGTGGGGGCGTTATCCAAAAACGACGACAGCAAACCGGTGGCCCAGAAGAAGTGGGCAGGGGTCTCCACCGCCTTGATGATGAACCCCAAGGCGCCGTGCTCGCCGGCACGCAGCATGGCCAAGGGGGGGATGATGGTGGCGAAGATCCCAGCAAAGAGGATCGCCACTTCGCGGATGGGCTCCCAAGAGAACTCGTTTTCTTGCCGCACGCGGCGCGGCGTGGTCAGCCAGGAAGCCGCCGCCATCAGCAGCAAAAACCCATCACGCAGCAGGTTTTGCAGGTGTTGTTGCACCCCAAGTATGTGCACATCGGGCAGATGGAGGACCCCGGAGGCGATGACCGCCCCCAGCACGCCGGCCAAAAAGAAGAAGTTGTGCCATCCCTCCACCCGTAGCTTCTCACTTCCCATTTCGGCCTGCCGCACCTCCGGACTTTCCTTGGCCCAAAGTAGGCGGTCCAGGATGAGGTAGATGCCGAGAACGATTCCCGCTACCAGCAGCATTTCCTTCCAAATGGTAAGGGTCCAGAAAAACGGTACGCCGTGCAAGAAGCCCAAAAACAGAGGTGGGTCGCCGAGGGGTGTGAGCGATCCGCCGATGTTAGCCACAAGGAAGATGAAGAAAACCACCGTGTGGGCGCGGTAACGCCGGCGCTTGTTGGCTCGCAAAAGGGGCCGGATGAGCAACATGGCGGCGCCGGTAGTGCCGATCCACGAAGCCAGGGCCGTGCCGATGACCATGATGGCGGCATTGACGGGGGGTGAACCGCGCAGTGAACCCCTGAGGTAAATCCCGCCGCCGATGGTGAACAGGGTGCCGAGGAGGATGATGAAGGGGATGTAGTCGGCAATGGCCATATGCAAGACCTCGTGCACTGCGGGTCCACCGTAGGCGGCAACAAACGGGATCAGCAATACCACCGCCCAGAAGGCTGCCACCTTGGGGTAATGGTGGTGCCAAAAACGGGGTGCGAGTAAGGGGAAGAGGGCAATGGAGAGGAGAATTCCAGCAAAGGGAAGAGCGCTCCAAGCGGGTAGCTGAGTTCCCAGGTCTCCCGAACTTGCCGCTTCTGCCAGCTGGGCCGTGAGCAGGAGCAAGCTGCCTACCAGACCGCGAACCATGAGCACCTCCCTCCGCCCTCGGGCGGAGCGCTTGAGCATACCACCTTTACCGGTGCGCCTTGCTGCTCGGTCGAAGGGGCGATGGGAATGAGGAAAAGGGGCATCCCCAACGGCGCCCCGCGCATTAGGCGTTTGCCGTCTTAGCCCGTCGGTGGGAAGGCAGCGGCCAGCCTCGCAGGTTGCAGGCAAACCGGGGTTTTCCATGAACCAACGTTTGCTTTCCTTTTTGCTTGGGATCCTGCTGGTCGGCTCCTCCCTCGCCGCTGACCAGGGACCGCCGGCAGCGGAAGAGGGTTATCCCACCCTGGAGCTTAGCGCGGAGGTGAAGTTGAATTTTCGCTCCTCCCGTGATCTGCAGGTGGTGCCCCGTTCCTTCAGAGCACCGGAGATGGCTTCTCCCCCGGGGGGGGTGGCTACTCCGCACCCCCGCTCCTCAAGAATCCTTTGAGGTGTCAAACCTGGCGTTGATGTTAGATGCTCGCTTTTTGCCGGAAATTCACGGCCGCTTGAAGGTGCACCTCTTGGACCTCTACGACCGCAACCCCACTTCCTCCGATGATCGCGTGCACCTGCGCGAGGCCTGGCCGGTCTTTGGCCAAAAGGAGGAGCGGGAAAGCCCACAGGGTTCTGGTTTTTTCTGCTGCTGGGTAAGGCCCCGCGTTTTACCAAGCAGTTGGACCGGCGACTGGAAAGTTATGGCCTTTGGGGCACCGCTTTTGGGAGGTTTGAGCAAGTGCAGCTGCAGATGGGTGGCAATTTGAGTCCCCACGTCTTTTTTCGCCTGCACGTGGCCAATCCTAATCCCCTCTTCCTTCGCGACACCAATGTCTTGGCCGGGGACAACGGGACAGCGGAGCAGTGGCGAGCTCCTGACGGACCGGTTTACTTTTCTGGATTCCCCATCCTCTACGATGCCAAGGGCAACGACGTGAACTTCTCCGGCCACTGGGAGACCGCTCTTGGCTTAGGAGTGCGCTGGTGGCATCCGCAGACCGGTGAGGGAGCGGAAGGTTTGGTCTGGGGTTTCCGCCGCACCGTGGCGCAAGGAGAGCGCATCCGTGGGACGGTGTACCGGGGTGAGCTGGAGCTGCTGCGCGGGTAAGAAAACCCAATGCTTTTCTCCGGCAGGGATAAAACGGAGCTGGGTTTCAACGGGCGGGTGCGTTGGCGGGGGTTACGGGTGTTTGCCCAAGCGGTGAAACAGGAGATTGCCGATTTGCAACGTCATGGACTGGAGGTGGAGGTGGCCTGGCGGTTCCCCCTGCCCGGGTTCGTGCTTTCGGGGGACCAACCGGTGGTGAATAGGGTGCAGCCAGCGGTCCGCTTTTCCGAGATTGAAAACGAGTTCTTCGTGCCCAGTGGCTTTTTTGCCCCCTCGTTGGCTTGGGATTGGCAAAAATGGGACGTGGGGATTCGGGTGGGGATCCTCTCCGGCCTGGACATCACCCTGGAGTACGCTCGCCACGACATGGAGTTTTGGAACGGGCGCAGCTTGCACCCGGACGACTCTGCGGGTGCGGTTCTAGGCGGCGCCACAACCGGCCGGCAGGTGAGGCCCTTCGCCGCGGTGGCGCCGGTTTGCGCTTGGTCATTAGCTTTCCACATCGGCTTCCTGGAGCGAGACGCGCAGCAGTGACTGGTACAGGTCGCCCGCCGAGGCGGGCCGGCGCGAGGGCTCTTTGGCCAGGCACGCCATGACGAGCCGTTGCAAGACCTCGGGCAGCCCGGGGCGGAGGTGGGACAGGGGAGCGGGAGCGCCGCGGAGGTGCAGGGCCACCACTTCCGGCAGGGAGCCGGTAAAGGGGGGCTTGCCGGTCAACATCTCCTACAAGGTGGCCCCGAGGGCATAGAGGTCGCTGCGCGCATCCAGCGGCTGGGAGGCGAGCTGCTCCGGGCTCATGTACAGGGGGGTGGAAGCCACCTCCTCCGCCTGCCTCTGGCTTTGTTGGACCAGGGCAATGCCAAAATCCATGAGCTTCACCAACCCTGAGGGGAGCACCATGATGTTCTGGGGCTTGATATCGCGATGGAGGATGCCCGCCTCGTGCACCGCCGAAAGCCCGCGGCACACCTGCTTGGCAATTTGCAACCCTGGGCCGAGGGCAATGGGACCCTCCTGCTCAATGACCTGCCGCAGGGTAAGGCCGGGCACGTACTCCATGGTCAGGAATCGAACCCCGCTGGCTTCGCCGAAGTCATGGACCCGAACGACGTTGGGGTGGGTGATGCGGCGTGCCACGCGGATTTCCTCTTTTACCGATTGGATGGCCTGTGTGCCGTCGGGAAAACTCTCCGGCCGCAGGACCTTCAAGGCAACGTCCTCGTCCCGCTCCGGGTCATGGGCGAGGTACACCTCCCCCTTGGCTCCCCGGCCGAGAAGACTCGTCAGACGGTAGCGGCGACCTAGGACTTCCCCTTCCACCAGCGGCATGGCCGATGGCGGCGTGGGGCTGGGGCCCAGGGGACGTCGGTTCAGGCCGCCAACCAGCTCTTCCAGAGCACGTTTTTCTCTAAGCTCTGAGACCATGCCGCGAAAGGCGCTGGCCAAGCGGCCCACCTCGTCCACACCGGCCTCCGGGAGGGCCACTTCCAGCCGCCCTTCACGGACGGCGTCGGCAGCCGCCGCTAGGGAGGCGATGGGGTGCGCCAGCTTGCCTCCTAAATGAAAGGCCAGGGCTGAGGCGACGGCGAGCACCCCCATGCCCACAAGCACGATGGCGTTGCGGATGCCCAGGAAGGGTTAGAGCTCTTGGTCAAAGGGGGCGAAGGACGGCAAGGGCCCCGTAGGCCTCGCCGGTGGTTCCTTTGATGGGTATGGTAAGAGCAAGAAAAGTGCCGTTGGTGGACCCCAGGGAAAAGAGCCCAAAGGCTTCCCCACGGCGAAAGACCGCCTCAACCAGGGCAGGGTGGCGATCCATGAAATCGGAAAAGGCTGCTCTGGGATAGCCTGGGGTGGCATGGGACAGCTCGGCTCTGGTGGGCTGGCCGGCCCGTGCCCGATCCACCACGAACGACACCTCCCCTCGGGTGAGCGTTTGCAGGGATTGGGCTGCCTGCTCGTCCAGGGGAAAGGAGGCGGCCAGGACCCCATCCAGGATGGCCAGTTCCCCAGAACCGGCAACCACCGGAGCGGCGGCCTCGAAGGAGAGGGTGTCTTTTTCTCGAATCACCGCTGAGGCTTCCTGCCAGCTGCTGAGGGGCTCGGCCACCCAGGCCACGCCACCAAACGGCTGGCCCAGGCCCTCGCCGAGGGCCAGATCGTTGCGGGCCAGGACCTTCCCTTCCCGGTCAAAGAGGAACACGGTCTTGGCCTCCAGTACCAGAGGGGCGTCTCGCGCCACAAATTCGTAGCGGGTTTGCGCAGACACTCCTGGGTCGAGCAACGCCTTGCTCCCGGGTTCTGCGGCCATGGAGCGGACTTGGGAGCGGAATGGCATTTGGGCGTCGACTGACCAGTAAGAAAAAATGGCGGTAACCCGCTGCAGATCGCTCCGTACCGTTGTAAGAGCCACGCGGTTGGCCGTCCGGGTGAGGATGACCACGGTGACGAACAGGCTCACCGCCACCACGGCGGCGGTGGTGAGGGAAAAGCGCGCTGCCAGGCCTGGACCCCGGCGCACGGCGGCCGCAGGAAGGGTTGGTTTCACCCGCACGGTGGGTGCCGAATCAAAAGTGGACATGGGCGACCTAGTAACGGTTGTCGTCATCGTCTGGGCGCGGCAAATCCTTGCTGTACTTGTTCTTGTGCTATTGCGGACGGTAGGCTGAGCCGTCAAGGGTTACATGCAGGCGGGTGAGGGAACCCCCCACCGTGACCGCTGGTTGGGATTCCCCCGCCATCTCGTGCCAGAGGTGGAGGGAGTGTTCCCCCGCCGGGATCCCCATTAGGCGAGCCTGCCCTGCTTCGTTGGTGTTGGCAAAAAATTGGGAGGGGACCACCACCAGAAAAGCCACCATTTTCGGGTGGATGTTGCAGTAGATCCTCACCACCCCAGGTTGCGCGAAAAACACGCTCCGGGAAGCCCCTTTGCGGTAGAGGCCTAGGTCAAAGGGCGCGATTTCTGAGAGGGAGAACACGTTGTGATAGAAGGGGTCCAAGTTGGGAAAAGCCACCTCGGTGCCCACCGAGACCACCTCCACCCGCGGCTCAAATTTCTTGTTTCGCTGCACCACCTGGGGGGTGGGCCGATGGCTGGGAGCTCCGCGCGTCTCAGGCACGGGCAGCCAAGCCACTGCGTCCACGCCAGGCCGGGTCTTGCCATCGGGGAAGAGCACGGTCACCTGCAGCTCC
>JANXCP010000159.1 GCA_025060245.1 Thermoanaerobaculum sp. | reverse complement strand
CTACGCCTCGGTGGTTGACAACAAGACCAACGACCCCATCTTCATCCCCGCGGTGCCCGCGCCGTAAACGGGGGCAAGAAGAGAACGCTGGGGGCTCGCTGGCGCGAGCCCCCATTTTGCTGCCTTCAGTGTTGTGATAGGTTTCTCGGCGGCGGAACAAAGGGGTTTGCCCGGGTGAAAGAAGCGGTCGTCGCGGAGCAGGTAAGCAAGCGCTTTCCCATTTTCCCATCGCGCCGTGCCCGCTTGCGCTACCTCCTTGGGGGGAAGGCTATGGCGGGCCACCACGCCCTGGAAGGAGTTTCCTTTTCCGTTTCGCCAGGGGAAGCCCTGGGTATCGTGGGAGAGAACGGAGCAGGGAAGAGCACCCTCTTGCGCATCGTGGCTGGGGTGACCGCGCCGGATTCCGGCCGGTTGTGGGTGGCGCAACCCACCGCCGCCATCCTGGAACTGGGCCTGGGCTTCCACCCTGACTTTAGCGGGCGGGAAAACGCGCTCCTTTACGGAAGCCTTCTGGGGTTGGCGGATCACGCCCTGAGGAGGGCTTTGCACCACATCCTGGCCTTTGCTGAGCTTGGGGAGTTTGCCGACCAGCCGCTGCGGACCTACTCCTCCGGCATGGCGGCACGCCTGGCCTTTGCCGTGGCCACGGAAGTGAGACCTGCGGTCTTAGTGGTGGACGAGGCGCTGGCGGTAGGGGATGGGGCTTTTCAGAAAAAGTGCGTGGACCGCATGCGGCGGTTCAAGGAGGAGGGAAGGGCCATCCTCTTTTGTTCCCACTCCCTCTACTTGGTTGCCACCTTTTGCGAACGTACCCTGTGGCTCCACCAGGGATCTGTCCATGCCCTGGGACCCACCCAGGAGGTGTTGGAGGCGTACCAGGAACACCTGACGCAAAAGCAAAAGCGCGCGGCGGAGGAGGGTCCAAGGGAGGCTGCCTCGGTTGGCACGCCGCGCATCCGAAGGATGGCCGTGCCCGACCTTCAACGACCGCGAGAGGTAGGAGAAACCCTGGAGGTCCTTTTGGAAATCGCGGCGCATGAAAAAGGTCCCCCTTACCATGTGGCCGTGGCCCTGGACGCCTTGGACGGCACCAGCCTGCTCGCCGCCACCACCCAGGACGACTCCACAGGCCGTTTTCCCGCACGAGGGCCCTTGCAGGTTTGCTGTACCTTTCCGCCGCTTCCCCTCGGTGCCGGGAGGTTCGTATTGTCGGGCTTTCTCCTGGACGAATCGGGTCTGGCGGTGTACGACCAGGTGCGGCTCGCGGAGAAGTTGGTCATTCAAACCAAGCATTGGCGACCCTCGCTTCTGGCCCTGCCCTCCCAGTGGGTGGTGAAACCCCTATGCGACTAGCCTATCTCTTAGAAGATACCGCCCTCTTCGGCGGGGTGAAGATTGCCCTGCAGCAAGCCCACCTGATGGCCCAGCGTGGCCACCAGGTGGTGGTGGTCTCCAAGGGCCCGCGGCCGCGGTGGTTTCCGCTGTCCCTGGAGTTTCGCCAGGTGCCCTCCTTCGCGCCGGTTTTCCTGCCCAAGGCGGATGTCACCGTGGCCACCTTCTGGACCACGCTCCTTGCCCTGCGGGAAATTCCCTGGGGCGAAAAGGTCCACTACTGCCAAGGCCTAGAGTTCACCTACACCCACAACCAGGAGGAGCATCCAGCCATAGAACGGGCCTACCAGGACCCGTTCCCGGCCATGGTCCTGGCCCCGCACTTGGGCCAGGTGGTGCAGGAACGATTCGCACGCCCCACCCGGTTGGTGCCTCCACCCCTGGCGCCGGTTTTTCGCCCACCCTGGGGGAAGAGGAGGCCGCACAAACGCGCGCGGATCCTGGTGGTTCACCCTTTTGAGAACGACTGGAAAGGGGTAGTCACCGCCCTGGAGGCCATCAAGATCCTCCGCCGGGCGGGTGTGACCTGTGAGCTGGTGCGCCTTTCCCAGTGGCCCCTTTCGGAGGTGGAACAGGCGGTCCTCCCTCCCGACCGCTACTATTGCGGCCTTACCGAACCGCAGGTGGCTCGGCTCTTGCGCCGCTGCGACCTGCTCTTGGCCCCTTCGTGGGAGCAGGAGGGGTTTGGCCTGCCGGTCCTGGAGGCCATGGGTTCCGGTGTGCCCGTGGTGGCCTCGGATATCAGTGCGTTCCGTTTTGTCACCGCTGGCTCAGCGCTCCTGGTGCCACCTCGGAAGCCAGAGGCCTTTGCCGAGGCCGCAGCGACGCTTTTGGCCGATGCCAGGCGTTGGCGGGAGCTGGCCCAGGCGGGAGTGCAAAGGGCGCAGGCCTTCAGCCCGCCGTGCATTGCCGCTGCTGCTGAGCAAGCCCTCAGCTGGGTGGCCACCGGTGCTTGGAGAACTGAACCACGTGCCGACTTCTCCTGGCCCCCCGGGGAGCGGGTGCAGTGACGGTTTTGGCCAGCAGCCCGCTGGTTTCGGTGGTGTTCGTCTGCTACCGCTCCTCGGCCTTCGTGGGGCGGGCGGTGGAAAGCCTGCGCCGAGAGGCTCGGGGAGAGGGCGTTCCGTTGGAAGTACTCATCGTTGACCACTCCGAAGATCCCAGGGAGCAGGAGGCGCTGCAAAAGCTTCAACCAGAAGCGCTTCTCCTTGCTCCCAACCGTGGTTATGCCGCCGGGCTCAACTTGGGGCTGAGGCACGCCCGTGGTCAATACTTCATCGCGGCCAATCCGGATCTCACCTTTGCTGAGGGGTCTTTAAGGGCCCTCTTAGCTGCCCTCCGGGGCAGCTTTGCGGTGGTGGGACCGCAATTTACGATGGGCCCCTGGTTGTTCCCGGCGGCAGATCCCCAGCACCCCCTCGGGGAAGTGCGCACCTGGTTGTCTTTGCGCTGGCGCTTCGTTTGGCAGAGGGTTTGGCGGAGTTGGGTTAAGAACCAGGAAAACCTCTGGCAAAGCGAAGAGCCGTTGGCGGTGACAACGCTCTCCGGGGCGCTGCTGGCCTTTGAACGCCGGCTGTGGAAGGCACTGGGGCCTTTTGATGAGAGCTTTTTCCTCTATTTTGAAGAAACCGATTGGCTGCGCCGGGCGCGCAACAAGGGTCTGCGCTTGGGCTACGTACCCCAGGCCCGCGTGAGCCATCACTGGGCTCACGTGGCAAACGGGGAGTGGGCGCGTCGCCACCTGGCTCGCTCTAAGAACCGCTACTTCCG
>JANXCP010000158.1 GCA_025060245.1 Thermoanaerobaculum sp. | reverse complement strand
GTGTTCATGATCGTCACGCGCCATCAGCTGCGGGAGGTGTACCTGGCGGAGTGGAAGCCGTTGGAGGGTGCCCAGGTGGTACCCCAGTGGGGCATCTTCCTCGTGTTCTTGGTGACCTTCCTCATTGGCGTAGGGCTTACGGTTTACGCCATGGTGCGGGCCCCCCCCCCCACCCCCCGGCCGGGCGCGCGGGCCGTTTGGGGGTTTACCACCCCGCCCGTTTGTTGGCCTTTCCCCGGGCGCCCGGGCCCCGCGCGGGGCGGGGCCCCACTTCGTTGCAAAGCAGCAGCTTCGTGGGTAGTGCCCTGGTCCCGCAGTGAGGAGCTGGCTATCCTGCCAGCACCTGGCGCGCGGCCTGGAGGGCGTGCTCCACGTCCTCGTCGGTGATGTGGTAGTGGGTCACCATGCGCACTTCCTCCCTGCCAAAGCCACCGCACAACACCCCCTGCTCCCTCATGGCGCCGATAAACCAGGTGTTGGGTGGTACATCTGGGGAAGGAGCAGGACGGCTGAGGCGAAAGACCACGATGTTGGTTTGCACCCGGTGGGGATCCAACGCCACCCCGGGGAGCTCCGCGAGCCCCTCCGCCAGCCGTCTCGCCCGCCGATGGTCCTCCGCCAGGCGGTCCACCATGGTGGTGAGCGCCACGATCCCGGCGGCGGCCAAGACCCCCACCTGGCGCATCCCACCCCCAAAGAGCTTGCGGACCCGGCGCGCCTCGGTAATGAACTCCTCGTCCCCCACCAGCATGGAACCCACCGGCGCCGCCAAGCCTTTGGACAGACAAAACATGACGCTGTCGCAACCCCGTGCCAGCTCCGCCGCCGGCGTTTGCAGGGCAATGGCGGCGTTAAACAGGCGCGCACCGTCCAGATGCACTTTGAGCCCGTGGCGGTGGGCCACTTCCACCAATTGGTCTTTCAGCTCCCGGGGCATGGGCAGGCCGGACCAGAGGTTGTGGGTGTTTTCCAGGCACAGTAAACGCGTGGGGGTGCGGTAGGAAACCTTGGGGTTGATGGCCGCCTCCACCTGCTCCGGGCGCAGGAGGCCATCGGCGGTGACAATAGGGCGGGGCAGGGCTCCTGACAGGGCGGCCATGGAGCCCATTTCAAAGTTGAAAATGTGCCCCCGCGCTTCCAGGATCACTTCGCTGCCGGGACGGGTCCAGAGGTGCACGGCAATTTGGTTTCCCATGGAGCCGGTGGGGACAAAGAGGGCGGCAGCTCGCTCCAGCTTGGCAGCGGCCAATTCCTCCAGACGGCGAACGGTGGGGTCCTCGCCATAGACGTCGTCGCCCACCTCCGCTTCGGCCATCGCCCGCCGCATCTCTGGGGTGGGCTTGGTCACCGTATCCGATCGTAGGTCAATCATCGCCTCAGTGTACGACGGGGCTGCTCTGAGGTTCGGCCCAGCATCGCCCAAGCCCCAAGTACCCTTGATTTGCCGCCAGCTGCTGACTAGCCTTGGGCTGTGCTGCGTGAGCTGGAGGTGCGGGATTTAGGGATCATTGAGGCCGTGCGCCTTGAGCTTCCCCCGGGTTTTGTGGTGCTCACGGGGGAAACGGGAGCGGGCAAATCCTTGTTGGTCCACTCCCTCAAGCTCCTTTCCGGGGAGCGCGGGGACGCGGACATGCTACGCTCGGGGGCGGAAAGGCTCTTCGTGGAGGGTGTCTTTTCTCCCCTCCCCGAAGGGTTAGTCAAGCTCTTGAATGAGCTCGGGGTGGAGGCGGAGGGGGAGCTGGTGGTGCGGCGTGAGATGACCGCCAACGGGCGATCCCGCGCCTGGGTCAACGATGTGCCCGTGACCCTGGCCACGTTGCAACGCCTAGCGCCGTCGCTCCTGCTCATTGCCGGACAACACGAGCAGCGAACCCTCACCGATCCCACCACCCACTTTGCCCTGGTGGATGCCTTTGGTGGCCTGGGGGCCCTGGCCTCGGAGGTGGAAGAGGCTTTTTCCCGCTGGCAGCAGGCGCGGCAGGCGTTGGCAGAGGCCCGCCAACGCCTGGCCCAGCGGCGGGATCGCTTGGACCTGATCTCCTTCCAACTCAATGAGCTCGCGGCAGCCAACATGCGCGAAGGTGAGCAGGAGGCCCTTCAGGAGGAGCGCACCTGGCTGCGCCATGCTGAACGGATTGGCCAGCTCTTGGCGCAGGCACGGCAAGCCTTGGGGGATGACGGGGCGGTGACCCAGCTGGCGCGAGCAGTCAAGGCGGTGCGAGAGCTCGCCCAAGTGGGTGTGGGGGTGGGCGAAACGCGGGAACAGCTGGAGCAGGCGGAACTTCTGGCGGAAGAGGCTTTACGGGTCTTGGATAGCCTTGCGGATCGCGTGCGCCTGGATCCCCGCCGTTTGGAGGAGGTGGAGAGCCGCCTGGCGGTGCTCGAGCGGATGGCGCGAAAATACGGGGGCTCTGTGGCGGCGGCGTTGGCGCATCAGGAAGCCTTGCGGAGAGAGAAAGAAAGCCTGGAGGGGGTGGAGGACCAGGTGCAGGAGCTGGAGCGGGCCGTGGAGGAAGCCAGCCGAAGCTTGAGCCAGTTGGCTTGTGAGCTGATGGAGCAACGGCGCAAGGCGGCTTGTGCCCTGGCCCGCCAGGTAGCAGAGGTCTTGGCCCGTTTGGCCATGCCCGGGACCAAGTTGGAACTGCGACAACAGCTGCGCCTTCACCCGGAGGGCCCGTTGTGGTGGGAGGGGCACAGGGTCAACCCCGCCCCCTGGGGGCTGGCGGACGGCGAGCTGTACCTTTCCCCAAACCCTGGAGAACCCCTGAAGCCTTTGGGCAAGATCGCCTCAGGGGGTGAGCTCTCGCGCATCCACCTGGCGCTTCGCACCGTGTTGCGCGGGGCCAACCAGCGGGGGGATGCTCTGACGCTGCTCTTTGACGAGGTGGATGCGGGCGTCGGAGGGCGGGTGGCGGAAGAGGTGGGGAGGTTGCTGAAGGCCCTGGGTGAACGGGATCAGGTACTGGTGGTGACTCACCTTCCGCAGGTGGCCAGTGCCGGCGATGCCCACTTTGTGGTGACCAAGACCACCCGAGCCGGGCGCACCGTCACCACGGTGGAGCGGGTGGAAGGGGAGGAGCGCGTGACGGAGCTCGTGCGTCTCTTGGGGGGTGGGGTGGATTCCCCAACGGTGCGCCAGCACGCCCGGGAGCTCTTGCAACGACGATGAGGGTGGTGCCCTGTGTGGCGGAGGAGCATTTGCCGGCGGCCGTGGCCGCGGTCCAGGAGGTGTTGGCCCTCCACGGGGTGGTGGCCATCCCCACCGAGACCTTTTACGGTTTGGCGGTGAACCCTTTTGACGAAACCGCGGTGGAGAAGGTTTTCGCCCTCAAGGGTCGGGATTCGGGGAAGGGTCTCTTGGTGGTGGTCGCTGAC
>JANXCP010000157.1 GCA_025060245.1 Thermoanaerobaculum sp. | reverse complement strand
CCCACAGGCCAGAGAAACGGAGCGGATGGCTTGGAAGAACGGCTCTAGCCACGGGGAAAGTTTGGCGTCGTGGTCACCCGGCAGGTAACCCATCTCAAAGTGGCTCGCGGAGTGCTCAGGGCGCAACAGCACCAGGCCATTGGGGTAGAGCGGGGGTGGCAGAACCCCCGGGGATTTGACACGGAAGGGGGAGGGCTGGCCCAACAGCAGGTAGAGGGCTGCCACCACCATCAGCCGGGTCTTCCCCGATCCCGCCGGTCCGTCCAGGACCACCAGTTGCACCTCCGGGTCCAAAAGAAACTCCAGCGCCAACACTTGCCGCGGATCAGCGGGGGTAAAGCCCAGTACGGTGCGGGGCACCAGCTCCCCGCGGCGGGAGTCCCAGTACTGGGCCAGCTTCAGCTCGCAGGCGCGGGCTTTTTCGCTGTCCACCCGCAGGATGAGGCTTCCCTGGGGGCAATGGAGGACAACCCCCAAGTTGGGGAGGAGTTCACCCACCCAAGGGGGGAGCTGGTCCGCCGCCAAAAACCGTTCCCGCGGCGGGCCACTGGCAAAAAAGGTTGTCCAAAGGTCATCGGAACCTTCCCCCTCCACCACCCCGCAAAACAGGTCCTCTGGACTGTCCAGGGCCACTTTGCCAAAGCGCAGCGGCTCTGCAGGGATGCCTTTGGCATCGCAGGTGAGGAGCATGTTGGAATCCTCGGAGATCAAGACCACCCGGAACCCATCCCGTCCTTTCACCATGGCCGAGATGCGCTCGGTGGCCGCCACGATCACGCTGTCGCCGTTGCCGTTTTCCGAGACCGTGGCGGGGGGCGGCTCCCAGGCCAGGACCCCTCCCTGGGGTGTGGTGGGAAGGGAGGCAAAGGGGCGCTGTCCCAGCAGGACCGAGGTGGGATCGGGGTAGATGGCTGAGGCATTGCGCATGGCGAGGATCTTTCGCACCGCCGCACGGGCTGCCGCCTTCACACCCTCCGACTTGTGCCGACTCCCCTGGAGGTGGGCCAGCTCGCGCAGGACCTGCTGGAGCAGGATGACCATGTTGCCAGGGGCTAAGAGGCGCTCCAGGCAGTCAGGGTTTTCCACCAACGCTGAGGTGTCGGGAATGTAGACATCAATCGCCTTCATGGATCGGCCTATCCTACCATGAAGCCGCCCTAAGGAGGAAACCATGCGGCGGAACCTGTGGATGTTTTTGGCGTTCTTGTTGTTCCCTGTGCTCTTGCAAGCGGAAGTCATCGGGCTTGCTTGGCAAAGGAAGGGGGTGAAGAAGCCAGAGCAGGTGGTCTACGGAGTAGACCTGAGAACGGGAAACGTGGTTTGGGAGCACCGCTTTGGCGAGGAGGTGAACTTTGTGGAAAAGGTGGGAGCCGGGTTTCTGGCAGGGTGCGGCGATGGCACGTTGACCCTCCTGGAACCCACCAAAGGGGCAGTGGTGGGGACCAAAAGGCTAGGGGAGAGGGGGGAGGAGGTGAACACCTTTCGCGGTGAGTTTGCCGCAGGTTTTCTCGTTTCGTCTCACGACGAGGCATTTTGGCTTGTTTCCCCTAGGGGGGAGCGCTTTGGGCTTTGCGCTAGCGGGGCGAACGCTGCGGGGCGTTGAGCAAACAGGAAAAGTAGCCCTCCCGATGACGCAACTGGTCCAAGGGGAGCATGGCGCCGTTGGACTTCCTCCTCAGCGCTTGGTACAGCTTGCCCAGTTCTCCCCGTTGGCGGAATAACCAGGCCTCCATGGGCTCCCCTTGCTGCGGGCTGTAAGGGAGGGTGGGCAGGCGGAACGCCGCATGGAGCGCATCGGTTTCCTCAAACCACAACCCCAAATACCAGGCCCGGCGACCGTCGTCTTCAAAACAGGAAGCTACACACAACCGGGGATCCACCTCCGCCGCCACCATGCCGCCAGCGGCAGGCGCCTGTGGCTGGGCGAGGGTGCGCAGGGTGCCCAGGAGGGAGGTGCCGGCGGGGAGCATCCGCAAACCTGGTGGGGCCTCGCGCCAGGCGACCATCTCGTATAACGGGGTGGGTTCCAGCCCTTTCAGGTGCGCCACCCCGAGAAACCGTAGGCCTGCCCAGGGGCCACCTCCCGGGTCGGTCATGAGCACAAGCCAGGACAGCCCCCAGGCCTCCACCTCGCCCATTTTGGCGCCGCTCAGCTCCAGCTCCAGCTCGCGAAGGAAGGGTTCGGTGATCACCGTGCCCAGGTTTTGCAATTCGCCGTGTTCAAGAAGGTACGCCGCATAGGGACGGTGGTGGACGAACTCGGGGAGCCTCCCCTCGCTGCGCACAGGCTCCAGGAAGGCTAAGACCTTATGCAGGTCGTACCCGCGGGCCACCAGGAAGTCGGCAATGTCCTCCACCTCCTTGGAGCTCTTGCCGGTGGTGAGGCGCGATAGCTCCACCAGGCCTCGGCCAAAGAACTCAAAGCTCACGTTGGGTCCGCCCATCATGGGGAGGAGGTGGTAGGTGCCCACGTTGAGGGCCATGCGCAAGCCGCGGTTAAAGGGGCACCCTTGCTCCCGCAGTTCTTCGTAAAACAGCCGCCCCTTGGCTGCGGCCACCAACAGGCTCTGGGCGCTCCGGGAGGTGTAAAAAGCTCCATCGCCGAGAAACTTCTCCAACCGCAACCGGTGGGCTTGCCGCAGTTGCTCCCACTGGTGCTGGAACCGCAGCATGAACCGCAACCCATCCAGTTCCGCGCGCAAGCCCCGCCGACGAAGGTCTTCCAGAATCTGGGAGAACTCCACCAGGTCAAAGACCAAGCCGTATCGGCGGACCGCCGAAGGGAGCACCGTGGGGGAGGTGAAGTCAAAGGCGCGGATGGACGGGGAAAGGCGCACCACCTGCCCTCCCCGATGGGCGATCCATCGGGAACCCTGGTGGGTCACGGGGAGAACCCTGCTGCGCAGCGCCGCTACCACCTCAAAACGGCGCAGTCGACCCGCCAGCTCTTCCAGCAGGGCCAGGAGCTCAGCGGAGATCTTGGGGGCGGTGGGATGACGCCAGACGGCCAGCAATCGCAGGGCTTGGGGGTGAAAGAGCAGCGCCGACGAAGGCAGTGGGGCAGCGTCTTCCGCCAAAAGCTCCAGGGTTTCAACGAAGCTGGGATCCTTGTGCCGCAACAGATCCAGAGCCTCGCCTTTTTCCAGGAGCACCCGCCGGAACTGCTGGGGATCAAGGTTGAGCCGCCCTGCCAGGTAGAGGTCCAGCTCCTGCTGATCCCTGGAGGGGTAGAGGCTGACCAAGGGCAAAAGATCCTGGCACAGGAGCTGGCCCATCCGGCGGCCTTCCTCGGGGTTCACCCAAGGGGCTCGCCCCTTGACCTGTTGCGCGGCCTGTTGTTCAGCCCGCTCCAACACCTCCGCTACCCTGAGGGCTACCAGGTAGGTGAGGCGGGCCAGC
>JANXCP010000156.1 GCA_025060245.1 Thermoanaerobaculum sp. | reverse complement strand
GCGCAGCTTAAAGGTGCGCCATCCGATGGTAAGGCCCAGGGCGTTCCCCGCCACCGGCCCGAGGCCCAAGAGCCAGGCCAGCTTGAGGAGGTCGTGAGGCCCTGAGACGACAACAAAAATACCTGCAATGACCGCCAGGTTGACCAACAGGTTCACCAGGGCCAAGGAACCCATGCGTTGGTGGGCGAGGTACAGCCAGTTAAGGCCAAAAGCGCCGGCAACCACGCTGAGGTACAGCACCATGATCACCCCTTGCGCTGTCCGGTCTGAGGTGGCCAGGTGGGCAATGCACCAGGACAAGGGAAAGAGCGCTGCCGCTAAGATCAAGCGCCCCGCCACCACGTTGGTCACCAACTTGCCCAACAGCACACCATCGCCAGCCACCTTGGCCGCTTCCCGGGTGCCAAACACCACCAGGCCGTAGTCCACCACCATGAGGAAGTACGCCGTCAGCGATTGGGCGAAGGCGAGATCGCCATAGGGCCCGGGTCCCAAAACCCGCACCAAATAGGGCAAGGTGATGAGCGGGAACAGGTAGCTGACCACCGTTTCCAGGTAAAGACCTGTGGTGTTGTTGAGCCAGGAGAGGCCGTCACCCAGCGAGCAGAGGGGCCACCGTCGCACCGTCGGCCATGATGCCAGAAACCAGGCTTTTTTTGCATGTACTGGCGGCGGGAAAGACCTTTGAAGTTGGGGGGGCGCGCCCTGGTAAGATCCCTTCACGGAGTGCGGAGCTTGCGCCTTCTCGTCCTGAGCAACCTCTACCCACCCCACTACATTGGCGGCTATGAGGTTGGCTGCCACGAGGTGGTGGAGGGTTTGCGCGGGCGGGGCCATGAAGTGTTGGTGCTCACCAGCCGTTTCGGCCTCTCCCACCCGCTGAAGGAAGCCGGGGTTTGGCGGGGGCTGCTGGGCGACTGCCTGTTTGCCCGGCGAGAACGGTGGCCTTGGGCGATGTGGCTGGTGCGCAAGGAACTGACCAACCATCGGTGGGTGCGCCAGGCGGTACGACATCAGCGGCCGCAGCTGGTGTACGTTTGGAACTACTTCAACATGTCGGTGAGCAACCTGATCTGGCTGCAGCGCCAGGGGTACCCTTTGGTATTTTTCGTCTTTGACAACTGGCTGGCCAGTTGGGAGGCGGACCCTTGGCATGCCCTTTGGTTTGGGCACCCCCGCCGCGCCTTGACCCGCCTCCTGCGCATTTTCTTGCGGCCGCTCTTTCGCCTGTTGGGTGTGGTTGCTCCCATGGGATCCGCAGAGCTGGCCCTGCGCCGCGTTCAGTTCGGTTCTGCCTACTTGCGGGATTACCTGCTGAGCTCGGGCAAACGGGTGGAGCAGGGGGAGGTGCTGCACTGGGGCATTGATCAGAACCGGTTCCCCTTCCGCCAGCCGCCGCGCCCCCCGCGACGCTTCCTCTACGCGGGCCAACTGGTCCCCCATAAGGGAGTGCACACGCTCCTTGAGGCGTTCGCCCAACTGGTCCGTTGGTTCCGGGAGCGGGAGATCGACCTCACCGTGGCCGGGGGAAGCGTCCAGGAGGACTACGTGGCGCGTCTGCACCAGCTGGCCGAGGAAGAGGGCATTGCGGGGAAAGTGAGGTTCACCGGCCACATCCCCCGGGAGAAACTACCCGCTTTGTACCGCGACCACGACGTGTTGGTTGCGCCGTTTGTTTGGGATGAGCCGCTGTCCCTTGTGATCCTAGAGGCCATGGCCTCCGGCTTGGCGGTGGTGGGCACGGCCACCGGCGGATCTGGGGAAATCCTGAAGGACCAAGAAAACGGACTGGTCTTTGCCAAGGGTGATCCGCAGGACTGTGCGGCCAAGCTGGCTCTCCTCCTCACCAACGCCCAACTCACCGAGCGGTTGCGGCATGCCGGCCGAAAGACCGTGGAGGAGCGGTTCTCTTGGGAAGCCTTCCTGAACCGTGTGGAGGAAGGTCTTGGGCGAGCGTTGGAGCCAGCTCACGGCGCCCGTGCCACCGGATAGGGGCCGTCCCCGTGCTTGGGGGCCTTCCCGGGGGTGATGGGGACCTCCCCAACCCCGCGGGACTTTGGCCGGCGGGGCCCTCCTTACCCTTCGGGGGTCGTGGAAGCCAACTGTTGCAGATCAGCGCGGACCATGAGGCGCACTAGTTCGGGGAAGGAAACGGTGGGTTGCCAGCCCAGCTGCTTCTGAGCCTTGCGCGGGTCCGCTTGCAGCAGCTCCACTTCCGCTGGGCGAAAGTATCGGGGATCTACCACCACCAGCACCTTTCCCGTCACCTCATCCAAACCTCGCTCCTCCGCTCCTGTTCCCTGCCAGGTGAGTTTGATCCCCACCTCGGCAAAGGCCAGCTGACAGAACTCCCGTACCGAGTGGGTTTCGCCGGTGCCGATGACGTAGTCGTCCGGTGTGGTCTGTTGCAGCATGAGCCACATGGCGCGCACGTAATCGCCGGCAAACCCCCAATCTCGCCGTGCCTCCAGGTTGCCGAGGGCCAGAGGCTCTTCGCGACGACCCGTGGCAAACTCCGCCACCGCCTTGGTGATCTTCCGCGTGACGAAGTTCTCGCCGCGACGCGGGGATTCGTGGTTGAAGAGGATCCCGTTGCAGGCGAAAAGACCATAGGCTTCGCGGTAGTTCACCGTGGCCCAGAAGGCAAAGAGCTTGGCCACCGCGTAGGGGGAGCGGGGGTGAAAGGGGGTCTTTTCGCTCTGCGGTACCTCCGGGGCTTTGCCAAAGAGCTCCGAGGACGAAGCTTGGTAGAAGCGAGCTTCTGGGGCAAGCTGGCGCACCGCCTCCAACAGGCGTAGCGTCCCTAGGGCCACCACATCGGCGGTATAGGTGGGTTGGCGAAAGGAAATGCCCACGTGGGATTGAGCGGCCAGGTTGTACACCTCGTGGGGTTGAGTTCGCCGCACCGCCTCGTGGAGGGAGTCGGCATCGGAGAGGTCCCCGTAGTGGAGGTGAAAACGCCGGCGGAAGCGCCGGTCCGTGCGTAGGTGGTCAATGCGGGCCCGGTTGAACGTGGAAGAGCGGCGCACCAAGCCGTGGACTTCGTACCCCTGCTCTAACAGCAGCTCGGCCAAGTAGGATCCGTCCTGGCCCGTGATGCCGGTGATCAGCGCCCGTCGCATGGGGCCATCTTAACACCGCGCCCACCGGCCTTTTTCCACGCAACTCGGTTGGCTCTTGTTTGACATAACTTGACCTTGACATTTTTTTCACAAGAACGTAGATTGACAAACGAAATTCGCGGAGGTGCGGAATGGGGCGGTGGACGGAAAACTGGCGCATCCGCTACCAACATCAGTTGGACCCCTCCTTTGCGCGTGAGGTCATGGCCATCCCTGAAGGAGCAGCCTTGGCCCGGTGCATTCAGTGTGGCACCTGCGCCGGCACCTGCCCAGTTAGTCACTTCATGGACTACACCCCGCGCCGCATCGTCGCCATGACGCGCGCGGGGATGAGGCAGGATGTGCTCTCCTGCTTCACCATTTGGCTGTGCGCCTCCTGCTACGCCTGTACTGCT
>JANXCP010000155.1 GCA_025060245.1 Thermoanaerobaculum sp. | reverse complement strand
TCAACCTCACTGACGGATCGGTGGAAGGCCTGGTAGCCGAAGGGCTCAACGCCGAGGGTGTGCAGTTTCACCCGGAGGCCGGCCCAGGGCCGCATGAAGGCTTCAGGGTATTTTCCGACTTCGTCGGGCGTTGTCGGGCGTGGGGGTCCTCCCGTTAATGCCGCCGCGCGCTGATGTCGCCAACGTGATGATCATCGGTGCTGGCCCCATCCGCATTGGGCAGGCCTGCGAGTTTGACTATTCCGGCGTGCAGGGGGTGCAGTCCCTCAAGGAAGAAGGTTTGCGGGTGGTGTTGGTGAACTCCAACCCCGCCACCATCATGACCGATCCACAGCGGGCTGACGCCACCTATGTGGAACCCATTACCCCAGAGGTGGTGGCGCGCATCCTGGAACAGGAGCGGTGCGACGCCCTGCTCCCCACCCTGGGCGGACAGACGGCGCTGAACGTGGCGGTGGCCCTAGCCGAGGAAGGGGTGCTGGATCACCTCGGGGTGAAACTCTTGGGAGCCTCCCAGGAGGCCATTGAAACCGCTGAGGATCGCGAGCGCTTCCGTGAGGCCATGCGGAGTGCTGGTTTGCCTGTGTTGCCCTCGGCGACGGTGAACTCGCTGGCGCAAGGGGAGAGGGCCCTGGATTCGGTGGGGCTGCCAGCTATTTTGCGGCCTTCCTTTACCCTTGGCGGGTACGGGGCAGCGGTGGTCTATAACCGGCAGGAGTTCGCCCCAGCGTTGCGCCGGGCCCTGGAGCTTTCCCCGGTGCACGAGGTGTTGGTGGAACGCTCGGTGGAAGGGTCGAAGGAGTACGAGCTGGAGGTGATGCGCGACGCCGGGGATACCGTGGTGTTGGTGTGCTCCATCGAAAACGTGGACCCCATGGGTGTTCATACCGGCGATTCCATCACGGTGGCTCCGGCATTGACCCTCACCGACCCGCGTGTCCCGCTCCTCAGCGTTGGCGTCTAAGGCCACCGGCTTACCCATCGCGCGGATTGCGGCTAAGTTGGCCCTGGGCTACCGGCTAGCTGAGCTGACGAATCAGATCACCGGCCATACGCCAGCAGCCTTTGAACCGGCCCTGGAGTACGTGGTGGTCAAGATCCCGCGCTTTGCTTTTGAGAAGTTTCCCGGCATCCCGGACACCTTGGGCACGTCCATGAAGTCGGTGGGTGAGGTGATGGCCCTTGGTCGCACCTTTGAGGAGGCCCTTCGGAGCGGGGATGGAACGATCTTCTTCCGCCGCCGCCCATTGCCGGCCTGGACGAAGCTGGCCTTGAGCAACGCCTGACCACGCCAAATCCTGATCGCCTCTGGGCGGTGGCCGAAGCATTCCGTAGGGGAATGAGTGTGCCGGCGGTGGGCGAGCTGACGCGCTGGGATCCGTTTTTCCTCCAGCGCATTGCCCGCTTGGTGGAGGCGGAGCAAGACTTGGCTCCGAGGGTTTTCTCCTGCCCCGAGGCCCTTTAGGCTGCGAAGAGCTTGGGCTTTACCGACGCCACCCTAGCCAAGCTGTCTGGCACCAGGGAGGGTGAGGTGGCCGACAAACCCAGCCAAGCGGGAATCCACCGCGTGTACCGCAAGGTGGACACCTGCGCCGGTGAGTTTTCCGCCACCACCCCGTATTTTTACAGCCGCTTCGGTGAGCTGGATGGGCGCGGGCCAGCTGCCAATGCCAGCGCGGTGATCCTGGGTTCAGGCCCAGTGCGCATTGGCCAGGGAATTGAGTTTGACGCCTGCTGCGTGCATGCCGTGGCGGGGCTGCGGGCTGAAGGGTTGTCCGCGGTGATGGTAAATTGCAACCCGGAAACCGTTTCCACCGACTGGGACAGCTCCGACCGTCTGTTCTTTGAGCCGCTCCACTCTGAGGATGTGCTGGAGGTGTGCCGGGCAGAAAAACCTCGGGGGGTGTTGATCCAGTTTGGTGGCCAAACCCCACTCAAGCTAGCCAAAAAGCTGCAGGTGGCGGGTGTTCCAATCCTGGGTACTCAACCCGATGCCGTTGAAACCGCAGAAAACCGCGCCCTGTTTGCGCAACTTATGCGGCGGCTCGGCCTGCGTCAGCCGGAAGGGGAAACCGAGGTCACCTTGGCCGAGGCTCACCGGGCAGCGGCTCAACTGGGCTACCCAGTGCTGGTGCGCCCCTCGTACGTATTAGGGGGCCGCGGTATGCAGGTGGTGTACAGCGCGCACCAGTTGGCGGAGTACTGGCACCGTGAGGTGCAGGTGGACCCTGAGCACCCGGTGTTGCTGGATCGCTTCTTGGAAAGGGCAGTGGAGTTGGATGTGGACCTGGTGGCCGACGGGAAGCAGGTGGTCATTTGTGGCGTGCTGGAGCACGTGGACGAGGCGGGGGTGCACTCTGGCGACTCTTCCTGTGTCCTGGGAGCCCCTTCACTGCCCCTGGAGCTGTTGGCCGAGGTGCGGCGGGTGGCCAGGCTCCTGGCTGCCGAGCTGAACGTGATCGGCCTGTGCAACCTCCAGCTGGCGGTGAAGGGCGACGAGGTATGGGTTTTAGAGGCCAACCCCAGGGCCTCGCGCACTGTTCCCTTTGTCTCTAAAGCCACCGGTGTGCCTTGGGCCACGGTGGCCGCACGGGTTTGTTGTGGTGCCAAACTGCGGGATCTGGGGGTTTGGGAGGGCCGCGCGGTGGGAGTGGCGGTGAAGATGCCGGTCTTTCCCTTTGATCGTTTTCCCGGGATCGACCCGGTCCTGGGACCGGAAATGCGCTCCACAGGTGAGGTGATGGGGCTGGGCAGGACCTTTGGCGTCGCCTTTGCCAAGGCTGCTCTGGCAGCGAGGTTACACCTCCCAGCTAAGGGAAACCTCTCCCTCTTCCTGGCCGATGCTGACAAGAGGCGAGCCAAGGCTTGAGCCGCCCGTTTTCAAGAGCTGGGCTTTCAGCTGCTGGCCACCGAGGGTACGGCTTCGGTGCTCAAGGAAAGTGTTTTCCGGGTCACGGAAGTAAAGAAAGTTTCCGCGGGTCGCCCCCCCGTGGTGGACCTGATGGCCAACGGCGACATCCACCTGGTGGTGAATACCGCCGCGGGTGGTACTGCGCACCAGGATGGCCAGCGGATCCGGCGTGGCGCCCTGGAGTACCGCGTTCCCTATATCGCCACCGTGGCGGGGGCTTTCGCCGCTGCTGAAGCCATTGCCTGTGGGCCGATGGAAGTGGTGCCGCTGCAAGAATGGCACCGCCGTCCTGCCGCATAAGTGGCGGCCCAGGGATGTTGTAAAATTGTTCGGCTCTCCGGCGAAAAGCTGGAGTGAAGGAGCAGGGGATGACAGCACGGATGGAACACGAGTGGGAGCTTGAGCTACCTGGGGGCACCGTCAATGAACTGCTGGCGGGACTGGCTGCCCGCGACCGGATTTTCGGGCAAAGCGTCACCTTAGAGCCAGAGGATGATCCGGATGGAGCGGTGGAAGCGTGGCTGGGTTCCAACGACGCCTTGGACGGGAAGGTGTACCGCTTAGGGGTTTATGCCGACTTAGAAGGACCCGAGGAGTACTTGGAGGCG
>JANXCP010000154.1 GCA_025060245.1 Thermoanaerobaculum sp. | reverse complement strand
TAAATGCGGGACTTGGTCAATCCCTGGGCCTCCAGGCGCAGAAGTCCCCTTCCCAGCCGTCGGCTGCCCAGCACACCCACCATGGCGATGTCGACCTGACTCTCCTCTCCCCGCGGACGCTCCAAGATCCCCAGTCCGCCGAAGGCAGAAACCTGCCAGGAGCCCAGCGGCCGGCCGGTGAAAAGGTGCATGAAAAAGGCGGTTTGGTTCGTGCCAAAGTCTTTGTTGGATGGGGTGTTGGGGAGTTTCGCCCCGAACCGAACACCGTATTTGAGGATCCTGGCGGGTTTCCGAGGACGAACTTGCCCCACACCGCGAAATCGCCCACCGCACTGGAGCCCTTGCCCTGCTCCGGGTCGAAAACGTTATACAACATCCCATCCACCGACAACTGGGCGTTGGACGCCGCTCCGTAGGTGAGGGCAAGGTGGGGACCCCAGAGGTCGCCGGGGCGCCCCGAGCGCAGGGAGCGCATCTGCAGCACCGCCAAAGCTCCGAAGTCCAAGTGAAAGCCGTGGAGGGGGAGGACCGTGAGGTGGGGGGTGAGGGCGGGATGGCCCATGGAAAATGCATAGGCCTTGTTGGTCACCGCAAGGCAGAAGGCCACCGCCACGCCGAAGGGCCAGCGCAGATGCCTGCTCACGTTTGTCCCCCCTGGGCGTGGAAACCGCCAAGCTTAGGCGGTTGCGGATTTTTCTTTTGCTTTGGCTCCCTTACCCTCTTTGGACTTCGTGGCCTCTGGAAGCTTGTAGTCCACAAACTCCAGGATCGCCAGCTCTGCTCCGTCACCCTTCCGCGGCCCTAACTTGACGATGCGGGTATATCCCCCGGGGCGGGTGAGAAAACGCGGGCCAATGTCCGAAAACAGCTTCTTGATCAGGTCCCGATCCGTCACCCACCGGTTCACCAGACGTCGAGCATGAACGGTGTTTTTCCTCCCCAGGGTCACCATGCGCTCGGCGATGGGACGCAGCTCCTTGGCCTTCGGCAAAGTGGTGATGATGCGCTCGTGGGTGAGCAGCGAGGCCAGCTGGTTGCGGAAGAGAGCCCGCCGATGTTCGGTGACGCGCCCGAGCTTTCGGCCCGCACGGTTATGTCGCATGGAACGCCTCCTTCATCCCTACGAACCCGAGACCGGCATGCCCAAGGCGAGACCTTCACGGTCCAGGGCCTTCTTAATGCTCGCGAGAGCCGCCTTTCCCAGCCGCGGAAGCTGGGCCAAATCCTCTTCGGTTCGGGCTACCAAGTCCCGTAAGGTGAGAATGCCCGCGTTACGCAACGCGGTTTCGGCCGCCTTGGGTAGCTCCAAGGCCTCTATACCCTGGTCCAGTTTCCCCGTGGGCTGAGCCCCACCCACCATCGGCATGGAAACCGCGCCAAAAATCGTCAAATGCTCTGAAAGCAGCGCTGCCGCCTGCACCAAGGCCTCGTGGGGGGTCACGGCACCGTTGGTCCACACCTCAATGGTCAGCTTCTCGTAATCCGTGGCCTGCCCCACCCGTGCTGGCTCAATGCGGTAGTTGGCTTTACGCACCGGGGAGAAGGAAGCGTCCACCGGGATAAAACCCACCAACCGCTCATCCTCCCCTCGCTCTTCGCTGGGGACCCAACCGCGCCCGCGCTCCACCACCAACTCCACTTCCAACTTGCTCGGTTCCGAAAGCTGCCCAAGGTATACGCTGCCATCTACCACTTCCAGCTCCGGTCCCCCCTTGATGTCGGCGGCGGTGATGGTCCCGGGTCCGGTGACGGAGATGCTGGCAATGGTCTTGGATACCGTGTGCAACTTCAATGGCACCCGTTTCACGTTGAGGATAAAGTCGGTCACGTCCTCCACCAGACCCGGAATACTGTCCAGCTCATGGGCCACACCGGCAATGCGCACGGCGGTCACTGCAGCCCCTTCAATAGATGAAAGGAGAATCCGGCGAAGGGCGTTGCCCACCGTGACGCCCCAGCCCCGCTCAAAGGGCTGGGCAGTAAAAACCCCGTAGGTGGAGGTGGACAGCTTGCGGTCAACCTCCACCAGGTGGGGCCTAACGATTTCCAGAGCTCTCATGACCCCTCCTTACCGCGAGTACAGCTCAACGATCAGCTGCTCCTGCACTGGGGTTCGAATGTCGCTACGGGTCGGCAAGGCCAACACCTTGCCGCGGAAGTTCTCCGCATCCAGCTCCAGCCACGGCGGCACCCCGCGTGCCTGGGCGGTCTCCAGCGCCTCCTGCACAAATGCGTTGGAGCGCATCTTCTCTTTCAGCGCCACTTCCATGCCCGGCTTTACCGAAAAGGAAGGGATGTTGATCCGCCGTCCATCCACCAGCACGTGTCCATGGCGCACCAGTTGCCGCGCCTGGGCCCGGGAAGAGGCAAAGCCCAGCGAGTAGACCACGTTATCCAGCCGCAGCTCCAACAACCGCAGCAGGTTTTCGCCCGTCACCCCCTTTTGCCGAGCCGCTTCGGCAAAGTAACGGCGGAACTGGGCCTCCAGGACACCGTAAATGCGGCGCACTTTTTGCTTTTCCCGCAGCTGCAGGCCATACGGCTGCATCTTGTTGCGCCGCTTTCCGTGCTCCCCGGGGGCATAGGCACGCCGCTCCACCGCACACTTTTCCTTAAAGCAGCGCTCCCCTTTGAGGAACAGCTTCATGCCTTCGCGCCGGCAAAGCTTACAAACCGGTCCGGTATACCTCGCCACGTGATCCTCCTTACGACCTAAACCCTACGCCGCTTGGGCGGACGACACCCGTTGTGGGGAATGGGGGTCACGTCCTTGATGCTCTTGATCTCCAGGCCCGAAGCGGCCAAGGCGCGGATGGCCGACTCCCGTCCCGCCCCCGGACCCTTCAGGTGCACATCAATGGACCGCACCCCGTGCTCCTGCGCCTGCTCCGCGGCATTCCGCGCCGCCAGCTGAGCGGCGTACGGTGTTCCCTTGCGTGAGCCCTTGTACCCAATGCGACCAGCGGAGCTCCAACAAATGGTGTTCCCCGCTGGATCGGTAATGGTCACAATGGTGTTGTTGAACGTCGCCTGAATGTGTGCCACCGCATGGGGCACGTTTTTCTTTTCCCGTCGCCGAGGCTTTTTTGCTCCTTGGGTCTTCGCCATGGCTCACCCGCCCTCCTCACTTCACAACCTTCTTCTTCTTTGCCACCGTCGCCCGCCGCGGTCCCTTGCGGGTACGGGCATTGGTGTGGGTTCGCTGTCCCCGCACCGGCAGCCCCCGTCGGTGACGGACCCCTCGGTAACAGCCTATTTCCATGAGCCGCTTAATGTTCATCGCCACTTCCTTGCGCAGGTCACCCTCAACCTTGATATCCTCCTCCTGGATGACGCGGGCGATGCGCCGAACTTCATCTTCCGAAAGGTCCTTGCACTTGACCATCCCGTCCACGCCGGCTTTGGCCAGGATCTTCTTGGCCAAGGAACGGCCGATCCCATAGATGTAGGTCAAGCCAATTTCCACGTGCTTGTTTGGGGGCAGGTCAACACCGACAATACGAGCCACAGCTTACCTCCCTCAACCCTGCCGCTGCTTGTGCT
>JANXCP010000153.1 GCA_025060245.1 Thermoanaerobaculum sp. | reverse complement strand
GGCGAAGGCCGAGGTGCCGGTATGGCGCCCATGCGCCTATCCTACCACCGCTGCTTGCGGTAGCTGTTCAGGTGGTGGGGATGCTGGTCACCGATAGAATGGGGTGGTGCGGGCCTATTTGGACCATAACGCCACCACGTTCCCGTTGCCTGAGGTTTGGGACCAGGTTCTGAGTTTGCGCGCCCTGCGCTTGGGGAATCCTTCCAGCCCTCACCAGGAGGGTCGCCAAGCACGGCTCCTGTTGGACCAGGCCCGCTGGGCCGTGGCTCGCCTGCTGGACGCGGAGCCGGAGGAAGTGGTGTTTACCTCTAGCGGCACTGAGGCGAACCTCACAGCGCTGCAGGGTTTGGCGCGGTCTTTGGGAGGGCCTGCGGGGATCCATCTGTACCTTGGATCCACTGAGCACCCTTCGGTTTTTGCCGCTGCCCAACGCCTTGAGGCCGAGGGTGCGCGCGTGACCCTCTTGCCGGTGGACTCCCGCGGTCTGGTACGGGGGGAAAGCCTACGACAACTAGTCGCTCCGGCGGTGGTATGTGTGCAGCTGGCAAACCATGAAACGGGGGTCCTTCAACCGCTGCCCGAGCTCCTGGCCCAGGTGCGGGACCAAGGCGTTCGGGTGCACTGTGATGCGGTGCAGGCGGTGGGGAAAATCCCCGTGAGTTTCCGCCAACTGCCGGTTCACACCATGTCCCTTTCTGGTCACAAGATTGGCGGGCTGGCTGGAGGGGCGGCGTTGCTGGTGCGCTCAGGTGTGATGTTGCCGCCCCTCATACCGGGCGAGCAGGAACGGCGATTGCGGGGAGGTACCGAGGCGGTGCTTGCCTGCTGCGCTCTGGGTTGGGCCTGCCGGGTATGGCAGGAGCGCCAAGGGTTTTGGGGGCGGGTGGAAAGCCTTCGCGACGCCATGGAAGCAAGGCTTTTGGCAACCGTTCCCGGGTTACGGGTGATGGGTGAGGGGGCGCCTCGAACCCCCAATACGAGTTGTCTGGCGTTTCCCCCGCCTCTGCGCGGTGACACGCTGGTGACCGCTTTAGATTTGGAGGGAATTGCGGTATCCTCAGGGCCGGCGTGCAGCTCAGGTGCTCTGCGGGAAAGTGCGGTGGTAAGGGCCATGGGTATGGCCGATCTCGCCCCCCGCACGTTGCGGGTTTCCCTGGGTTTTGACACGGCTGCGGAGGAGCTGGACGTGTTCGTGGATGCTTTACTGCGGGTGATCGCAAGGGCCGGAACGAGACCATGATCATAACCTGCCCCTCCTGCCGAACCAGCTATCAGTATGACGAGTCACGGTTTGGTGAGGTGGATGTGAAGCTGGTGAAGTGTGCGCGTTGCAGCCAGGTTTTTGAAGTGCGCCGGCCAGGAGAAGGGACCGATGTGGCGTCTACGCAGCGGATGGCGCCGGTACCCCCGGCGGCGAAAGCCGATGAAGGAGATGCCACCCGCTCCCGCGGGCGGGCGCCGGAGGAAACCACCAAGCAAATTGAGCTCAACCGCTTGGCAACGCCGGCAGAGGAGGACCTGCCGCAGTTAGCCCCACTGCCTAGGGATCGTCGTTACTCCTTGGCGGTGATTTTGGGCGCGGATGCGGGTAAAGTGTTCCGCATTGAGAAGCCGCGGGTGGTCCTGGGACGAGGAGCGGGCTGCGATGTTCAGCTTACCGACAGCGAGGTATCCCGTCGCCATGCCCTCCTGGAAATTCGCGGGGACGAGGTGACTATCAAGGATTTGGGCTCAACCAACGGGACCTATGTGGAGGGGGTGAGGGTCACTCAAGCTACCCTGGAAAGCCAACAGGAGTTCAGCCTTGGGACCACCACGCTCATGCTCATCATCACCGAGGTGCGGGATTCGGAACTCGGCTGACGGGGTTAGGTAGGGCATGCGTGTGGTGGTGGCCATGTCCGGCGGTGTGGACTCGGCCGTGGCCTGTGCGCTGGTGGTTCGCGCCGGCTACCAGGCGGTGGGGGTCACGCTGCACTTAGCCGACCTCTCCGGCGTTGGCCTCGGGGTCTCCCGCTGCTGTTCTCTGGAGGACGTGGAAAGCGCCCGCGCCGTCTGCGCGCAATTGGGGGTTCCCCACTACGTGCTCAACATGGAGGACGTGTTCCGTGTGGAGGTGTTGGACCTCTTTGTGGAGGGGTACCTGGCCGGCAGAACCCCTTCCCCTTGTGTGCGGTGCAACTCGCGGGTGAAGTTTGGCCAGCTTCTGGAGGCGGCCCGTACCCTGGGGGGTGAAGCGGTGGCATCTGGTCACTATGCCCGGCGGGTGGTGGCTGCTTCGGGGGAGGCGGAGCTGTGGCGAGGCGTGGACCGGGACAAGGACCAGTCGTACTTCCTTTTTGAGCTCACCCAGACCCAGTTGCAATCGCTGATGTTCCCCTTGGGGGAGCTCACCAAAAGGCAGGTTCGCCAGATCGCCCGGGAGCTGGAATTACCGGTGGCTGAGAAACCCGACAGCCAGGAGGTTTGTTTTGTCCCCCCGGGCAAGACCTACCGTGAGGTCCTGGCGGCCTTGGCCTCCGATCGGCTCCCCCCAGAGGGTGAAGTGGTGGACCAGGAAGGCCGCGTCCTAGGACGCCATCCCGGTTTTGTGAACTTCACCGTGGGGCAGCGGCGGGGGCTGGGGGTCGCTACGGGAACCAAGCTGTACGTGGTGGACATCATACCCACCCAAAACCGAGTGGTGGTAGGCGAGGCGCCAGGCCTGGCTAAGCGACACCTGGCGGTGGAGCAGGTCAACTGGCTCATCCATCCACCCACCACCCTGCGGGCCTTGGTTCAGGTACGCTCGCGGCATAGTCCCCAGCAGGCGACGCTGGAGGTGGACGGCGAAAGCGAGAAGGTGACGGTAACCTTTGACCAACCGGTTGTGGCCCCCACTCCCGGCCAAGCGGCAGTGTTTTATTGCGGTGAGCGGGTGCTGGGCGGCGGTTACATCTCGCGGGCTTGGTAACCCTTACATGGGAAATTCACTGGGAGCAGATGGTCCCTGGGGAATTTCACCAAAATTGTGCTCGTAAATGGCTACGTTTTCCGACAGGGCGCGTAGGAGCTGCTTGGCGTGCACCGGGGTCATGACCAAACGCGCCACCACCTGCACATCCTCCCGCCCGGGAACGATGCGGCCAAAGTCCAGAACAAACTCAGCAAAGTTGTGGACGATGGAGGCAAAATTCGCGTAAATCCCCAAGCTCAAGGCCTCGGGGACGGTGATCTTGATCTGCCCCTGCTTCATGGACCCCTCCCGCGGACCATTCTAATGGCCCATCCGGTCCACGAAGAATTGGGTAGACTTGCGCTGGATGGTGCTCCCACCCAGTGTGCCAGGGCCTTGCGTGCGCAACACGGCAGCTGAGCTCCTCCACGCCAGGCAGGGTCCTCTGGTGAGCGTGGTCATCCGGACCACCTTTCGTCCTGAACTGGTGGATGCGGTGGCCGCGGTGAGGGCCCAGCTTTACCGACCCTTGGAGGCGCTGGTGGTGGATGCGGCGGGGCGCGGGGATTGCCCTCCATTGGATTTTGGCGATGTTCCTTGGCGCTTCATCACCCAGTCCAAGCCCCTCTCCCGACCC
>JANXCP010000152.1 GCA_025060245.1 Thermoanaerobaculum sp. | reverse complement strand
CTCCCTTTGAGCCCTACCCCTTCCTCACGGGGCTTCCCGTGTCTCCCTGCCCCATGGCGCAACAGGCGTTGGTGATAACCGCAAGATCGCAGGCGGCCTTAAAAGATTTGCGCAATCTCTGGGGCTTTTCCTGCGGGCGACTCATATGGCAGCGCGGGAACCTAAAGATGTGTTTTTTGAGGGAGCTTGGGCAGCCGCGGCATGCTTTGCCGTTGCCTGACATCACCGACTGGGGCCCCAAGACCCTGGGGCAGCAAGCCCTTTCAAGTGAGCAGGATGTGGCGCTGTGGTTTCGCGTAGGTCAACTGGGGAGGCGGGAGAGTCTGCTGGCATTAGTCGTCAACGGGCACCCGGCCAGTGCGGTCGCTTGGGCCCCGGATGGGACCTGGTTTTCTGCTGGTATTCCCTCGTCCATCCTTTTGAAAGGTTCGTCCCATCGGTTGGCGCTTTTTGCGCCGTGTACGGGTGAATTGGTGGAGGTAGGGGTCTTTTCATTGCGGCGACCGTAATTTGGGCAAGAGGGCTTGGCGTGGTTACGCGTGAACTCTTGCGAACCATCGCTGTTTCGGGCAAAAAAGCAAAGGGCGGCGGACTCCGCCGCCCTATCCTCGGTGCTTGTTGAGCTTGCGGTCAGATGAGTCGGGTGTTAGCGGCTTGCAGGCCTTTGCGCCCAGAAACCACATCAAACTCAACCCGTGCGCCCTCGCGCAAGGTGCGGTAGCCGTCGCCTTGGATGGAGGAGTAGTGAACGAACACGTCCTCGCCGCTTTCCTGGGTAATGAAGCCATAACCCTTAGTCTCGTTGAACCACTTTACGGTACCTTTTGCCATCCTGTACTCCTTACCAGCCCCCTGGGAGCTGTCTTGACTGCTGGGGACTCCCAGCCCTTTTATTGTTCCACCACTGCGCTTTACCAGAGGTGGGTTGTTCGCGCTCCAAATTTTTGGAAGCGGGCATCGCGTGCGGCGAGGCTCGGCTAGCCTGACAGGTTTTTTTCGTTTGTCAAGCCCCTGGCGAGATCCCCTCAAGGAATGGCGTCGACCAGCTCCAGCTTTGCCGGTTGCAGTTGGAAATAGAGGCCGAAAACCGCCAAACTGCCCGTCCGCAAACGCTCCGCCACCGTGGGGTGGCTGGCGAGGCGCTGCAGGGAAAGACGCACTGCCGCTCGGCCCGCTTCTCCCTCGTCTGAGGGCTGCCCAAGGGGAAAAGTGTCGCGCAGCGGGCTTAGCCACCGAAGCCACTGTTCTAAGTGTGACGGGGAGGAAGGCCCTAAACCGCGGAGAAACCCTTGCAGGCCACCGCAGTGGCTGTGGCCCATGACCAGGAGCTGGGGAACTGCCAAGTGTTCCACGGCAAACTGAACGGCCGCTGCAACGCTGTGCTCCTCTGCCTCGGCGTCTACAGGGGGGATGAGGGCGGCAACGTTGCGCACCACGAAGAGCTCCCCGGGTTTTGCGTTGAACAACAGCGCGGGGTCTACCCGGGAGTCGGAGCAGGTTACCACCAGCGCCCGAGGCTTTTGGCCGTGGCGCACCGCATCGCGGAAAGCGGGGTCTGGGCCCTCCACGTAACGTTGGCAGAAAGCAGAAAAGCCTTGGTGGAGCCAAGGGGGCAAGCGCGGATCAAGGGGTGTCGTTGCCATAAAGCCTCCCGTCCAGCTCAGCAGACCCCCAATCCTACCGTAGAATGCCGCGGGGAGGTATGGGATGCGGGATGCGGAAATTCGGCAGCTGCCCCAGCTGATCGGTGAAGAGGTGCGCATTCGTGGCTGGCTGTTCAACAAGAGGTCCTCGGGCAAGCTGCAATTTTTAATCCTTCGCGATGGCACCGGCTACCTCCAGGCGCTGGTGTTCAAGCCCGAAGTGTCGGATCAAGTTTGGGAAGACGCGGAGCGATTGGGTCAGGAGTCTTCCCTTTGGGTGGTGGGAACGGTCCGCCAGGACACGCGGGCCCCTGGGGGGGTGGAGCTGGTCGTGCGCCAGCTGGGGATTGTGCAGCTGTGCCAGGATTTTCCCATCACACCCAAGGAGCACGGGGTAGCCTTCCTCATGGACCACCGTCACCTGTGGCTGCGGTCGCGGCGCCAGCACGCCATCTTGCGCGTGCGCAGCGAGCTATGTTTCGCCATTCGCGAGTTTTTCCATTCCCGCGGCTACGTGCTCATTGACTCCCCTATTTTGACCCCGGCCGCCTGTGAGGGCACCTCCACCCTTTTTGAAACCGACTACTTTGGCGAAAAGGCCTACCTCTCGCAGTCCGGACAGCTGTACCTAGAGCCGGCGGCGGCCGCCCACGGTAAGGTGTACTGCTTTGGCCCCACCTTCCGCGCAGAAAAATCCAAAACCCGGCGACATCTCATGGAGTTTTGGATGGTGGAGCCGGAAGTGGCCTGGATGCGCTTTGCGGAGCTTCTGGACTTGGCGGAGGAATTCGTGGCGGAGCTCGTGGCCCGCATTTTGGATCGCTGTCAGGAAGAGCTCAAGCGTCTGGAGAGGGATACCTCCAAACTGGAGCCAGCGACCCAAAGACCTTACCCGCGCATTGACTACGCGGACGCCGTGGCCAAACTGCAGGCCAAAGGGTTTGCCGTGCAGTTTGGCGATGACTTTGGCGGCGACGAGGAAACGGCCTTGGCCGATGAATCGGGAAAGCCGGTGATGATCACCCGTTATCCCGCGCACATCAAGGCTTTTTACATGGAGCCCGACCCGGAAGACCCCAGCCGCGCGCTGGCGGTGGACATGATCGCCCCGGAAGGGTATGGTGAGATCATTGGGGGAAGCGAGCGCATCGGCTCCTACGAGCTTTTGGAGCAGCGGATTCGCGAGCACAATCTGCCGCGTGAGGCGTTCCAGTGGTATTTGGACATCCGCAAGTACGGGGCGTTCCCTCACTCCGGTTTTGGCATGGGGATTGAGCGGGTGGTGGCCTGGCTGTGCGGTCTGGAGCACGTGCGCGAAACCATCCCGTACCCGCGCATGCTCTACCGCCTCTACCCGTAGTTTGGCCGGTTGGCGAAAGCGGGAAAGGAAGGCGAGACGGCCGCGCTTCGGCCGAAAATACCGAAGTTTCGCCCCACAAGTTTTGCCGTTGGTTGGCGTGTCGGGTTGCCTCTTCGATAGTTTGCTCCTTGCACCCTTGGGTGTGGGCGAGCGACTGGCGTTCCGCCGACGTCACTGCCTTTGCCAGCCTTGGCTTGTTCGCCGTCTTCTCACCCCCCACCGTGACCATCCCTGGGCAAAGGCAGTAATCGAGCGAGCCACCAATGCAGCGAAATGCGGGCATCACCGATGGTTCGGGGGAGAGGATGCGCCCCTCCATCCGCTCTTGACCCGGAATCAGCTGTTCCACGGTTCAGTTGGAACGGTCAATCCCCCCGAATGGCCAATGAGTCGCCAAACGTTTTCTGGCGCCTGGGGAGTTGGAAATGGGCAAAGGCGACCCTGTCCTTTTCCCAAGAGATGACAATTGCTGTGCCACTACGGTTGCCTCAGCGGGGATTTGCAATGCTACGCGCAACGTTATTTTCCGTGTTGCCAAAATACTTTTGACAATAATGGTAGGGGTGCCGGTCTTG
>JANXCP010000151.1 GCA_025060245.1 Thermoanaerobaculum sp. | reverse complement strand
GACCCAAGGCCACCTCCAGCGCGGCGTTGGACATGACCGTCGCCACCACGGTAGGCGTGGGGAAGAGGCCGCGGCCGGCCAGGCTCCGCGCCCAGAGCAGCAAGGCGTCATCCCCGTTCAGCACCCGGCCCTGGTGGGTGACCAGGATGGCGCGGTCACCGTCCCCGTCCAGAGCCACCCCCGCATCCGCCTCCAGCTCCCGCACCGCTGCCGCTACCACCTCCGGGTGGAGCGCCCCACAGCGCTGGTTGATGTTGTGGCCGTTGGGGGTGCAGTGGATGGGGTGCACCTGCGCCCCGGCGGCAGAAAAAAACCGCTCCACCACCTCACTGGTAGCCCCGTTGGCGCCGTCCACCACCACCCGCAGTCCGGACAACCCTTGGGGGGGCAGGGTCGCCAGGAGCAGCTCCAGGTAACGCTCCGCCAGGCTTGGTTGGGGCGGGGGCAAGAAGGGGGGAAAGGGCGCCGGTGCCGAGGCAAGCCACGCTTCCAGCTGAGCCTCTTCCTCCTGGGACAGCTTCACCCCATCCCCACCCAGAACCTTGATGCCGTTATCCCCGGCGGGGTTGTGGGAGGCGGAGATCACTACCCCTGCACCAAAACCGCCAAACCGGCGCAGGAGGTGGGACACGGCAGGGGTGGGCAAGACGCCCCCCCACACCACCTCCCCACCGAGGGCGACAAAGGCGCCGGCAAACCAGGAGGCCAGTTCCGCGGTGCTGTGGCGGGTGTCACCCGCTAACAGCAGCCGCAAGGGAAGGTTCCGTTGCTGCAACAGCTGCAGCAGGCTTGCTGCCAGCCGCTGCACGGTGATCTGGTCCAGGGGAAAACGCCCCGGTGTGCCGCGTACGCCGTCGGTACCAAAGAGCTTTCCCTGCATACCGTTTCCCTCACAGCCCGCCGTGCACCGGACCCACTACGACGCGCACCCGCACCGCCAGGGGCTCCACCACCCGCAGCAGGGGGCTGGGGGAGCGCACCCCCACCGTCACCTCAAACCCCTCGCGGGCTCCCTCCACCACCACCGGGTCGGTGCTCACCGAGGGCAGGACGCTGACCTGTTGGCTGGGACCTTGCACCCGCACCACCCGCGGCTCGGGGGTTAGGGATCGCACCTGAAACCCCTCCCCCGGGGTGCCCACCGTCACCACCCGTACGGGGACCTGACGCGACCCCACCTGGTCCAGGCGCAGGGCCACCTCCGGCGGCGAGATCCCCACCACGTCCACCTGAGGAGGCAAGTTCACCAAACGCCGGGCCACCGGATACGAGGCCTCCCCCTCGCGGGCGTGGGCCAAGTCCACCACCGCACCCAGCCGCTCCACCCCCTGCAAACGTTCCAAAGGTCCCCGCAGCCGCACCACCACTCCCCGCGGCACGTCGGATGTCACCACCAGCCGGGGGGGGACGTTCACCAGGGTGAGGGACGCCTCCACCTCCCGCTCCGCCACCGGCATGCGCCGCTCTAAGGCCCGCGCGTACCACACGGCCACGCTCAAGGCCAGGGCCAAAAGCGCCAACCCGGGGCTTTTAGGCCACCACCTCACCGCTGCCCCTCCCGCTGGCCAAAGTACAAAAGCTGCACCAAAAGATCCCGGAGGGCCTGCTCCTCCAGGTCACGGTGGAGGGTACCGCCCACCGCCACGCTCACCTCCCCCCGCTCCTCCGAGACCACCAGGGCCACCGCATCGGTCTCCTCGGAAATACCGAGGGCAGCGCGGTGGCGCGAGCCCAGCTCAGAGGAGATGTTGGCCTGCAGGGTCAGGGGCAGGAAACAGCCGGCCGCCTGGATCCGCCCACCCTGGATGATCACCGCCCCGTCGTGCAGCGGGGTGCCAGGGGTGAAGAGGTTCACCAGGAGGTCGTAGGTGCACAGGGCGTCCAAGGGAATGCCGGTTTCGGCAAAGCTGCGTAAACCCTCCGCCCGCTCAATGACGATGAGGGCGCCGTAGCGCCGACTGCGCAGGGTACGGCAGGCGAGGACCAAGTCGTTCACCAGCACCTGCCGGGTTGGCGCGGTGGCAAAAAAGCGCAGCAGGGGAGCTTGCCCCACCGCCGCCAGGATGCGCCGGATGTCCTGTTGGAACAGAACGATCACCGCCAAGGGCAGGTAAAAGAGCACCTTGTCCAGGATCGCCGCCAGGGTGATGAGATCCGCTGCTTGGGCGGCCAGGAACCCACCCACGAGGATGAGGATGCCCCACAGCATGACCAGCGCCCGCCGCCCCTGCAACGCCCGCAAGAGGAAGTAAAAGAGCAACGCCACCAGAAAAATGTCCGCCAGGTCGCGGGGGGCCACGTCCACGGGCAAACGCAGCAGCTGCCACCGCCCGCTCATGTCACCCCCACCGCCCGCGCCACCTGGAGGAACTGGCGGGTGGCGGCCACATCGTGCACCCGCACCACCACCTGCGGGCAGCGCAGGGCGGGCAAGAGGGCCGCCAAGCTCCCCGGCAAACGCTCGCCTACCGGCGCACCCGTCAAATGCCCGATGAAGGACTTGCGCGATACCCCGAGGACCAGGGGATACCCCCAAGCGGCCCATTGGGGAAGGGCCCGCAAAAGGGCCAAGTTGCCCTCCAGGTCCTTGCCGAAGCCGATGCCGGGATCCAAGAAAATGTGGCTCGCCGGTACCCCAGCCCGCTGTGCCCGCTCCGCCTGGGCGAGCAAGAACTCCGCCACCTCCGCCACCACCTGGGTGTAGCGGGTGTCTTGTTGCATGGTCTGCGGCGTCCCACGCATGTGCATCAGCACCAGTCCCGCCCCCGCCCGGGCCACCACCTCCAACATGCGCTCCTGGCACCCCGCGGTGACGTCGTTGATCATCACCGCTCCCTGCTGCAGCGCCTGCTCCGCCACCTCAGGCTTGCTGGTATCCACGGAGATGAGGGCCTGCGGGGCCTGCGCCACCAAGCCGGCGACCACCGGCAACACCCGCGCCCCCTCCTCTTCGGCAGAAACCGGCTGCGCCCCGGGGCGCGTGCTCTCTCCTCCCACATCCACCACCCCCGCCCCCGCCGAAAGCAGCTCCCGACCCCGCCGCACCGCCAACACCGTGCCGAAGAAGAGCCCCCCGTCGGAGAAGGAGTCGGGGGTTACGTTGAGGATGCCCATGATGGCAGGGCTTCCTTGGGCAAAGATCGCCTCGGGCTCAAAGCACCGCACGGCGGTACTTTAGCCGAAAACTCAAAACCTGCACCCTACGGGCGCCCCCCAACCAGGACTTGTTTTACGGATGTGCCGTGTTGCTTCGCCACCCCGTCCCACACCGTGGCGGAAACCGTGTAGGCCCCGCGGGGCAAGGAAAACATCAACGCCGTGCGAAACACTCCCGCCGCCGCAGCGTGTTCCTGACCTGCGGGCACCGGAAGGGGAAAACTCTTGGGGATCACCGTGAGGTTCTCGCCCTTTTCGTCGTAGAGGGCCAGGTACACCACCAGGGAACCCGCCGAGCCCCCGCCCGCCTGCGGCAGGAACACCACGTGGGACAGGGGAAGTTCCACCCGTGCCGCCATCTTCACCTCGCCCCCCTCCGCCCCAAGCTCTTCCACGGTTAAGCTCACCGGCAACTCCCCCTTGGGCTTGGGGAACACCAGGGGGGTGGCCAGTTCCTGGGCCAGCTTGTCCTCCTCCGGCAAGT
>JANXCP010000150.1 GCA_025060245.1 Thermoanaerobaculum sp. | reverse complement strand
CTACGACTTGAGCTTCTTGATTTCCTCAGTGAGCGCCGGAAGAACCTGGAACAAGTCCCCCACCACACCGTAGTCCGCCACCTTGAAGATGGGCGCTTCAGGGTCTTTGTTGATGGCCACGATCACCTTGGAGGACGACATCCCCGCCAGGTGCTGGATGGCACCGGAAATGCCGCAGGCCACGTAGAGGGTAGGGGAAACTACCTTTCCGGTCTGCCCCACTTGATGGGCGTGGTCAATCCACCCCGCGTCCACCACCGCCCGCGATGCCCCCACCGCCGCCCCCAGGGCCTCCGCCAGCTGGCGGATCAAGCTAAAGTTTTCCGGAGCGCGTAGGCCACGGCCCCCGGAAACGATGATCTCCGCTTCCGCCACGTCCAGCTCTCCCGCCTGCGCCGCCACCACCTCCCGCACTCTGTAACCACCCCCCACGGCCACCGTCGGCAGAGCCACCACCTGCGGGTTTACCGGCTGCTTGTCCGCGGCAAAAACGTTGGGACGCAGCGAGACCACCACCGGCCGGCTTTGCCCCCCATGCACCGTGGCCAACGCCTTCCCCGAGTACACCGGCCTCACCGCCTGCAAGGTGGATCCCTCCCACTGCAGGGCGGTCACGTCCGGTAAGCAACCCACCCGCAACTTGGCCGCGAGGCGGCCGGAAAGGTCCCGGCCCAGGGCCGTAGCTGCCAAAAAGACCGCCTCCGGCTCTGCTTGCGTCACCGCCGCGGCCACCGCTTGGGCGTAGGCCTCGGGAGAGTACAAAGCCAGGTCGGGCTGATCGGCCACAAACACCTGTTCTGCCCCCCACTCCCCCAAGGAGGCGGCCAGGGCCTGAACGTTGGCCCCCACCAGCACCGCTGCCACTGGCAAACCCTTGCTCTGGAAAAGTCGCCGTCCTTCCGAGAGGGCCTCCAAGGAGGCCTTTCGGATCTGCCCTTCCCTTTGCTCCACGAAAACCAAGATTCCTGCCATGGCCGCCTCCCTAGATCACCTTGGCCTCTTCCCGTAACAGCCTGGCCAGCTCCCGCGCTGCCCCCTGTGGGTCCTGTTCCCCGTTAAGGATCTTGCCGGCGGCCTTGGCAGGTGGAAGGGCCAGGGACACCCATCGGCAGGTGGCCCCCGCCAACGCCCCCTCATCCAAGCCCAGATCGGCCACCTTCCAGGTTTCCACCGGCATCTTCTTCGCCGCCATGATCCCTTTCAACGAGGGGTAACGAGGCTCGTTCAGGCCCTTTTGTGCCGTGATGAGGCAAGGGCACTTAAGCTCCACCACTTCTTGCCCGCCTTCAATTTCCCGCCAGGCCGTGATGCCCCCCTCTCGGTATTCCAATTTGGTGACTGCCGCCACGTGGGGGATCTCCAACAGCTCCGCCACCATGGCACCCACCAACCCCTGATCCGACCCAACCCCCTTGACACCGGCGAAGATCAGGTCAAAGGGCCCAGCTTTTTGCAACGCCGCGGCGAGGATTTGCGCAATGGCAAAAGCATCGCCAAAGGCCGCCCCGGTGCCCAGCACGTGGACCCCCCGGTCACCACCACGGGCAAAACACTCGCGCAGCACCTGCTGGTCCCGCTCCGGCCCATAGGTGAAGTAGACCACCTCAGCCCCGCGGCTTTCTTTCAGCTTGATGGCCTCCTCTACGGCGTACTCGTCGTAGGGGGAGATGATCCACTTGATGCCGGTCTCGTCAATGGCCCTGCCCGAAGGTCCCACTTTAATGGTAGAAGCCGTGTCAGGCACGTAGGTGACCAAAACGCCAACCCTCATGCTGCCCCCTTCCTGGCGCCAGCGCGCCCTTGTGCGTGTTCCTACGGAGCTCCCCGGGTTAGAAGAAGCCGCCGATCTTTCCTAGCCTTCGCCTTCCCACTTTCCCAAGGCGATGCAGGCGTTGGTCCCACCAAAGCCAAAGGAGTTGGAGATGGCCACCCGCACCCTCTGTTGGCGCGCCTGGTGCGGTACGTAGTCCAGGTCGCAGCCCTCATCCGGATTGTCCAGATTGAGGGTAGGGGGGATGAGATCCCGCGCCACGGCCAGCGCTGTAATGCCCGTCTCAAGCCCTCCTGCAGCCCCTAGGAGGTGGCCCGTGGCCGACTTGGTAGAGGAGACCGCAAGCCTGTACGCATGCTCGCCAAAAACCCGCTTAATCGCCACGGTTTCGATGCGGTCTCCGTGGGGGGTGGAGGTCCCGTGGGCGTTGATGTAATCCACTTGGGAGGGCTCCAGGCCCGCATCGCGCAAGGCCGCGGCCATGACCCGGGCAGCTCCATCCCCATCCTCGCAGGGGGCGGTAATGTGGTAAGCATCTCCGGTCATGCCAATGCCTAAAACCTCGCAGAGGATCGGGGCTCCCCGCCGCCGGGCAAACTCCAGCTCCTCCAATACCAACACCCCTGCCCCTTCCCCCATCACGAACCCGTCGCGATCCCGATCCCAAGGTCGGGAGGCTTTTTCGGGTTCGTCGTTGCGGGTGGAAAGGGCGCGCATGGAAGCAAACCCAGCCACCGCCAACGGGTCGATGACCGCCTCGGAGCCTCCGGCCAGAGCCACATCCGCGTAGCCATGGCGAACGTACAGGTACGCGTCGGTGATGGCGTGGGCGGAGGTGGAACAGGCGGTACAGGTGGACATGTTGGGCCCCTTGGCCCCCAGGCGGATGGACACCAACCCCGCACACATGTTGATGATGGCTCCCGGGATGAAGAAGGGGGAAACCCGGCGAGCCCCTTTTTCGCGCAGGATGAGGTGGTTTTCCTCAATGAGGGGCAAACCCCCTATGCCCGATCCCAGAACCACTGCCACCCGCTCGGCAATCTCCGGGGTGATGTTCAGTCGAGCCTGTTCCACCGCCATGAGGCTAGCCGCCAAGGCGTACTGCACGAACAGATCAAACTTGCGCGCCTCCTTGGCGTCCATCCACTGTTGGGGGTCAAAGCCCTTAACCTCGGCCGCAATTTTGACGGGGAACGTAGAGGCATCAAAACGGGTGATGTTTCCCACCCCCGACTTGCCGGAGATGAGGGCTTCCCAGGTGGCTTCGGTGCCAACCCCCAGGGGTGAGATGAGCCCCACTCCGGTGACGACCACCCGGCGGGGCATTACGACTCCTTGATGTGCTCCTTGAGGTAGGCGATGGCGTCGCCCACGGTGCGGATTTTTTCCGCTGCCTCGTCTGGGATTTCCACGCCGAACTCCTCTTCAAAGGCCATGATCAGCTCCACCGTATCCAGAGAATCAGCGCCCAGATCATCGGTAAAGGTCGCTTCCGGCTTCACCTTCTCCGGATCTACACCCAACTGCTGCACGATGATGTCCTTGACCTTTTGCTCGATGTTCATGTCTGTCCTCTCCTTCGTCCAGCGTCGTTCACAAACCCCGGCATTTTTACCACAGCCTCCGCCCTTCCGCAAGACCGCGCCGTGGCTCGGGTAGCGGTCTCCTGTTGGCGAAGCACAGGCTGGGCCCGCACCAAGCACCCCCGCGCCTTTTCCCGCCGACCGTAAGCCAGTGTAAGACTTGCTCACCGAGGAGCACCGGAGGGGATTGGGGCAGAGGATAACCATCCTTCGGCCTTTCGCTGAAGAACCCTTTCCCGAGGGGGAACAGGATCCGCCCGCTTTTGTCCAACTTTGGGGACACCA
>JANXCP010000014.1 GCA_025060245.1 Thermoanaerobaculum sp. | reverse complement strand
GAGCCCGCTTGGCCGCGGCCCTCCTCCCCCCCCACCCCCTCACCGGGCATAAGACCGTCAGCGTCGGACCCGCCCAGTACTTGCACAGGCAGGCCTTAACGCGGGGCCTGGATGGGGTCCTTTTCTACGACCGCGACGGAACGGTCCTGGAAACGGCCACCGCCAACGTGTTTGCCCTCCTGCGGGGGGAACTGCTCACGCCGCCGGCGCCACCCTTGGCCCTCCCCGGCGTGATGCGAGCCTTTTGCCTGGAGCGGTTGCGGCAGTGGGGTGTGCCGGTGCGCGAACAGCCTTTCCTGCTGGAGGAATTGCCGGAGGCGGAGGGGGCCTTCCTTACCTCCTCCCTGGCCGGTGGTGTGCCGGTTCGCGAGGTGGATGGCCAGGCCATCCCGGTGGGGGAAAAGCTGCGAGGGCTGCTGCGCCAGCTCCACCTCCCCGTCCCGGAAAGCCGGGCCGGCCGCGAGGCGTAGCGGCGCCGCGGGGAAAGGCCAAATCCTTGCTTAGGTACGGCGCAGCACCAAGACCCGCGCCGTACCCCCCAGGTCGTACACCAGATCCTGGGGCTCCAGCCCTGTGGGTAGGTGAGAGGCCAGCACCTCCGCTTGCCCCGGTCCCAGCTCCAGGGCAGCAAAGCCCCGGCGAACCAAGAGACGGGGAAGGTCGGCCACCAAAGGCCTGATGAGTGCCAGACCATCCGGCCCACCGAAGAGGGCAGCGGGGTCCTCAAAGGCCAGCTCGGGGGGAAGAGCTCCCTGCAGGCTTTCGGGGACATAGGGGAGGTTGGCCACCACCAGGTGGAAGCCGCCGCACCAAGGGCGGGCCAGGTGAGCCAGGGCCAAACGAACCCGGGCGTGCAGCCGGGCCGCGTTGCGCCGCGCCACCTGGAGGGCACCCCAGGAGGTGTCGCTGGCCCACACCTGGGCCTGCGGGAGCTCCAACGCCAGGGTGATGGCCAGGACGCCGCTGCCGGTGCCCACGTCCAGGATCCGGGGTTGGGACGGGAGCGGTAACCGGAGAACCGCTTGCACCACCAGCTCCGTCTCCGGTCGCGGGATGAGTACCCCTGGAGCAACGGCAAACTGGCGGCCGTAAAAGGGACACCAGCCAAGAATGAGGTGAAAGGGCTCTCCGCCGGACCGACGCTGCACGAACTGGTAAAACTGCCTGGCCACAGCCTCCTCCACTGCCCTTTCCGGGTGCGCCAGGATCCTCGCTTCTTCGGTGTGCAGCAACCACGCCAGGAAAGCCCTGGCCTCCCGTTCCGGAAAGCGCATCCCTTCCCTGGGTACCAGGCGCTGGCGGGCCCAGGCCAAAAGCTCACCGATGGTCACGGCTCGCCCAGGCCAGGCCGGCACGGGTGGCCAACAAAGCGGCCAAGAGGGCCAGGAACACCCTGGCCTTGGGGGGAAGACCCGCCACCGCTGTACCGCCCAAGGTAGCGAACACCGCGGCGGCAGCCCACCACGCCAGGGAGGCCAGGGAGCGCACTTCGGGCCTTCGGGGCTGGCTGCGGGCCAGCAGCGTGGTGAATACGCCCCAGAAGACCCCCGCCCACCAACCCAGGCCCACCCCGTGGGCGAGGCGCACGGTAATTTGGGCAAAAGGGGCAAGGGGGGCTTCCACCCAGGGAAGGGGGGGCAGGAGCAAGGAGACCACTGCACCCACGGCACATCCCCCGACGCCGGCTCCCAAGACAAAGCGACCTTCAGCGAGGATGCGCAGGTTTTTCCAACCCTTCATGGGGTCGCCAGCTCTGCCCTCAATCGCTCCGCTTGGAAATGGGTGATAAGGGGGTCCAGCAGGAGGTCCAGCTCCCCGTCCAGGATTTCCTGCAGCCGGTAAATGGTGAGGCCAATGCGGTGGTCTGTGACCCGGGATTGGGGAAAGTTGTAGGTTCGAATTTTCTCCGAACGGTCCCCGCTACCCACCTGGGACCGCCGTTGGGCAGCTAACGCCTCCTGCTGTTCGCGTTGTCTCATCTCCAAAAGCCGCGCGCGCAGGATACGCATGGCCTTGGCACGGTTTTGGATTTGCGACCGCTCGTCCTGGCAGGAGACGGCAATCCCTGTGGGGAGATGGGTAATGCGAACCGCGGAGTAAGTGGTGTTCACCGACTGGCCTCCGTGGCCGGAGGAGCAGAAGGTGTCAATGCGTAGCTCTTTGGGGTCGATGTGGATTTCCACTTCCTCCGCTTCGGGGAGGACCGCCACCGTGGCGGCGGAGGTGTGGATGCGGCCGGAAGCCTCGGTGATGGGTACCCGTTGCACCCGGTGGACCCCCGACTCGTACTTCAAGCGGGAGTACACCCGCCGGCCCTCAATGAGCACCACCGCCTCTTTCACCCCGCCGAGATCGGCCTCGGAAAGGTCGGTGATGGTGGCCTTCCAACCGCGGCGCTCGGCGTAGCGCAGGTACATGCGCAGGAGCTCGCCGGCAAACAACGCCGCCTCCTGTCCCCCTGTGCCGGCGCGCACCTCCAAGATCACGTTGCGCGTATCGTGGGGGTCGGTGGGCAGCAGCATGGCTTTGAGCTCCGACTCGGCCTTTTCCAGCTCCCTGCCCACCTCCTCCAGCTCCTCTTGGGCCAGGTGGAGCAGCTCGGGATCCGCCTCTTCCGCCAGCATGGCCCGCGCTTGCGCCTGGCGTTCGCGGAGGATGCGGTAAGCCCGGATCGCCTCCACCACGGGTGCCAGATCCGCCACCCTGCGCGAAACCTCGGCGAGCCGCTCGGGATCAGCCAGTACCGCCGGGGAGGCCTGTTCTTCCTGCAGGCTGCGGAAGGTCTCTTCCACCTCGGCGAGCTTAGAAAGTAGGTTTTCCATGTCTAAAAACACCGCAAGCGCCGAAGACCACGGGCAGCCCCGGCGCTCTTGACGGTGCAGTCGCTACTGTTTCTTGCCGTAGCGGCGCTGGAAGCGCTCCACCATGCCGGCGGAGTCCACAAACTTTTGCTTTCCGGTAAATAGCGGGTGGCAGGCGGAGCAAATTTCCAAGCGGAGCTCTTTCTTGGTTGATCGGGTCTTCCACCGATTACCACAGGCACATTGCACCTCAACTTCGTAGTAGGCGGGGTGAATCCCCTGTTTCATAGAACCTCCTCATCCGCCCGCGGGCGGCGGGCGCCTATCTTACCAATGGGCACCGGGCGTGACAAGAGATGCGGGCGGGTTGGGACGCCAGCGAGCCTCATCGGCGAAGCCGTGCACGCTGTGACCCTTCCCTCTTGGTTCCAGCGGATGCCCTGGGAGGTCCACGCGGTGTGGCCGTTGCTCGCGGGATGGGAGGCAGGGCTACACTGGCTTGTGCGTTTTTTACTGTCCCTCCGAGAGGGAAGGTTGCGGCGCCGGTACCAGCGGTTTTTGGCGGAGGTGGAGCTGGCAGGCGGGGTGGTACTGGCCCATGTGCCCAATTCGGGGCGACTGACGGATGTGGCCTTGCCGGGTCGTCGCTGTTTTCTCGCCCCAACCCAGGGGAGTTCCTTGCCGTTCCGTGTGGAGCTGGTGGATGCGGAGGGATGCCTGGTGGGAATCAATACCTGGCGGGCAGCTCCCCTGGCGGAAGAAGCCCTTACGGCCGGGTTAGTGGACCTGCCGGGTTTGCAACGCCCCTTTTCCATCCGACGGGAGGTGGCACCCCTTCCGGGGAGCCGGCTGGACCTGCTGTTGGAAGATGGCCAAGGGCCCTACTGGGTGGAGGTGAAAAACATCACCTGGGTTGTGGACGGGGTGGCGCTGTTTCCCGACGCGGTGACGCAGCGGGGGGCCAAGCACCTCCGCCTGTTGGCGGAGCTGGCGGCGCAGGGGGAGCGGACGGCGGTGATCTACGTGGTGCAGCGGGGAGACAGCCAAAAGGTGCAGGCGGCGGCGACTGTGGATCCGGCTTATGCCCGCGCCGTTTGGGATGCGGCCCAAGCGGGGGTGGAGTTTCTCGCCTTTGAGGTGGAGGTGAGTCCTCGGGAGCTGCGACCTCGGCGCTCCTTGCCGGTGGTGGTGGAGGATCCGGCTTAGCTGGCTTTGGCTTCCACCAACTGGCCGATGGCCGCCTCCACTTCGTCCACGACGTAATCGGGGGTAGAGGCGCCCGCGGTGATGCCCACGCAGGTGACGTTGGTAAACCATTCAGGGCGCAGGTTTTCGGCCCCCTGGATCAAGTACGTGGGTTTTAATCTTTGGCAAATTTCAAAAAGATGGCGAGTGTTGGCGGAGTTCTTGCCGCCGATCACCAAGATCAAGTCCACCTCCGGGTCCTGGGCGAGCTTGCGCGCCGCATCCTGGTTCTCCTTGGTGGCGTAGCAGATGGTATCGGCCCTTTGGGTGTGCGGGTTTTGCGCTTCAATGTACCGCACCACGTCCTCAAAATCCTCGGCATTGAGGGTGGTTTGGTAGAGGATCTTGAGGGCCGGGTACTGCGACCAATCCACCGCTTGCGCTTGCTCCAGGCTGTGGATCACGTGGTAGCAGGTGGGGTCCAGGTCGTGGGTATACCCTATGACTTCCCGGTGGTGAGGTTCCCCAATGAACACCAAGTGCATCCCCGCAGCCAGGGCGCGAGCTGCCTCTTTGTGGATGTCGTACACAAACTTGCAGGTGGTGTCCAAGATCTGCAGGCCCAACTTCCGGGCCCGTTCGTGAAACGAAGGGGGCACCCCGTGGGCGGAGAAGACAATGACCGGCTCCGTGGCCTCTTCCATGCGCTGCACCGTGCGCACGCCCAATCGCTCCAGATCGGCCACCACCCGTTCGTTGTGCACCACCTGGCCCAAAATGGCCGCTTTCCCCCCGCCTTGGGCAAAGCGGCGCACCTTGATATCAGCCACCCTGACACCGGAGCAAAAGCCGTACTTTTCCGCTCGCTTGATGCGAATGGCCATACCTTCCTCTTCAACGCTTCCCGGGGGCAAAACCTTCCGGACCCCAGCCCACCAGGCGCTGCTGGTAGGAAGCAAAGGCGGCCTGCACGTCGCGCAGGTGATCGCCGGCAAACTTGGCGAGGAACGCACGGGCTAGGACGAACGCCACCACGTTCTCCACGATCACCCCTAACGCGGCAATGGCGGTGACGTCCGACCGCTCGTAGGCTGCCGGCTCACCCTGGAGGGTGTGGAGGTTCACCGAGGGGAGGGGGTTACGCAAGGTGGCGATGGGCTTCATGAACGCCCGGACCACCACATCTTCCCCGTTGGTGACGCCCCCCTCCAACCCCCCGGCGTGGTTGGAGCCACGCCGTAGCCCGTGCACCCCGGGAAGAATAGGGTCGTGGGCCTGGGAACCCAAGCGCCCTGCCGCCTCCAGGCCAGCTCCCAAGACCACCCCTTTGACCGCCGGTACCGCCATCACCGCTTGCGCCAGCTGCCCGTCCAAACGGTCCTCCCAGTGAGTGTACGAGCCCAAACCCGGAGGCACCCCACGGGCCACCACTCCCACCACCCCTCCCAGGGTCTCACCGCGGTGCTTCGCTTCCTCCACGTAGGCGACCAGTTCCCCTTCCGCCGCGGGAAAAGGAGTGCGCAGGGGGGAATCATCGCGCACCTGAGCGAGCAGTTCAAAGGTTGGCGGGCCGCTGGCAAGCACCTTCTCCCCCAGGGCCAAGACCCCTGAGCGAAAAACCACGCCAAATCGGCCGAGGAGGGCTTTGCACACCGCTCCCGCCGCCACCCGCGCCGCTGTCTCCCGAGCCGATGCCCGTTCCAAGACATTGCGCAGGTCCTGCCGATGGTCAAACTTCCAGGCTCCGGCCAGGTCCGCATGCCCCGGGCGGGGGGTGACGATCCGCCGGCGTTGTGCTGCCTCTTCATCCACCTCCCACGGATCCATGACCTTGGCCCAGTGGGCAAAGTCGCGGTTGGGGATGGCCAACACCAGGGGCGATCCCAAAGTCACACCCCCCCTCAGGCCACCCCGCACTTCCACCTGGTCCTTTTCAATTTTCTGCCGGCCACCGCGGCCAAAACCGTGTTGCCGACGGGCCAATTCCCGGTTGATGTCCTCCGGCGTCAGGGGGAGCCCTGCGGGAACGCCCAGGAGGATCGCCACCAGTTCAGGGCCGTGGGACTCCCCCCCGGTCACCAGCCGCAGCACTAGCTCTTTCCTCCCCCGCCCGCCTCAAAGGTGACGGAAAGGGTCAGCCTTTCTCCGCCGCGGAGCACGGTAAAGGGCACCGTTTCCCCCGCTTGGTGGTCCCCAAGGGCGTACATGTAGTCGTAAATGTTGTGCACCGGCCGGTTCCCCACCTGAAGGACCACGTCCCCCGCCTGGAGCCCCGCCTTTTCCGCTGCCGAGCCGCCCCGTACCCCCGACACCTTTACCCCTCGCCCTTCCCAGCCGTATTCGGGAATGAGACCCGTGCGAACTTTGAAGCTACGCCGTGGGCCCTCTTCCTGGGCAACTTTTTGGTAGGTGGGTCGCTGGGGAAGGTGGGCGATGGCGCGGACGGTGTCGGCGGCAAACTGCACCACCTTGGCCATGGCTGGATAGTCCAGCTTGTCCGCGTCGTCGCTGGGTTTGTGGTAGTCCTCGTGGGCGCCGGTGAAGAAGAACAGCACAGGGATGCCGGCGTTGTAGAAGCTGGCGTGGTCTGAGGCGCCAAAGCCGCCAGCCGATGTGGCGATCTTGAGGTGGTGGTTGCGGTTGAGGGTTTCCACCAGTTCTGGCCACTCTTTGGCTGTGCCGTAGCCGCCCAAGGTGAGGGCCGGGCCCTTCTTGGGCCGCCCCACCATGTCCAGGTTCACCATGGCCACCACCCGCTCTTTGGCAACGGGTAGGTGCTGGACAAAGTAGGAGGAACCCAAAAGCCCCAGCTCCTCGGCGGAAAAGGCAACAAAGATCACCGACCTCTTAGGTGGTCGGGCGGCCAGTTGTTGGGCGATTTGCAAGAGGGCCGCCACCCCCGAGGCGTTGTCATCGGCGCCGTTATGGATAGCGCGGACGTCGGGAACCAGGGAGTTGCTCCCAGGCCCACCCCAGCCCAGGTGGTCGTAGTGGGCACCCACCACCACCATTTCCTGGCCAAGGTTTGGATCGTTTCCTGGGAGGAGCGCCACCACGTTGGCGGTGGGCCGGCGTTCCGGGCGGAGGTCGGTGGTGATGTGGGCTCTTACCGCAAGGGGTCGGGAGGCCGGCTCACGCCGCCCGTCCATGCGTTCCTGCAGCTCGCGCAAGGTAAAGCCTTGGCCGGCGAAGAGTTGCTCGGCCAGGGCGGTGGATATGGCCATGACCGGCACCCCGGCGTCGGCAAAGGAGTAATCAAAGGGCACTTTCACCGGCTCCCCCGACTGCTGGGAGGCTGGTCCGGTGGCGATGAGCACCGCCGCTGCCCCTTTGGCCACGGCATCCGAGACCTTCCGGCGCAAGGGGAGATACGGCGCAAAGGGTGATGCAGGATCGTCCCCGGCCGGGGAGAAGCGCAGGATGAGGGCTACCTTCCCCTTCAGCTCAAGGCCCTGAAAGTCGTCGTAGCCCAGCTCCGGGGCGGCGATCCCGTAACCGGCAAAGACCACCTCCGCCTCCACGGTGCCAGAGGCGGAGAAGGTGAGGGGAGCGAACTCCTCCGGAAAAGCCCGCCGGGTCAGGTTGCCGGAAAAGCTAAGGGCGTTTCCCGGTCCGGGCTGCACGTCGGCCACGAAGCTAAAGGTTTGAAAATAGGTTTGCTGGTCGCCAGCGGGTGCCAAACCCAAGTGAGCAAACCGCTGGGCTATAAAGTCGGCGGCAACTTGGGCTCCTACGGTGCCGGCCCGTCGGCCCTCCAGGCCGGAAGAGGCTAAAAAGTACACATCACGCCGCAGACTGGCCAGGTCGGTGGCCTGGGTGGTGCTGGCAAGCAAAGCCAAGGCCAAGGCGCACAAGCGGTTCATAGTCCCTCCGCGGGCGCAGTGTAGCCGATGGACCCAGCTTGCCGAAACTGCCCTTGGGGTTTAGGATGATCTGTGATGCGGGTCACGTTCCTTACCGTCCTGCTGGCCGCGAGCCTGTCGGCGGAAGAGCTCTTTATCCCGGTGGTGGTGCAAAAGCAGGGGCAGGAAGGGGCGTGGTGGAACACCGAGGTCTGGGTGGTGAACACCACCGGTGAGATGGGGCGGTGGGGGGCGGTGTTTTTGCCCGCGGGTCAACCCAACGGGGAGCTGCTACGCCAGGAACCGGAATTTTTTGAGGAGCTGCCAGGTTGGGCGTCCACCGTGCGCACAGACCTGGTGCCCCAAGGCGGTTTGGGGGCTCTGCGTTTGGTGACCAGCCCGGGGGTGGTGGCGGTGGCGCGGGTATACAACGCTTCCGGTCGGGTGTCCTCGGGACAGTTCATCCCTGCCCTCCCCCGTGATCAAGCCCTGCGGCGGGGGGAAGTGGTGCATCTAGTGGGGCTGCGGCGGAGCGCTCAGTTCCGCACCAACCTCTTGCTCTTCGCGCCGGGTCCGGAGGGGGTGACGGTGCGCCTGCGCACCTTTGGCGAGCGAGGGGAGGTTTACGGCGAACAAGCCTACGGCCTGGCGCCTGGGGCGCTGTTGCCGCTGGAGGATATCCTCCTGGCCTTTGGGGTCCAACGCACCGATGCGGCGCGAGCCGAGGTGAGCGGCAGTGGGCCGTTCTTCGCCCTGGCCTCGGTGGTGGATAGCCGTTCCGGTGCCGCTTCCCTCGCTTGGCCCCTGCGCCCGGGTGGGCCGCGGTAAACCCGCGCGGGTTTTTACCCCAACTGGTGGTTTAAGGTGCCAGTCGGCGCAATAAGACCAGCGTGCGATCGTCACCGGTAGAAGGGGTTTGGGAGAACTGCTCTAGCTCTTCCTCCAGCGCTTCCAGCAGTTGCGGCAGGGGAAGGTGGCGGTGGCGCTGAAACAGCTCCAACAGCCTAGCAAGCCCAAACTCCTCCCCCCTAGGATCTGTGGTTTCCGTGACACCGTCGCTGTACAGGATCAAGGTATCCCCCGGCTGGAGGTTCACCTCCTGCTGGCGGTACGTTTGTTCAGGAAACATACCCAGAGGAGGACCGGTGGAGGGCAACTGGCGTGACCGTCCCAGGTGGCCCACCACCAAGCCGGGGCAGTGGCCGGCGTTGCAGTAGCGCACCACGCCGGTGGCGGCTTCTAAGTGGGCAAGAAAACAGGTGGCGTATTTGGCCGGATCGGTGCGGGCGAAAAACAGGTCTGACACCTTTTGGCACACCTGAGCCGGTGGGAGGTGGAGGCTCAAAGGACCCGCGAACAGCGCCTCCAGGGAGGCGGCCAACAGCGCGGCCCCCATGCCCTTGCCGGCCACATCCGCCACCAGGAGAGTACAGCCACCAGGGGCGGGCAGGAGCTGGTAGAAGTCCCCCGAGACCACGTGGGAGGGGATGTTTCCCGCCCAAATCTCGTACCCGGCAAGGCGTGGCACCTCCTCGCGGAACAGCCCTAACTGGATACGGCGGGCCAAGGCCAGCTCCTGTTCCAGGCGCTTTTTTTCGGCTGCCTCTTGCGCCAACCACAAATTGCGCAGGCGCATGGCCGCCACAGAGGCCAGCGGCACGAGAAACTCCAGATCCTCCTGCGTGAAGCGCCGCACCGAAAGGCGCGAGGCGCACACCAAAAGCCCCAGGGCCGTTTCTTCCATGAGCAACGGTACCGCCACGATGCTGCGTACCCCAAGGGTTCGCAGGCTCAGGGCTTCGGTAAAACGCGCGTCGGTGAAGGCGTCCACCACGAGAGCTGCGGCCTTTTTCTCCACCACCTCCCGCACCAGGGAGCGGGAGAGCAGGAGCTTTTCCTGGCAGTCCGGGCCACACCGGCTGGCCACGCAGACAAAAGAACCGTTCTCATCTTTGAGGAACACCGCCGCTTGATCGGGGTGGAGCTGGAGGAAGGCCTGGTCCAGTACCAGTTGCAAGAGACCCTCTTGGGTGACCTCCGCGGCCAACTGCTCGTGGACCCGGGCCAAGAGGGACAACCGCTCGGCGTAGCGGCGCAGGGTCTCGCGGGGCGCATCGCGGTCCACTGGTACACCGTCCACGCCGCTGTCCTGCAGAACCTTGGCCACGGGCGCCAGCAGCGTGGTTTCCCCTACCTCCCGCTCTGCCACTTCCGCGGGAGGGCCGCACTCCAACACGGTCATCCGCACCTTGCCCATCTGCAGCTGGTCCCCCACCTGCAGCGGGGTGGGCCCCGTCACCGTTCGCCCGTTGAGCAACGTGCCGTTGCGCGAGCCCAAATCCTGCACGGTCCAGCGGTCCCCTTGCTGCTCCAGCACCGCATGCCGGCGGGATAGAGAAAGGTCTGTCAGGACCAGGTTTGCCTCCTCGGCGCGCCCCACCAGGATGGGCCCCTGGAGGAAAGCCTTCTCAACGTTGGTTCCGTCGGGCAGTGCCAGGGCTAGCCGCAGCATGGGAGGTGGCAGGGCAGAAGGCGCTTGGACACGGTCACGGCGCCCGTTCCACTTCCCCGGCCATGGGGACGAACCGCACCGGGATCACATCCTGTTCGGTGAACCCGTCCGGCTGCTTGGTGACCACCTTGAGCTGCTGGTAAAACGACCCGACGGGGATCACCAGCCGTCCTCCCACCGCCAGCTGCTGCAGCAGCGGCTGCGGGATGCGTTCCGGCGCGGCGGTGACGATAATGCCGGCAAAGGGGGCCTCTTCTGGCCATCCTCGGTACCCGTCCCCCACCCGCACCTGAACGTTGAAGTAACCCAGCCGCTTGAGGCGTTCTGTGGCTTGCGCGGCCAAGGCGGGGCGGATTTCAATGGTGAACACCTGACACCCCATGGCGGCCAAGACCGCCGCCTGGTACCCCGAGCCGGTGCCCACTTCCAGCACCTTGTCCCCCGCCTTGACCTGCAACAGCTCGGTCATGAGCCCCACGATGTAGGGCTGGGAAATGGTTTGCCCCTCGCCAATGGGGAGGGGGTGGTCCTCGTAAGCCTGGGCCTGGAACTCCTCAGGGACGAACAGATGCCGCGGGACTTGGCGGAGGGCCGAAAGCACGCGCTCATCCCTCACCCCGCGGGCGGCAATTTGGTTTTGCACCATGGCCGCGCGTATGGCCGCCCACCGGGCATCGTCCTGCGGTCGGTGACCGTTGCCCCCGCAACTGCCCAAAATGCCCGAAAGCGCCAGCCAAATCACCCATCTCCTCCTCACGGCCCACCTCTGGCCACGAAAACGTCCTTCCCACCCACCACGGTGCGCAGCAGCTGGGCGGACAACGCGTTCCCCTCCTCCAAGGGGCGATCAAAAATGGTCAAATCAGCCCACATCCCCGGGGCAATACGCCCCCGCACCGTTTCCTCAAAGGCGGCATAGGCGGCCCACTGGGTGAACCCGGCCACCGCTTCCCCAAGGGTGAGGCGCTCCGCCGGATTCCACCCCTGGGGAGGATGCCCCTGGGGGGTTTTGCGGGTGACGGCGGCCCAAATCCCCAGACGTGGGTCGGGATGTTCCACTGGCACATCGGAACCCAGGCAAAGGCGAGCACCGGCATCCACCAAGGACCGCCACCGGTATGCCCAGGCGATCCGCGAAGGTCCCAAGCGCTCTGGCGCCCAAGGCATATCGGAGGTGCAGTGGGTGGGCTGGACCGAGGCGATCACCTGCAGTTGGGCAAAGCGGGGCACATCTTCGGGCCGTACTACCTGCGCGTGTTCCACCCGCGGGCGCAAGGAGGCTGCCCGCCCAGCCAGGAGCTCTTCGTACAGGTTGAGGACCTGATGTACCGCCTCGTCGCCGATGGCATGAATGCACGGCTGGAACCCGGCAGCGGCTGCCCGGGCTACCACGTCCCGCAGCCGTTGAAGCGGGGTGAGGGAAAGGCCCACCTGCCCAGGGGCATCTTCATAGGGCTGGGAGAGCCAAGCCCCCCGCGAGCCCAAAGCGCCATCGGCGTACAACTTCACCGCGCGCACCGTCAACATGCCATCCGGAGCGGTCTGCACCCCGCGGGCCAACTCCTGCGCCAACAGCTGCTCATCACTGCCGTCCAGCATTACGTAAACGCGGATGGGCAGTTGGCCCAATCCGGCCAAAAGCCGCAGTGCTTCCAGCTCCCTGGCGGTGGTACCCGCATCGTGAATAGAGGTAATGCCAAAAGAGGCCAAGCGGTGGGCAGCAGCCAACTGACGCCGCTGCAGCTCCTCTACGCTGGGCTGGGGTAGGACCCGCTCCACCAGATCACCCGCAGCGTCCACCAACACCCCTGTGGGTTGGCCTTGGGCGTCACGGAGGATCTGCCCTCCCGGGGGATCCGGGGTTTGGGCGGTGATACCCGCCAGCTGCAGCGCGTGCTCGTTCACCAGCAGGGCGTGCCCGTCCACGCGGCGCGCCAGCACCGGGTGGTGGGGGATGGCCTGGGACAGTTCCCGGTGGTGGGGAAAGGCCTTGCCCTCCCACAGGTTTTGGTCCCACCCCCGGCCGAGAACCCAACTGCCCGGCGGAAGCTGGTGGGCTTTGGCTGCCAGTCGTTGGATCACCTCTTGGTAACTCCCAGCGCCGGTGAGGTCCACCGTCTCCAAAGCCGCCCCGAACCCGGTGAGGTGGCCGTGGCTCTCGGTGAAGCCCGGGTACACGTGGGCCTGAGGGATGGGCACCACCTCCCGCGCCCGGCGACGCCAAGAAGGGGCTTCCTCAGGCGCCACAAGGGCCACGATCCGTCCATCGGCCACCGCCACCTCCCGCTGCTGGGGGGGACGATCGGGCAGGTGGACGATGCCGCCCACGAACAGACGATCCACCGGGGCTGGGGGAGTGCAGGAAAGGCATAAGAAACTCATCAGCATTAACCTCAGGGCGCGCACCGCTTCACTGTACCCCTTGCATTGTCTCCTTGCAAATCCCTAAGCTGGAGCGGGAGGGGTCCATGACGCAAGGCAAGGGTGTGAACCGACGGGAGGTGCTGGTAGCCATTCCGACCCTGGCCGCCGCCCAGGCATTCAGAGGGCTGCCCAGGCAGGAGCCCACGCCCGTGGCGGTGGCCTCCAGCAACGGCCTAAAGGCGGTGGAGGAAGCGGTGCGGCGCATGGAGGCAGGGGTCCTGCCGGTGGAGGCGGCGGTGGCAGGGGTGAGCTTGGTGGAGGAGGACCCCGAGGACGTGACGGTGGGCTATGGGGGCCTGCCCAATGAGGATGGGGTGGTGCAGTTGGATGCGGCGGTGATGGACGGGGTCACCATGCGCGCGGGTGCCGTGGCAGCCCTGGAAGGCATCAAGCACCCATCCCAGGTGGCCCTCACGGTCATGCGCCGCACCACCCGGGTGCTGTTGGTGGGCGCCGGGGCGAAGAAGTTTGCCCTCGCCCATGGGTTTAAGGAGGAGAATCTCCTCACCGAACGTGCCCGGAAGATTTGGCTGTACTGGAAGGAGAATGCCGCCACCAATGACGATTGGCTGCCCGATCCCAAGGCGGTTGAGGATCCCGATATCCGGTGGTTTATCGAGAAACACGGCGATTCGTACTTCCGCCCCACAGGGACCATCCACCTTTCCGCGGTGGACGCCCAGGGTCGGGTGGGATGTTGCACCACCACCTCCGGGCTGTTTTTTAAGTTGTCCGGCAGGGTCGGTGACTCGCCTCTGGTGGGGTGCGGCCTTTACTGCGACAGCGAGGTGGGTTCCGCAGGGGCCACGGGACACGGGGAGTCCAACATCATCGTAGTGGGGGCCCATACGGTGGTGGAGTTCATGCGCCAGGGCAAGACACCCGAGGAGGCCTGCTTGGCCACGCTGGAGCGCGTGGTTCGCGCCACCCGCGAGCCGTACCTGAAGGATCCCCAGGGGCGGCCAAAGAACAACCTAATCCTGTACGCGGTGAACGTGCACGGGGAGGTGGGGGCTGCCAGCATTTGGTCGGGGACGAAATACGCCGTGGCGCGAAAGGGGAGGCCGGCAGAGCTGCGGGAGTGCGCGTACCTGTTCGTCCGCCCGAAAAGAAGCCCCTAGGCGTTCTGGGTAGCTTACCTATTGCAAATTCGGCAAAATTTCGCCATTTTTTTCTTGGCAAGGTCGGTAGGTGCACCGACCGGGAGGTGTGTATGCCCGTGTACGAGTACGCCTGCCAGGATTGTAAGAAGCGGTTTGAAGTGAGGGCGAGCGTGCAAGAACGCGAACAGAGCAAGGTGCAGTGCCCTGAGTGCAAATCGGAAAAAGTGGAACGAGTGTTCTCTGCCTTTTACGCCAAGACCTCGCGCAAGAGCTAAACCACGGCTAACCGGGGCTGCCTCACCCTTAGCTTTTGTCGGCAGCCACGGCGAGGCGGCCAGGAGCTGCAGCCGCCTTGGGCAGGGGGCACGTGCCTGGTCTGTGGCCGGTTCCCGCCACCGCTGCACCTTCATCGCCAGCGGTGGCCCGTCGTTGGTGAACGGAGTCAAAGGCTTTACCACTTGCCCTTGCTCGCCCAGTTTGGCCACCCCCACGCGGCAGGAGCTGGCCCATAAAAAACCCCTGTTCACCGGTCGGGGTGTGGTCAAAGTCGTCAAAGCGCACCGGCCAGCTGACCGGCTCCAGGATGAACCCAGTCAACCGCGCCGGCTCAAACCCCGCCTCGGTCCACCCTTCCACCGCGAACACCCGCCGGGCAGCTAGGCCAGCAGCCGCCGCCCCGTTCACATCCCCCCAGTACGTGTCACAGGCCACCACCATTGGTCCTTGCCGTGCAGTTTGCTCCGCGATTGCCAGCAAGGCCTGCCGGCTGTGGGTGCCGGTCCACCCCCGAACACCGTCAAACAGGAAGGCTTGAGGAAACCCCCGTGGGAGATGGGCCTGCCCTGTACCGGCAGGTGGCGTTGGATGGCTGTGGCCCCCGCCGTTCAAACTTGGTGCGCTCCAAAGCGGGGAACAGCCACAAATCCAGGCCCGCCCGCACCGCCGGGGAGCCCACCAGGAGCCCGGCCACGGCCTCCCGTCCCTACCCCTGGCGGCAAGAGAGCAGAGCCCCAGCAAGAGCGCCGCCACCCCGAGGAGCGAGGGAACAAACCAGGAGGGAAGGAAGGGCTTGATGGGGTGTTGGGCCAAGGCCCCAGCCGCCACCAGGGGTAGCGGCCTGGCCCCAAGAATGCGAGGGGCACCCACCGTCGCCCCCAACCAGGGGTGGTGGAAACCCCGATGGCGTGAGGTGGCAGCGGATCCACAGGATCGCTACGGGCAGAACCGGCAACACGTAACGGGGGAGCTTGCCCCGGGCCGCCGCCAGGGCAAAAAGGGTCAAACCGAAGTAGCAAGCCGCTCCTTGGGCAGGTGGCCAGCCAGAGGTACACCAGCAGCATCCACCAGGGCTCGCTGATGTTCCACTGGTCCACGGCGCGGGAAAGGACCTCGTACCCGAGGAACTGGTGCACCAGCTGCGGCAGGTAACCGCCCAGGGCCAAAGTCAACCCCCAGGGCGCCACTGGCCCGTTCATGAGGCTTGCCAGACCCAACAGCAGCCCCCTTGACCGGCCAGTGGGGGGTCCGGTGAGGATGACCACCAGCGCGGCGGTGGTGAGGAGGGTGAGCAGACCATCGGTGAGCCCGTCCGGGCCACCGCCTGGGGGAGGAACATGGTGAGGTACACCGCCCCTGCCACCAAACCCCTCTGGGGGTGTTCTTTGCCTGCGGAGTGGGCAATGAGCCAGGCGGTGAGGCCGGCTAGCAGGCTATTGAGCAACACCGCGGCGGGGAAATCCCAACCTAAGGCGCTGGAGGTGAGGGCCGCCAGCCAGTGGAAGAGGGGTGGCTTGTTGAGCCAGGGCTGGCCATCCAGATGCGGCACCGCCCAGTCCTTGCGTTCCACCATTTCCCGCGCCACCTGGGCGTAGCAGACCTGGTTGGGGCTGAAAAAGCGCGAACCTAGGGCCAAGAGGGCCGGTGCCATGGCCAGAAGACCATGGCAAGGCCCGGGTCGCGCAGGGCAAGGGCCCAAAAGGCCTCCTGCACCTTCGCGGCTTTTTCCCCACCGGGGAAAGCAAAGGAATGCCCCGTACGTTGGCGCAGCGGGGTGAACTCAGGGCCCACCGGGAACTTCTTCGCCACCTCTACGGCTGGCTCTCGGGGCGTGCCCCACGAGGCCAACCATCTGTACGACGTACTGGGCCCGAGGGGCACCTTCCATGGGTGGGGAAGTATACCCCTCGGCCCGAAAAGAACAGGAACGGCAGCGCCCCTAGCGCTGGGCCAGGAGCTCCTGCAGCAAGAACTCCGCGTCGTAGAGCTTGCGCAAGGCTTCCGTCATGCCCGCGCTGTGCACGGCCACGGCGCGGTTGGCGGTGAGATCAAAGACGAAACGGCCCACCAGGCTTTCAATGTTGCCGTCAAAGATCAACCCCACCAGCTCCCCGTTGCGGTTGACCACGGGGGAGCCGGAATTTCCGCCAATGATGTCGCAGGTGCAGACGAAGTTGAGGGGGGTGGCCAGGTCGAGGGTTTGCCGGCGGTCCAAGAACCGCTGCGGCAGGTGGAAAGGTGGCTTGTAATCAAAGGACGCGGCGCGGTCATAGAGGCCGAAAAAGGTGGTCTTGGGTGGGGCCACGGTGCCGTTGTAGGGGTAACCGGTGACGGTGCCATAGGCCAGACGCAAGGTAAAGGTGGCATCGGGGTACATGGTCTTGCCGTAGATGGCAAAGCGAGCCTTGCCAATTTTCTCGCCCGCTGCCCGCACAACGGACTCCACCTGGTCCTCATACCACTTGCGCTCTTGCCGCAGCAGGGGATCCACCCGGCGAGCCAGGGCAATGAGGGGGTCGGTGGAAGCGGAGACCGCGTCCACTCCCCCTTCCACTAGCTTCTTGCGGAACTCCGGGTCGGCAAGGCGAGTACCGGCAATGGCTTCCTTTGCCACCTCTTCCGGGCTTTTTCCAGCCAAAGCCGCCTTGACGAAGGGATCATTAGGCCCCAGTTGCTCCAAAGCCTCCCGCAGCCCATCAGCCAGCAGCACCTCCTCAAACTCTGGGTACACGGGGGCAGGGGAAAAGAGACGGAACTTCAAGGAGGGGAGCTGGCTGTCGTGGAAGCCGTCCAGTCGCTCCCCGTCGGGTTTTTGCACTTCGGCCACCAGCTGGACGATGTTCAGGGCCATGCCCGGCAGGCGAAACCCGGAAAGCCTGCGGTAAGTGTACTCCTTGGCCCGGGCACGGAAGATCTGCTGCGCCTTTTCAATGGCCGCCCAGGCATCGCCATAGGCCTTTTGCCAGGCGGTATTGGCTGCCACCCGGGAACGTAGCTCCTGTTCCTGCTGCGCCTTGAGGTTCATCAGTTGTGGGTCCTTCAGGCCTTTGTACTCGCCGGAAAGGGCCTTTTTGGAGTTTTCCAGGCCAAAGATCATACCTGCTGCTTGTCGCGCCTGCTCCTTTCCCCGGGCGGCGTAGGCTCGCGCCACGGCCAGGCGCCGCTCAATGCCCGCAAGACGCAGGGGATAGGTCACATCCCGCAGGGTTTCCAGCTGCGCCAGGGTGAACAGGCGGTTGGTGGAGCCTGGGTGGCCAGACACGAACACCAGCTCTCCTTCTTGTGCTCCCTTCGGGTTCCATTTGAGGTAGTGTTGGGGTTTGACCGGCTTTCCGTCCTCGTAGACGCGAAACAGCGCCATATCCAGGTCGTAGCGGGGGTAGGTAAAGTTGTCCGGGTCGCCGCCAAAGAAGGCAATCTGTTGCTCCGGGGCAAACACCAGGCGCACGTCAGTGTACTTCTTGTAACGGTAGAGCCAGTACTCCCCACCGTGGTACAGGGTGACCACATCCGAGCGGAGGCCGGTTTGCTCCATGCTGGCCTTCTCAATGGCGGCGATGGCGGCTTTGCGCGCGTCGTTGGCCTCCTTCTCGCTCATGCCAGGCTTGACCGCCGCCAGCACCCGCTCGGTGACGTTCTCCATGGACACCAAGACGTTCAGCTCCAGGTCTGGACAGCGCAGCTCCTCCTCTGGGGTACGGGCCAAAAACCCATCCGCCACGTAGTCCTTTTGCGGCGAGGAAACCTTCTGCAGCTGGCCCAAGGCCACGTGGTGATTGGTCAACACCAGCCCCGTGGGAGAAACGAAGGATCCGCTCCCCCCATCGTTAAAGCGCACCGAGGACAGGCGCAGGTGGTCCAGCCATTCCTGGGTCGGGGTGAAGCCGTACTTTTCCGCCAACTGTTTGGTTGGCGGGTTATCAAAGGTCCACATACCTTCTTCGGCCGTCGCCAGTGCGGTGACCAGGGTGCAGGCGAAGAGCATGGTAAGAACCGGTTTCATAGATCCTCCCTTGGGCCGGGGTAGCCGGCCCTCGGTGCAGCTTACGCCGCCTTGACTGTTCAGGTTTTGCGCCCACCGGGTAGGCGGGAAAGGCTTAAGGGCGCCGGGGAGGCCTGCCGCTGCCGCGGGGTTGCCCACCACCCCGTTCCGGTCGCCCCCGGTCCCCACCTTGCCCCGCCGGCGGGGGTGCCAGGAGGGCTTTGCGGGACAACTTGATGCGGTCCTGGGCATCAATGCCTATGACCTTCACCTTTACCTTGTCACCCAGCTTCAGCACGTCGGTGACCTCGCGAATGCGCTCGTGGGCAATTTCGGAAATGTGCAGCAGGCCGTCCTGGTTGGGCAAGATCTCCACAAACGCCCCGTAGGGTTCAATGCGCTTCACCGTTCCCTCAAAAATTTCCCCCACTTGCACTTGGCGCGTGAGGTTCTCAATGATCCGGCGTGCCTGTTGCGCCGCCTCCAAATCGGGCGACGCGATCTCCACTCGGCCGTCGTCCTCAATGGTGATGCGAGCTCCCGTCTGCTCGCAGATGGCGCGGATGGTCTTGCCGCCGGGGCCAATGACATCGCGGATCTTGTCGGGGTCAATGTAGACGTTGAGGATCCGCGGGGCGTAGGGGGAGATGTCGGGGCGCGGAGCGGGAATGGTGGCGGTCATGATCTCCAATAGCTGCAGCCGCGCCTGGCGGGCCTGCTCCAGGGCCCGTTCCAGCACTTCCCGGGACAGCCCAGAAACCTTAATGTCCATTTGCAGGGCTGTGACGCCGTCTTTGGTGCCGGCCACCTTGAAGTCCATGTCCCCGTAGTGATCCTCCTGGCCGGCGATGTCCGTGAGCACCGCGTGCCGTGTACCATCGGAGACCAGCCCCATGGCAATCCCCGCCACCGGCTGGGTGATGGGCACCCCGGCGTCCATCAGGGCCAAGGTTCCCCCACAAACCGTCGCCATGGAGGAGGAGCCGTTGGACTCCAGGATGTCCGAGACCACGCGCAAGGTATAGGGGAAGGAGTCCTGGGAAGGGATCACCGGCGCCAATGCCCTCCGCGCCAGGTTGCCGTGGCCGATCTCTCGGCGGGAGGGTCCGCGCAGCGGGCGCACCTCGCCCACCGAAAAGGGGGGAAAGTTGTAGTGCAGCATGAAGCGCTGTTGGGTTTCCCCTTCTAAGGCCTCAATGATCTGCACATCCTCCGAGGTGCCCAAGGTGCAGGTGACCAGCGCTTGGGTTTCCCCGCGGGTGAACAAGGCCGAGCCGTGGGTCCTGGGCAACAGCCCCACCTCACAGGTCACCGGGCGGATCTCGTTGAAGGCGCGCCCGTCCAGGCGCTCGGATTGCTCCAGCACCGCCCGCCGGAACTGGTCCTTCACCATGCGATGGATGATCGCCACTGCCCAGGGGGCCTGCTCCCCTCGCTGGTCCTCCGGCAGGCTCTCAACCGCCTGCAGCTCCACTGCCTCAATGGCCTTCTTCTGCGCCAGCTTGCCGCGAACCCGCAGGGCATGGTCTAAGGCTTCGGCAAACTGCTGCCGAAGCGACGCCTCAAACTCCGCTGGCCATGGATCCTGAGGGGGTTGCCAGGCCAGCTTAGGCTTTCCCACCTTCTCCACCAGCGCCCATTGCGCCCGGATGAGCTGCCGGATATGGTGGTGCGCCAGATCAATGGCGTCAAGGATCGCCGATTCCGGCACCTCCCGCGCCCCCGCCTCCACCATCACCACCGCTTCGTCCGTCCCGGCAACGACGATGTCCAGGTGCGCCTGGCCCCGTTGCTCGTGGGTGGGGTTGATGACGAAGTGCCCGTCCACCAACCCCACCCGTACTGCTCCCACGGGGGTGGCGAAGGGGCAGGCGGAGACCATCAAGGCGGTAGAAGCGGCGTTGATGGCGAGCACGTCCGGGTCGTTGGCGCCATCGGCGGAGAGCACCGTGCCAATGATCTGCGTTTCCTGGCGAAAGCCGGCAGGGAACAGCGGTCGCAATGGCCGGTCAATGAGACGGGCGGTGAGAATTTCCTTTTCCGTGGGCCGCCCCTCCCGCTTGAACCAGCCCCCGGGGATGCGCCCGCCGGCATAGGTGTACTCCCGGTAATCCACGGTAAGGGGCAGGAAATCCACCCCCAGCCGGGGTTCTTTGGCAAAGCAGGCGGTGACCAGCACCACCGTTTCCCCATAACGAACCAAGCAGGCCCCATCGGCCTGCTTGGCGAGCTTTCCAACTTCAAACTCCAGGGATCTTCCTTCCAGGGTGACGCTTTCGGTGACTTCCATGGTACTCCTTAACTTGCCGTGGTGGCCGCCAGCGCTCTAGCGACGCAGGCCCAATCGTTCAATGAGGGCGCGGTAGCGGTTCAAGTCTTTGCGCTTGAGGTACTCCAGCAACCTGCGCCGTTGACCCACCAGCATCAGCAGCCCCCTTCGGGAATGGTGGTCCTTCACGTGGACCTTGAAGTGCTCCGTAAGGTACTCAATGCGCTTGGTGAGCAGGGCAATCTGCACCTCGGGCGAGCCCGTGTCGTGGTCATGCCGCCGGAACTCGGCGATGATTTGCTCTTTGGCTTGAACGTACTCCCGTTCGGTCATTGCGTGCTCCTTGTCCTACGTTCCGGGACAGCCCCGGAAGGCCGGCCCATGCTAACACACCTTGGCCCCTTCCTCAACCTCCAACAGGACGGTCCGCGGTGCCAGGTTCAAGGTACGGGCGCGGGGTAAGTAGGCGGTGGTTTGACCAATCCCCACCAACCGGCCGGCGCGATCCCGCACCGCCACCGGACTACCTGGCAGGAAACTGCCCACTACCTCCCGGACCACCACTTCCTGGCCCCGAGCAAAGTGCTGCACCGCCACGGGGTTTAGGTGGACCACGGGGAAAGGGAGCTCAATGCGGTCCAGATCCACCCACGCCCCCTCGGGCAGCTGCAGCGGCCTGTGGGCTAGCTCCTCTGCCGCCAAGGCACTGTCCACCCGCCACGGCCCCACCCGCACCCGGCGCAAATGGGCCAAGTGCCCGCCGCAGCCCAAAACCTCACCGATGTCATGGGCCAGGGAGCGCACATAGGTACCGGAGGAGCAAACCACGGAAAAGCCCAGTCGGTCCTCGGCCAGGGCCTCCAACCGCAGCTGGCTGATGCTCACCGTCTTGGGTTCCCGCGGTACTTCTTCCCCCGCCCGTGCTAGCTCGTAAAACTTCTTGCCGTCCTTCTTCTTCGCGGAAAAAGGTGGGGGGAGCTGCTGCAGCTCACCGGAAAAGCGCTGGGCCAGCTCCGACAGCAGCTGCGGCGTCAAGGGGGGTACTGGCCTGGGTGGGGCCAGGGGTTCCCCTTCGGCATCGTAGGTGGTGGTGGCAAAGCCTAAGCGGATTTCCCCTTCGTAGGCCTTTTCCCAAGCCAGCAGATAACCTTGCAGGCGGGTTGCTTTGCCCACACAGAGGACGAGCAGCCCGGTTGCCGCCGGGTCCAGGGTTCCCGTATGGCCAATGCGCTTTTCCCGCAAAGCCCGGCGGGCCACTTGCACCACGTCGTGGGAGGTAGGTCCAGTAGGTTTATCCACCAAAAGCAATCCAGCTTTTCCGCTCATGCTGACTCCACAAGTTGGCAAACTTTCGGCAACAGGTGTGCCCGGGCTTGCTCCAAACTGCCCACAAAGGTGAGCCCTGCAGCGTTTTCGTGCCCCCCGCCGCCAAAGGTAGCGGCCAGGGCCTGCACGTTAATGGAGCCCTTGGAGCGCAGGGACACGCGCACCGCCCCCGGGGTAAGGGCCTTGAAAAACACCGCCACGCGCACGCCATCAATGGCACGGGGGAGGTTCACCATGTCCTCTGTATCCTGGGGCTGGGCTTGCGCCTGCTTCAGCATCTCCGCCGTGCAGGTGATCACGGCCACCCTGCCCTGGGCAAGCATTTCTAAGGTGGCCAACACCATGGCTTGCAGCCGAACCACCCTTTCGGGCACGTGGTCGTTGAGGGCTTCGGCAATGACTGCCGGTTGGGCACCCGCTTCCACCAACCGTTGGGCCGCGGCAAAGGCCCGCGCGGTGGTGTTGGCGTAGCGGAAATCGCCGGTATCGGTCACCAGGGCGGTGTAAAGGCAAGTGGCCATGGATGGAGAAAGGCGCACCCCGGCGGCGTCTACCACCGCCAGCAGCATCTCCCCCACCGCTGGCGCCTGCGGGTCCAGGTAGTTCACCGCGCCGTATTGGGGGTTGTCTAAGTGGTGGTCCACGTTCACCAAGGGCTTGGTCAAGAGCTCGGGAAAACCGGGACGGTCAGACCCGGGGCACTCCAGGAACACCACCAGATCCGTCTGCTCCAGGAGCCACGCGGGGACCTGGTCCACAACCAAGATCCGGTCCAGGTGAGGCAAGAAGCTGAGGCTCGGGGGGTGAGGGTCTCGGTTGACCACCCACGCCTGTTTCCCCAGCTGGCTGCAGGCTTCCCACAGGGCCAGCTCCGAGCCCAGGGCGTCCCCGTCGGGGCTGCGGTGGCTGGTGATGAGGATGCGTTGGGCCGAGCCCAGCGCCTGGGCAACGGCCATCGCGGGGAGTGGGGGTTTATTCACCACCACCCTCTCCTTGGCCTGCTCGGTGCAGCTGATGGAGGAGTTGCGACACCCGATCGGCCCGTTCGTACCCCTTGTCGCGCAGGAAAACCAGCTCGGGAACGATGTCGGCGCGGAGACTGCGGCGCAACTCGGCGCGCAGGAAGCCCTTGGCCTGTTCCAGTCCCTCCGCCGCTTGACGCTCTCGCTCGGCGTCGCCAAAGACGGAAAAGTACGCCTTGGCCTGGCGCAGGTCCCCGGAAAGCTCTACAGCCGAAATGACAACCCCGGCCAGCCTGGGATCCTTCGCTTCCCGCAGCAACAGCTGGGACAACAGCTCGCGAATCGTTTCCTCCAAGCGCGCCTTGCGCAGCCGCGGATCTCGCATGGATTTCCCTCCCTAGCGTAGCTGCACCACGCTCACTCGCTCGGTCAACACCACCCCCGGGAAGAGCTGGTGAACCACTTCCAAGGCACGGTGGACCGTGGTGCGGGCTTGCGCTTCACCGGTGGCCAGGGCGGAAATGGCCAGTCCTGACCGCTGGTGGAGGTCCTGGTAGTCTGCCTCCAAGACCAGTACGGGGAGGCGGTGGCGGAGGCGGTCGCACAGGGAACGCAGATCCTGGCGCTTTTCCTTAAGGGAGCGAGCACCGGGAAAATGCAGCTCCACCTCCGCGAGGGCAACAAAAAGCGTGGAGAGCTCGCCACCCACGGCGGTACTCCCTTACGCGTCCAAGGTTCTGGCCACTTCAACCAGTTGGAACGCCTCAATGACGTCGCCTTGCTTGATGTCCTGGTACCCCGCCAGGGTCAACCCACACTCAAAGCCCGCCTTCACTTCACTCACGTCGTCCTTGAACCGCCTCAGGGAGCCGAGCCCACCTTCCCAGACCACGATGTTGTCCCGTACCAGGCGGACCTTGGCCGAACGGGGAATGACCCCATCGGTGACCATGCAGCCGGCAACGGTTCCCACTTTGGGGATGTGGAAGATCTGCCGCACTTCGGCTCGCCCCAGCTCCTTTTCCTCAAACAACGGCTGCAGAAGCCCGGCCAAAGCCTTTTGAATGTCCTCCGTGAGCTGGTAGATGACGTTGTAGGTGCGGATTTCCACCCGGTGCCGCTCCGCCAGCTCTTTGGCCGTGCGTTCCGGGCGTACGTTGAACCCGATGACGATGGCATCGGAGGCGGAAGCCAGGTGGATGTCGTTGTCGGTAATGGCACCTACGGACGCGTGCAGCAGGTTCACCGCCACTTCGCCCGTGGAGAGCGTGGTCAAGGTCTCCCTCAGCACCTCCACCGATCCCTGCACATCTGCCTTCAGGACCACGCGCAGCTCCTTGTGCTCTTGGGCGGCCATCTGGTCCAACAGGCCTTCCAAGGTCACTTTCTTCAGTTTCATGTGCTCTTCCCGCGCCATGTCCTTGCGCCGGGAGGCTATTTCGCGAGCTTTCGCTTCGTTTTCCACCACCTGGAACGGGTCTCCAGCCTCCGGGAGATCTTCAAATCCCATTACCTCCACGGGATCGGAGGGCCCCGCCTGCTTGACCGGTTTGCCGTCGGAGTCCACCATGTTGCGCACGCGACCCCAGGTGGATCCGGCAAAAAAGCAGTCTCCCGCCTTCAGGGTTCCCTGCTGCACCAGGACGGTGGCCACCACCCCGCGCCCCTTTTCCTTCCTGGCTTCCAGGATGGTACCCCGCGCCGGTCCTGCCTTAGGGGCCCGCAGGTCTGCCATTTCCGCCACGAGGAGCAGGACTTCTAACAGGTCCGTAATGCCCTGTTTTTTCAGCGCCGAAACCTCCACCACCGGCACGTTGCCCCCCCAGCCTTCCACCAGGACGCCATGCTCCGCCAGCTGGCGCTTGACGCGATCGGGGTTGGCGTTAGGCTTGTCAATCTTGTTGATTGCTACCACCAGTTGCACCTTTCCCGCCCGGGCATGGTTGATGGCCTCAACGGTTTGCGGCATCACCCCGTCGTCGGCCGCCACCACCAGCACCACGATGTCCGTCACCTTGGCGCCGCGGGAGCGCATGGCGGTAAAGGCTTCGTGGCCGGGGGTATCAATGAAAACGATGGGTTTGCCCTGGTGGACGACGCGCGAGGCGCCGATGTGCTGGGTAATGCCTCCGGCCTCCCGGGCTGCCACCTGCGTCTTGCGGATGGCATCCAAGAGGGTTGTCTTGCCATGATCCACGTGGCCCATGACGGTGACCACGGGGGGCCGGGGTTCCCATTGTCCGAAAGTGCCCGTCTCTGCCAAGGCCAGGTCAATCTCCTCCTCAAAGGAGACCACCAGGGCGTCTACTTTCAGCCACTGGCAAATTTGCTCCACCAGGTCCTGGGGAAGGGTTTGGTTTGCCGTCACGAGGATCTTCTTCGCCAGGAGGAAGCGCATCAGGTCCTTGACCATGACGTTCAGTTTCTCCGCCAACTCGCGAACGGTGACCGCCTCGGAAAGGTAAATGGGCCCTTCTGGCTTCTTGCCATCGCGGAACTCCAGGGAAACCTCCATGGGCTCGGCGGGGACCTCCCGTTTCCGGGATGGCTTGGCGGGCTTGGCCTTGCCAGGCGGCGCAAAGGCTGCCGGAGCGGGGGGGCTTACCCGGTTCTCAGCGGCGGGGCGGACCTTTTGTTGCTCAAAGGTTTCCAGAAGCTCGCGGATGAGCGCCGCATCCGGGGAGGGCTTGACCTTTTTCCCGGCCGCCTTGGGCGGGGGCGCCGCCGCCTTCTGCGCCTGCTTTTGCGCTAACAAGCGCTGACGGATTTCTTCCTCGCTGAGCTCGCGCAATTTACCTTCCAGCGGGGTCTTCGCTTGTGGCGAGGAGGGCTTAGACTCAGGGACAGGTGCTGCCACTTCGGGTTGAACCGGTGCTTCGGCCTCGCCCGTGGGTGGCTGAGTGACCCCGAGGGTTGGGACGGGGGCCTCCTGGGCAGGGGGCGGTGGGGTCTCAGGCGCTGGTTGTTCCCCGGCCACCAGGACGGGAGGAACTGCTTCCTCCACGCTGGGACCTGCCGCCGGGGTGGCTGCCGAGGGTGGAGTGGGGGCTTCCGTCTCGGGGGGAGGTGGGGGTGCCGCCATCGGGCGTGGTGGCGAGGCCGGGACGGCCAGACCGTCTAAGCTGGGAACCTCATCAGGGAGGTCTTCCCCGATCACATGGCGGCGGATCCCTTTTTTGGGTTTCCGCGCCAAGGGTTTCGGGGCCACCTCGGCAGCTGGGGGAGGCGTGGTTTCCTGCCGGATGATCACTTCCTTGGGCCGGCGGGCCAGGGTGTCACCACGGATAATGGCGCGAACGGTTTCCAAATCTAATGTGTCCTCGGCGTTGGAGACCTCCACACCAATGGCGCGGAGCTTGAAGATCAGCTCTGGCACTTCCACGCCCATTTGCCGGGCCACATCGCCAACACGGAAAACCTGAACCATGCTTACCCCTCACTTCGGGAAGCCACCTGGGCTTCCAAAGCTGCCTTGGCTGCCTCAATGAGCTTTTGTGCCGAGTGAGGCCCAATCCCAGGAATCTCCACGAGCTTTTCCACCGGCGTGGTGGCCAACGCCTGAGCATGGGAGATCCCATGCTCGGTGAGCCGCTCCCGCATGCGCTCGGAAATTCCCGGCACGTCCTCCAGGGGGATGACCATGTCGTAGGCCACTGCTGTGGTGGCCTCCTCCTTCTCGGCAATTTCCTCGGCCAACTCCCCCTCCACTTCCCGCAACAGGGCGGCCAGCGCCGAGGAAATTTCGTCCTTTACTTCCTTTTCCGTCTTGATGATGATCTTGCAGCCGGTGAGCTTGTCGGCCAACTTCACGTTTTGCCCGTTCTTGCCGATGGCCATGGAGTACTGTTCCGATGAAACCACCACCTCCATCACCGGCCGGCGCTTGGTGATGGTGATGGGCTTGCCCTCCTCGTCCAGCGCCACGTTCCCCTCCGCATCGCGCAGGGGTTCTTCAATGACCTCTTCGTCCACCCGCACCCGGTTCACCTTCGCCGGGGCCAAAGCCGCCTGGACGAAGGTCACCAGGTCGGGAGACCAGGGGATGATGTCCACTTTTTCCCCGCGCAGTTCGCGCATGATGGCCTGGACGCGGGTTCCCCGCATCCCCACGCAGGCCCCAATGGGATCCACTTCCCGATCGCGGGAGAAGACGGCCACCTTGGCCCGTTCCCCGGGGGCCCGCACGCACCCCTTGATTACCACGGTGCCGTCAAAGATCTCCGGGACTTCCATTTCCAGAAGCCGCACCAGCAGCATGGGGGAGGTCCGTGACAGCACCACCTGCGGCTTGTTGGCGTCCTTGGTGACCTCCACGATCACCGCTCGCACCCGCTCCCCTTGGTTGAACCGCTCGGAGCGAATTTGCTCCCGCTTGGGCAAGATGCCCTCCGTGCGACCCAGGTCCACGATCACATCGCCCCGCTCAATGCGCTTGACGATGCCGTTGATCATTTCCCCGATCTTCCCGGAGTACTCTTTGTGAATGTTGTCCCGCTCGGCTTCGCGGACCTTTTGGAACAGCATTTGCCGCGCTGCCTGAGCGGCAATGCGGCCCAGCTCGTTGGTGTTCAGCTCTCCCAACACCAGAATTCCCCCGGGCTGGGCGTTGGGGTCTAGCTTCCTCGCCTCCTCCAGGAGGATGTGTTCCGGTGTTTTTTCCGTGATCTCCTCGGGCCGCTCCACCACCCGGCGGATCCGGAAACACCGGATTTCGCCAGACTCCAGGTTGACCTTTGCCATGACCCCACGGTCCCGGAAATGCTTGCGTGCGGCCTGAGCGATGGCGTCTTCCAAGGCTTGCACCATTCGCTCAGGGGTAATTTCCCGCTCGGCAGCGGCCTGTTCCACCGCGTGTTTTAGTTGCTCAAGCTTCATGGCCTTTTCCCTCGTCCTTTGCTCTTGGCGCGCCAGCCCTCCTCGGCGAAGGGCGCCAGGCGCGTCTCAAATATCTCACGTTCGGGCAAGAGGTGCACCACCTCCTGCGGGTCCCGGACGCGCACGGTGCCAGCCTCCAAACCCTCCAGGTACCCCTCCACCACCTTGGCCCCGGGCCAGGTGGGTCGCATGCGGACCCGCACCGCCTGGCCGGCAAAGCGCTGGTAATCCTCCGGCCGATAAAATTTCCGTTCCATACCTGGGGAGGAGACCTCCAGGGTGTATGGTCCGGGAAACGGGTCAAAGAGATCCAGAAGCACGCTCACCTGGTGGGAGATAAGGGCACAGTCGTCCAGACCCACCCCTTCCGCGCGGTCAATGACCAGCCGGAGGATGGGCTTGCGCACCGTGCCGGCCAGCTCCACCGCCAGCAGTTCGGCCCCTTCACTGGCCACGACGGCCTCAATCTTCTGCCGCAGTTCCTCGGGTACCTGTCGCACCGTAACCCCTTGGCCACCTCTGAAAAAAAAGTGGGACATGCGTCCCACTTTCTTGCGAAAGCAGCCACCCTGAGTATACCCCTTTTCTGGTTCGGTGCAAGGGGTGGGGGCGTTGCCCTTGACGGTGGAGAAGGAACGACCGGCGAGTCCAGGGGTCTTCCCCATGACCTGGCCCTGCCGGGGCGCAAAGCGGCCGCAGCCCCAGGAAGGGGGTTGCAACTTGTGGGAGTTGCCGGGAGGTGTTATTGTAAAAACCGGGTCAACGAGGACAGACCCAAAGGGGGCAGGGCTATGAGGAAAGCAAAGATCACCGTCATTGGTGCCGGAAACGTGGGGGCTACCACCGCCATGCGCTTGGCGGAAGCCCAGTTGGGAGATGTGGTGCTGGTGGACGTGGTGGAGGGGATGCCTCAGGGTAAGGCTTTGGACCTGTACCAAGCCGCCCCGGTGGTGCACCACGATTCCTTTCTGGTGGGCAGCAACGACTACGGGCCCACGGAAGGTTCAGACATCATCGTCATGGCCGCTGGACTGGCGCGTAAACCGGGGATGAGCCGTGATGACCTACAGGACGCCAACGCCAAGATCGTCGCCGAGTGCATGTCGCGGGTGGCCAAGACCTCCCGCGACGCCATCGTCATCATGGTCACCAACCCCTTGGACGTCATGTGCGAGGTGGCGCGGCGCGTCACCGGCTTTCCGCGGGAGCGCATCGTCGGCATGGCGGGCATTTTGGACACCGCCCGGATGCGGGCGTTCATCGCCATGGAACTGGGGGTTTCCACAGAAAGCGTGTTTGCCCTAGTCCTGGGTGGCCACGGCGACTCCATGGTGCCGCTGCCCCGTTACACCACGGTGTCTGGGGTGCCTTTGCCCGAGCTGCTGCCGAAGGAGAAGATTGACGCCATTGTCCAGCGCACGGCCCAGGGAGGCGGTGAGATCGTCAAGCTCCTGAAGACCGGCTCGGCCTACTACGCCCCGGCGGCCGGGGTTTGGGAGATGGTGGATTCCATCCTGAAGGACCGCAAGAAGATCTTGCCGTGCTCGGTGTACCTGCAGGGTGAGTTCGGCCTGCGAGACGTCTGGGTGGGCGTGCCGTGCAAGCTCGGGGCGGCGGGGATGGAAGGGGTCTTTGAGCTGAAGCTCACCGAGGAGGAGCTGGCCCTGTTGCATAAGAGCGCGGGCGATGTGAAGGCGCAGATGAACAAGCTCCCAGCGGACTTCGGGGTCTAGCTCCGCTGCTCCCCAATCAAGCTGCTGCACCCTGGGCGGACTGGCCAGTTCGCCAGGGGTTTTGGTCCTCAAGAGGGGGCTAGCGAGCCTTGCTGACCCCGACCCGCGGGCATTCTTGACCGAGGGTACAGGAGGAGCAGCGAGGCCAGCGCGGGGTGCAAACTTGCTGGCCAAAGCGCACCAGGAGGTCATTGAGGGGAATCCACCACTTTTGGGGCAACAAATGCTCCAGTGCCTGTTCCGTCTCCGCGGGGTGACGCGTGCGCACCAAGCCGAGGCGGTTGGCGATCCGGTGCACGTGGGTATCCACGCAAATGGCCGGTACGCCAAAGCCAAGCCCCAGCACCAAGTTGGCCGTCTTCCGTCCCACTCCAGGAAGGGCCAGCAACGCCGCGCGCTCACGGGGCACGTGGCCTTGATATTGCTCCAGCAGCTCTTGGGCCAAGCGCTTCAACTGCCTTGCCTTGGTGCGGTAAAAGCCGGCGGGGTAAATGAGCTGGGCAATGCGGTCCTCTGCCAGACGCGCCAGCTCTTGCGCCGTGGGCGCCTCCGCCAACAGGCGCTGGGAAGCTTGGGCGGTGACGGCGTCCTTGGTACGGAGGGAAATGATGCACGCCACCAGCAGGCGAAAGGGATCCCGGGTGCGCTCCAAATGCGCTAAGGTGGTGGGGTTGGTCCGGCGAAGGGCCTGTTGCACCTTGGTCAACGCCCCGACCGCCCTTGCCTGGTCCCAGCTCATGAGCGGGACCTCCGCCACCCAGCCACCGTCACCACCCCCAGTCCCACCGCCGCACCGAAAAGCCCCGGTTCCACAGGCCAGGGAAAGGAGGGCCGGAGCAGCTCCAGGACGACGCAGGAGACCGCTCCTGCCACCATGCCGGCAGCGATCGCCGGAGCGCAGGTGGCGCCAAACCGCGCTCCCAGCACCGCCGGCAGCAGGCAAGCAGTGAAAAAGCCCCACCCCAAAAGGCCCAGGACCGCCACGCTGCGGTCGCTGCTGACCCCAATCCAGGTGCCGAGGAGGCCCCCCAGGACCGTGAGCCCCCGAGCCCAACCCAGTGGCCAAGGGGCTTTCCCTAAAGCCTGCGGCAGGTCATAGGCCACGGCCGCCGCCAGGAGGTTGCAAAAAGAGGCTACGGTGGACATGATGGCCGCCAGTACCCCCAGGGCGGCGGCGGTGACCGCCCAAGGGCCCAGCTGGCGCAGCAGCTGGGGGATCACCGCATCCCCCAGGCCGGTGGGCAAATCCCCCCGTTGGACCAGCGCGAGGCTGGCGAGGCCCAGTCCCAGCCAAACCGCCAAGACCACCATGAGGCTTGCCGTGAGAACCCAGGGAAAGGAACGCAACTCATGACGCGAGCGCAGGAGTAGGAACTTCTGCAGGTAGTGGGGTTGGGCGAGGGTGCCGAGGGTGAACAGCAAGTACCAGGAAAAGGCCTGCGCCGGTGCCACCTGCCCAAAGGAGGAGAGGAGCGGTGTGGGGTGGAGCAAGACCTGGCCGACCGCCTCCCGCGCGTGGACCAGGGCGGCAGCGGCCAAGATCAACGCTACCAGGCCCATGAGGCCACCTTGGACCGCATCCACCACCAGGCCCGCGCGCATCCCACCGGCAGCCATGTAAGCCACGGTGGCAAAGAGTACAGCAAAGGCCCACAGGGTTCCGTCCCCACCCCAAAGCCCGGACGCCAGTACGGCCACCGCTTTCCCCTGCACCGCTAGCCCGGCCAGGCACCCGCAGGCCAACAGCGCTGAGGCCACGAGTCGTACCCCGGAACCCAAGCGCCTCCCCAAAAGCTCGGGGATGGAAAGCACCCGCGGCTGTTGACTGAGGATCCACCCACCCAACACCCAACACTGCAACACCGCCGTGAGGGGGGCAGGGAGGATGATCCATAGGGCCCCCGAACCCACCTGGGCTGTCAGGGCCGGTCCCCCGACGAAGACGAAAGCGGAAAGACCCATGGCCGTGCCCGCCAGCCCTGCCAGGAGGGCCGAAGCCCGATGGTTGGCGGCAAAAAACCCGGGAGCTGAGAGGCGTCGCAGGAAGGCGAGAGCCAACGCCACCCCCAAAAGCAGCAGCAACCAAGCGCCGGAGCTCACCCCTTCCTCCACCCTCGAGCAAACCAGCCGAGGAACAGGGGGGCCAGTGCCAGGAAGGCCGGTCCCAAGAGCCAAAAAAAGCCCCAGGGCGACTGCCCGCGCAGCAGCAAAGCCCCAAGGGTCACCGTCAAGACCGCCGAGGCACTACCCCACACCTGCCCAGGGGTGGGCTTAGGTTGCTCCCCGAAGCGTTGCGTGGTGGTCAAGAGGGCCGCCAAAGCTAGGCCACTGCCCAGGGCCCCCAGGAGGGGGTGGAGGCCGAAAGCGGTCGTCATTAAACCGCAGGACAAAAGGCCCAAGCATAGGCGCGGCGTCATGAACGGCCAAGTGTAACCTGGAAGCTTCGGTAGAATACGGGCATGCCGGCGAACTTAACCCCCCAGTACAAAGCGGCGGAGGCGCGATACCGAGCTGCCAGGACTACGGAGGAGAAACGGCAGGCCTTGGAGGAGATGCTGGCCACCATCCCCAAACACAAGGGGACGGAAAAGCTGCAGGCGGATCTCAAGCGGCGGCTTGCCCGGTTACGGCAGGAGGAGGAGAGCCGAGCAGCCAAGCACGGGCTGAGCTTTCGCGTGGAGCCGGAGGGGGCGGCACAGGTGGTGCTGTTAGGCCCCCCCAACGCCGGCAAGTCGTCCCTTCTGGCGGCGGTCACGCGAGCTGAGCCAGCGATTGCCGATTTCCCCTTCACCACCACCCGTCCCCAGCCCGGCATGATGCCCTTTGAGGATGTCCACGTGCAGTTGGTGGATTTGCCTCCGGTCACCGCCACGCACATGGATCCGTGGCTGCCCAACTTGGTGCGGGGGGCCGATGCGGCCATCCTGGTGGTGGATCCCACCTCCGCGGCGGTGCCTGAGGACGTGGAAGAGGTGCGGCAGCGCCTGGCCGCGGTGCACATCCCGTTGGTGGGGGTCTTGCCGGAGGATGCGGACCCACGGGAAACCCCGCTGCCGACGCTCATGGTGCTCACGAAGGCAGACCGCGCCCGCGAGGCGGACTGTCAGGTGTTGGAGGAGATGTACGGCAGCGAGTACCCCGTGGTGCGGGTGTCAGTGGCCCAGCACCAGGGCTTGGAAAGCTTCAAGGTGAAGCTGTGGCGCATGCTGCAGCTGGTTCGGGTGTACACCAAACCCCCGGGCAAACCCGCCGACCGCACGGCACCCTTCGTCCTGCCCCAGGGGTCTACGGTTTTGGACCTTGCCGAGCGCATTCACCGGGACATTGCGGAGCGGTTGGCCTTTGCCCGGGTTTGGGGGGGTAAGCTGGACGGACAACGGGTGTCGCGGGACTTTGAGCTGCGCGACCGCGATGTGGTGGAACTGCATTACTAACCGGGAGGTAGGCTCATGGATGAACCCGTGATCACGCAAAAGAAGCCCTACAAGCTGGAGATGCAGCCGGGGGTTTACTTTTGGTGCGCCTGCGGGCGCTCGCAAAACCAACCCTTTTGCGACGGCTCCCACCGGGGAACCGGCTTCTCCCCGGTGAGGGTGGAGGTGACTGAGCAGCAACTGGTGGCCTGGTGTGGTTGCCGGCGTTCCGCCAAAGGTCCCCACTGCGACGGCACCCATAAGAAGCTGGCGGACTAGGGTAACCTGCCCTACATTTCCTCCGGGATGGGGATACCCAGCAGCTCCTCCAGGATGAGCTCCTGGGTGCGGGAGAAGAGGCGGAAGACGGCGCGGCGTAGGCAGCGGGCCTGATCGCTTTCCGCGTGCAGCACGGGGTAGCGGTGGTAGAGGTTGGAAAAGGCCTGCGCCAGCTCACGGGCATGGCCGGTGAGGAGGGAAAACTCCAGGGAAGCCACCGCCTTCTCCACCACCTCTTGGGTGCGGAGGCAACCGAAGGCGAGCTCCCACAGGTCATCGGGGACCTCCATGCCCTCCACCGCCTGGCCGTCTGCCTCCGCGCTGCCGGCCAGGCCGGCCTGGTGCAGCTTGTCAAAGATCTTCCGCGTGCGCACCGCCGCGTACTGCAGGTAGGGCCCTGTATCCCCCTCAAAGGCCAGGGCATCGGCGAAGTCAAAGGCTAAGACCCGGTTGCGGCCCTGACGGGCCATTTGGTACCGCAGGGCCCCCACGGCAATGGCGTGGGCTCGCTCCTGCAGGGCTTGCGGTTTTTGGCCCGAAGCGAGCCGCCCGCGGATGGCCTTTTCCGCCTCCTCCCGCAGGGTTCGTAGGAGGGCGTTGGCCTTGACCCCAATCCCGCGGCGGCCCGACATCTCCACGAAGGGTTTTTCCTCTTCCTCCGGCAGGAGACCGAAAGAGATCCCGAGGCTCGCTTCCAACTGGTGCACCGCCTTTGGCGTCAGGGCCACCATTTCGTAGCTGAAGTGCACGGAGTTCTCCGCGGCCTCCGCAAACCCCAGGGCACGCACCGCTTCCCGTACCACCTTTTGCGGGTAGGTTTGCCGCACGTCAATGACGTTGAACACCCGCCGCCCGCCACCAAAGGAAACTTCAGTGTAGGGGTGGGGTTCCGCGGTGGTGCGGTACACCACCCTTGGCCCTTGGCCGTAGCGGACCGGGGCCGCTGGTCCCGCTTGTTCCCAGCGGGCAAAGGGTTTGTAGCCAAAATCGCAGCGCGAGCCGTCCTCGTCCCACAGCAGCCCCAGTTTCCACAGCTGGTACGCGATGTCCTTGCCCGTGTAGGTGACGGTGCCGTTGGACCGCACCAGGATCTTGTCCGCCTCCGCCAAGCCAGCAAACTCCGGCGCCTCGGCCAAGGGCATGACCCAGCAACCGGCGTTTTTCCCCTCCTTTTCCTGGTGGATACACCCGCATCGCCGTAACAGCTCAAAGGCCCTCTGCCATAGGCCCCGGCGCAACACGTCGGACTCATGGGGGAGCACATCGTAGGCAATCCCCAGTTCCCCCATGGTGTGGAGGTGGCAACGCAGGTTGGCTTCCGCCACCACCATCCCCAGGCACGCCAAGGCCCCATCGCTGGGGTGGCCTGTCGCCAGTTCCGCCAGCACCTGGCGCAGGGTGATCCCCGTGGGAGGCCCTGCCTCCAAGGCATGGAGCACCTGCCCCCGCCGCGCCAAGCCTTGGGGGTTTTCCTCGTACCAGCGGGTCACCCGTGGGTAGAGGTCCCAACAGAGGTCATCAAAATCCGCCTCGGGGTTGGCGGGGACGAGGAGTCCCCCTTGTTCCCAACGCTGCACCAACTCGGCCAAGATTTGCTGCCGGCTGGCAAGCCCTGGCCATGTGGCAGCGGTGGCCTGGACCAGCTCCTCCTCGGGAAGGAAGAGGAAACCCACCACCACGTCAGCGACCTGCACACCGGTGTCGTCAATGTAGTTCTGCACCTCCACGGGGTAGCCCAGGAAACGCAGGCAGCGCACCAACACGTCCCCCAAAACCGCGTTGCGCAGGTGCCCAATGTGGGCCGCCTTGTTGGGGTTGATGTTGGTGTGCTCGACAATGATCTTTTCGCCCCGTGGGGCTCGCTGCCAGGGATCCGCCCGCAATGCTTCCGCCAGCACCGCCCCGCGCTTGAGGCGAAAGTTCAAAAAACCCGGACCGTCCACCCGCACCTGCGGGTGCAGGAAGGCCAAGGCACTCCCTTCCTGCTCCTGGGCCAAGCGGGCACCCAGGGCCTGCGCCAGCTGCTCGCCGATCAAACGCGGTGGCTGGCGTAGGGCCTTGGCCAGGGGTAAGGCCCCGGCCCAGGCCAAATCGCCCCATTGGCGATGAGGGGGTACCTCCAGGCGGGCGAGGTTTTCCCACCCGCGGGTGGCCAGCTCTTGGCCGATGAGGGCTTCCAGGGCCTGTTGGATGGTGCGCAGCATTCCACCTCCCCGGGGGATTCTAGCGGGCCAACCTATGGCTGTTCGGGCGCAGCGGCGTCGGGTTCGCCCACCTCCGGCAGGGCACGGCAGAGCACCACGTTTTGCCAGCCCAGCGGGGACCAGGCCTGACGGGTGAGCCACCACTGGGCCAGGCCGCGTAGGGTCACCGGCATTTCCTCCACCCACCAGGCGCGCAAGGGGATCTCGGCGCAGCCGAAGGCCCTCCCCAGGGTGTTGACGATTTCCTGCTCTTTGCCCGGATCGCAGAGGAAAAGGCGAATGGGTTGCCCTGCTTGCGGCTTGTCCCACCACACCCGGATGTTGGCCCAGGACCAGGACAGGGGCCACCCCGCCTCCCCTTCCACCGCAATGGCCGTTTCCTCGCCCACCGCCGCCG
>JANXCP010000149.1 GCA_025060245.1 Thermoanaerobaculum sp. | reverse complement strand
GCCACCCTTTCGTCGGGGCAGGAGACGGCCTTGGCACGTCTTCAGGAAGCCCTCAACACGGGGGGGTTTTCCGCTTTCCTGCTCTTGGGGGTGACAGGTTCCGGGAAAACCGAGGTCTACCTCCGGGCAAGCCAGCGGGTGGTGGAAGAGGGTGGTCAAGCCCTGATCTTGGTTCCGGAAATTGCCTTAACGCCCAAGCTGGCCGGCGAACTGGCAGCCCGTTTTTCCTCCCGGGTGGCGGTGCTGCATTCCAGCCTTCCTCAAGGGGAGCGCTTTGTACTTTGGGAACGGGTGCGGCGGGGGGAGGTGGACGTGGTGGCGGGTCCCCGCTCCGCCCTCTGGGCCCCCCTGGAACGCTTGCGGTTGCTGGTGGTGGACGAGGAGCAAGATCCCTCCTACAAGCAAGAAGAAGAGCCACGTTACCACGCCAGGGATATGGCTTTGCTCTTGGGTCGAAGGCTGCAAATTCCGGTGCTCTTGGCCTCCGCCACGCCATCTTTGGAGAGCATGTGGTTGGTGGAGCAGGGGAAGCTTCAGCTTTTGGAGCTGACCCAGCGGGTGGGCAGCGACCGTTTGCCCCAGGTGGAGGTGGTGAACCTAGCGCAGGCTCCACCCGAACCCGGAGAGCATGGGCGGCGTTGGTTTTCCCCCCGCTTTACGGAGCTCTTGCAGCAAACCTTGGAGCGGGGAGAACAGGCCATCGTGCTGGTAAACCGGCGCGGGTGGGCGCCGGTGCTGGTTTGCCGTGACTGCGGGCACTCCTTGCCATGCCCCCACTGCGCCATCCCCCTCACCCTCCATCGGCGTCCCCTCCAGCTTTTGTGTCACTACTGCGGCCACGCCACCACGCCCCCAGGCCGTTGTCCTCGTTGCCAGGGCGGTTTGCTGGAGGACGTGGGAGCGGGCACGGAGAAGGTTGCGGCGTTGCTATCCCGGAAATTTCCCCAGGCCTCAGTGGCCATCTTGGACCGAGACACGGCCCGTACTCCTGCGCACCTCATGGCCACGCTGCAGCGGTTCAACGCCGGGGATATTCAGGTCCTGGTGGGGACGCAAATGGTTTCCAAAGGTCATCACTTTCCCCGGGTGACCCTCACGGCAGTCATCAACGCCGACAACCTCCTGGGCTTCCCCGATTTTCGCGGAGCGGAGCGCACCTTCCAGATGCTTACCCAGGTGGCGGGGCGAGCCGGCCGCGGGGAGCGGCCGGGGACGGTGATATTCCAGACCTACCATCCGGACCACTACGCCGTCACTGCCGCGGCGGAGCACAACGTGCAGAGGTTCGTGCAGGGGGAGATGGCCTACCGCCAGGCCTTCCGGTACCCCCCAGTCTACCGCCTGGCCCTGGTTCGCTTTGAATCGGCACGGGAGGTGGCAGCCCTGCATGCAGCTGAAGAGGCAGCGGCGCGGGTTTCCCCGGCACCCGGCCTACGCCTGGTAGGCCCCGCGCCGGCTCCCATTGCCAAGCTGCGTGGTCGTTTTCGTGTTCGCTTCCTGTTGCTGGCGCCCCACCGGCAAACCCTCCGCCGAGCCTTGGAGGAGGCGGTGAGCGCGCCGATTCCCTCAGGGGTCCGGCGCGTAGTGGATGTGGATCCTGTCTCTACCGTGTGAACGGGCCCCAGAGCCAAGCCCGGGCGACAGCTTACGGCGCATCGTCCAGTTCGCTGTGCAGGTGGCCGGCCAGCAGTTCCACAGTGCGTGGCCCCAAACGGATGACGCGAAAGCTCTCCGCCGCCGGCAAACCCTTCGTCTTTCCAGCCTCTTCCGCCAGCCGGCGGAACACAAGGCGCGTGGGCTCGGGGGGAAACTGCGAGGCGTGGGTCAGCAGCAGGTTCATCTTCGCCTCGAAAAGGTGGCTGATATCCACCCAGCGGTTGGGTTCGTCGGTGGCGGCCAACCACAACTCCTCCGGCACCCAAGGGGCGTAACCCGCGGCGGCTAAATCGGGGAACACGTTGGCCTTCTTCACCGCGGGGTACAGGGCCTCCACCACCGCTTGCCCCACCGCGCGGTGATCGGGGTGGTTGATGTAGGCCCCGTGGCGGAACCACACCGTGGGGTCATGGGTGAGGACAAGGTGCGGTCGCACCTCCCGGATCAGGCGCACCACGTCCTTACGCAGGGCCAGGGTTGGTTGCACCAAGCTGTCCTCGTAGCCCAACCAGCGGACCTCGGCGTTCAACAGGGCCGCCGCCGCTGCCTGTTCTTCTCGCCGCTTGGCCACCACTGAGGAGGTAGGTTCGTTCTCGTTGTGGGTCCCCTTATCCCCGTCGGTGACGATGGCCAAAACAATTTGCGCACCCTGTGTGCGCCAGGAAAGCAAGGTGCCACCCGCCAAGGCCTCAGCGTCATCCGGATGAGCAAAAACCGTCAAGACTCGCAACGCCATGTTGGGTATACTAACAACGTCGGGAAGCCTTGCCCGTGCGCGCAGGGTGGCCCAAAGGGGGTGCCATGGCACGGCCCACGGTTCTGGTGGTGGACGGGGATGATCACCGTAGGCAGGAGCTGGCGCAAGGGCTGGCCAGTTTTGGTTATGAGGTGGTCACGGCCCAGGACGCTGCCGAAGGTAAGAAGTTCGCCCTCGGGCTTTCCCCCCAAGTGATCGTAGCCGACGCTCAGCTGGAGGATTTTGCCGACCCCTCCTTGCTGGGCCAATTACCCGAAGAGAACCCGCCGTTGATCCTCCTCTTGGTTTCCGGGGAGGAGCTGGGGGAGGAAGTTTCCGAGCGGACGTGCCCGCTTTCCACCACGGGATTGACGACGCGAGCGCTGCTGCAGAAGTTGCGCACCGTTTTGGTGGGAAAAGAAGTCGGTCTGCAACCGGATGAGCGCCTGGAGTCGTTGCTGGGCGATGCCAGTGCCGTGCCCCTTTTTGACCTGTTGCCGTTGTTACAACGCTCGGTGGTGACGGGTCGGGTGCTCTTCGCCGGTGGAGAAGTGGCGTTGGAGCAGGGGGAGGTCATTGCCGCACGGTTGGGGCGAGCTCGGGGGATCAAAGCCCTTGCCCGCTTGGGCCGGGTGGATCGCGGCACCTTTCGTGTCCTCCTGGGCCTTCCAGGGGTGGAACGGGAGCTCCGCGAGGACCTCTTGACCCTCATGGCGGCTGCCATTGAGGATCAGCATGCCTTTGCCGAGCTGTTCCCTACCTTCCCCGGGTTGGATGCTCGGGTACAGGTGGTGATGGGCCCGGGCTTCTTTTCCACCCAGTTCACTCCCGCGCAGCAGCAAATCCTTGAGGCAAGCCAAGATCATCCTTCCCTGGGCGAGCTGTTGGATCGTTTGACCATGCTGGATGGACAGGTGCTGGCGGAGCTCAACCGCTTGCGCGAGTTGGGGTTCTTGGCCTTCAGTGAGCCTGAGCTGAGGGTGCGGGTGGTCACCGATTCGGCATCGGACCTACCACCGGAACTGGCAGCCCAACACCGGATCCACATTGTCCCCATCACCCTGTTTCTCGGGGACAAGATTCACAAGGATGGGGTGGACATAACCCCACGAGAGTTTTACCAGCGATTGGCGAAGGAAAAGGATTTGCACCCGCGCACCAATCCACCCACCGCTGGTGAGTTCATCTCCGCGTACCGTCTGCTGTTGGAGCGCAGTGACGTGGTTTCCCTGCACCTTTCCGAAAAGATGTCGCAGACGGTGGTGCACGCCCGCCAGGCGGCGCAGGAGTTGG
>JANXCP010000148.1 GCA_025060245.1 Thermoanaerobaculum sp. | reverse complement strand
CGACCGGGTTTTGGGTTACCGGCTCTCCATCGTCTTAGGTGGCCTCTTTATGGCCGCAGGGTACTTCTGCGTCGCCTTTGGCGGGTTAACCCTGTTTTACCTGGGCTTGGGTTTGGTGGTGGTGGGAAATGGCTTTTTCAAACCCAACATTTCCACCCTAGTGGGCAAGCTGTACGCGGAGGGCTCGCCCCTGCGCGATTCCGGTTACAACATCTTTTACATGGGGATCAACATTGGCGCGTTCGCCTCGAATTTCGTGGCCGCCCTGCTGCGCAACCGCTTTGGTTGGCCCGCCGCCTTTGCCGCCGCAGGGGTGGGAATGCTCCTGGGGGTGCTGATTTTCTTGAGCCTGCGCAAACACTTGGCCCAGGTCCCCGACCGGGGCTCTGCAGCCCCTGTGGATGCTGATGCGCTGCGGCAGATTGTCGTCTACATCCTGGTGCCGGCGGGCATTCTCGGAGCTCTTGGGTACTTCGTTATTGGTCCTGCCCTCGGCTCCCCCTCCACCGCCGCCTTCACCCTGGGGGTGTTGCCCGCGTTGGTCTACTACGGCCGCCTGTACCTGAAAGCCCCGGCTGCGGAAAAGGGGGCCTTGGGGGCCTTGCTGTCTATCTTCTTGGTGGTGATTGTCTTTTGGATGATCTTCCACCAGAACGGGTCCACCATGACCTACTGGGCGGATGAGAACACCCGTCGGGAAGCGGGCGCCCTAGCCCCGGTGTTGCGCACCCTCTACTTTGACCAGGACGCTACCATCGGTGAGACCATCAAAGATCCGGACGCCCAAGGGTCCTACTGGCGCAACGTGCCGCCCGAGCGGCGACCTGCTCCGGGGGAAAAGGTCACGTTGATCTCCACTGAGCTTTTCCAGTCCATCAACCCCTTCTTCGTGGTCCTCCTCACACCGTTGCTGGTGAGCTTTTGGCGGCTGCTGCGCGCGCAGAATCGGGAGCCTTCCACCCCGGGAAAGATTGCCTGGGGGTTGGCCATCACCTCCGTTTCCGCCTTGGTCATGGTAGCGGCCGTAGTGGCGAACGCGGGCGGGGCTGAGAAGGCATCGCCGTGGTGGTTGGTGTGGTCGTACCTGCTCATCACCGTGGGGGAGCTATGCCTCTCCCCTATGGGGCTTTCCCTGGTTTCCCGCTTGGCGCCGGCGCGGGTGGGTGCAGCCATGATGGGGGGGTGGTTTTTGGCCACCTCCATCGGCAACAAGCTGGCGGGGGTTCTGGCCGGCTTTTGGGAAACGCTCCCCATTGCCGCAATTTTTGGCATCAACGCGGGGGCAGCGGCGTTGGCAGCGCTGGCCATCGCCCTCATGACGCCCCGTATCCGCCGGATCATGGAGGAACATTCCCGCGCCTCGTAAGGGAGGCAGCGCGAGGAAGCGCCACAGCCCTTTCCCGACGCCCTGAGGTTTTCCGGGGGGCTACGAGGCTTGCGCCGTTAGCCCTCGGCGGCCAGGGACCACGGGAAGTCCCTTGCGCGTCTGCAACCCCCGGCATCGCAGCCCGCCCTAGAAAAAAGCCTTAGCCCGTATTCGGTCGGCCTAGCACGGTGGGTTTCCGACTGCGTGATGGGCATCACGGCCGCCCACGAGGGCCAACCCTACCTTGGAGATGAAGAACGGAGGGGTTATGGAAACGGCCGGTCAGTCACTGCAGAACAAAAGCCTCTTGGCGCTGTGGTTTTTCGCCCTTACCTTGCCTGCCGCCTCACCACTCCAGGGGGCTGTTTTTTCCGATGTGCCGGATGGGCATCCGTTTCAGGGGCCCATTGAGCGGCTGTACCAGTTGGGCATCACCGCCGGGTGCGCCACCAACCCGTTGCGCTTTTGCCCCGATGCCCCCGTCACCCGCGCGCAAATGGCCACCTTCCTCCTGCGCGCCAGCCGCGGCGGCACCTACACCCCTCCACCACCCTCCGGCTCTCTTTTTGCCGATGTCCCCGCCACCCACCCCTTCGCCCCTTGGATTGAAGAACTGGCCCGCTCCGGCATCACCGCCGGCTGCGCCACCAACCCACCCCACTTCTGCCCCCAAAACCCCGTCACCCGCGCCCACATGGCGGCGTTCCTCGGCGCCAATTTCTTCCTGGCCAGTAACCACTGCCGCTTTTCCCAGCTTTTGCGCATCAACGCGCCGTTCTTCGGTACCCAGGAGGTGCGCTTTGACGAGATGGCCGTTGCCTGGTTTGGACAGCTTAACGAGCAGTCCAACCACGCTGACATCCGCGTTGGGTTCAACCAGCAGGAGCTATACGTGTACTTGGCCAGCTTTGACCGTCACCTGTGGTTTGACCCCACGCCGGCGCCGGGGGAGCTCACCGAATGGGATGCGGTGACGCTCCTGCTGGATACTGCGGGCAGCGGTGTCGCACCTCCCCACCGTTTTCGCTTCACCGCTCAGCTTTTCGGCGAGCCTAGCCCCGCCCACCGCGCCAGCTGGGTGTGGCAGTCCGACACCTGGCAACTGGCCGACCTCCCCTTTTCCGCTGTTCCCGGGTGGCGAGGGGTCGCCCTTAACGACAACGGCGAGCCGGACCGCGGATGGGCCATGGGTTTTCGCATCCCCTGGGCAAGCCTCAACCTTTCTTCGCCTCCCGCCCTCGGCGCCCTCTGGCGCATGGCCCTGATCCTTCACGACCGGGACTGGCAAGGCGGTCCGCCGGTGGGCGACCAAAGCTGGCCTCCGGGGGCCACCGCCAACGGGGTGAGCTGCTGGGGGCTCTTGCGATTTGGTCTACCCAGTTGGCAGCCGGCGCGAACACCGGCGGGGACCGCCACGATCCGCCGACCCACCAGTACCAGCAGCGAAGTACCGGACGCGGACGTGGGGGGTACTACCTCCAACCAATGTCCGGGTGATGAGTTTCACATTTGGAACCTCTGGCCCAACCTCAACTGGGGTACCAGCGGCGACGTGAACGTGCAAAACCAGTCGGACGTCGCTGACTGGCCATGCTTTTCCCGTTACTACGTGACCTTTCCCCTCACCGCCGTGCCACCCAACAAACACATCGTTTCCGCCACCCTCACCCTGCACCAGTTTGGCAACGCCGGGGGCAGCCTGGCGCTGCCCTCATGGATTCAAGTCCTCATCGCCTCCGGTCCGTGGGAGGAGCACCTCATCACCTGGAACAACGCCCCATTGGCCCTGGAAAACGTAGGTGGTGCTTGGGTGGACCGCATTGACGTGTTCCCCGGCTGGCCAGGGGTCCCCCGCAGTTGGGACGTCTCCTACGCGGTAGCGCGGGCCTACGCCTTGGGGGAGCCGGTTCGCCTCGTGCTCTATACGGCCGACTCGGCATATCACTCCGGCAAGTACTTCGTCTCCAGTGACACCGGTGACTGGAACAGCGAGGGCCGACCCACCCTCACCGTCGTCTGGGGAGATCCCTAAACCGGTTTCCCTTTCTACCCTTGAACCCCAGGGGTCGGGACGCGCGGGGTGTAACCCTCTGAGGGCGGGATTGCATGCCATTCCGCTGAGGCGAAATCGCCTTGACGCTCCTAGAGTTTTTCTTTAGCCTTCTGGCGGCGGGCCGTTAGCTCAGCAGGCAGAGCAGCGGGCTTTTAACCCGACGGTCGGGGGTTCGATTCCCTCACGGCCCACCATCTTTCGCGGGGGGCACGGCCGCAGCCCTCCCACCCAACCGCGGCCGGCTTGGCCCCCCGAACCCCCACCGCCGGTGCCGGCACAGCCGGCCACCGGCTTTAGCTTCCCGCCCCCGAACCCACTTCTCGCGGGGGGCACGGCCGCAGCCCTCCCACCCAACCGCGGCTGGCTTGGCCCCCCGAACCCCCCCCGCCCGGGGCGGCCCAGCCCGCCCCAAGGCCC
>JANXCP010000147.1:3617-3863 GCA_025060245.1 Thermoanaerobaculum sp. | reverse complement strand
AGCTCATAGGAAAGTCCCCCCATGTCCGAACCTCCACCCACGTCAAAGAAGTACCATCCACTGGCCGTGGGCACCTCCCCCGCGCGATCAGCACCGCGAACAGGCTGATTAGCTGCCTCCTGCGCCCGCTGGGGGTACCCGAGCCACTGCCCGTTGCCACGCACGGCAAGGGTCGGTCGCCCCGTGACCACCGCTTCAAGGAACACCGCAAAACGCGCCCTGCCATCCGCACCGAGGGGTAGCGAC
>JANXCP010000147.1:0-3607 GCA_025060245.1 Thermoanaerobaculum sp. | reverse complement strand
GACTGCAAGAGTTACTCCCTCCCGGAAACCACGTCTTGGATGAGGTAACGCACGGCGGCCACCCCAGCGGGTGGGTACTCCGGCTTTCCTGTGATCAACACGTGCGTGCGAAGCACGCGGAACTCGGCCGACTCATGCACCACGCCTGTCGGCCAGGCGCCTTGAAACTCCACCACCGAGTAGTTTTTCAACCTTTGACCGGTGTTGGGGTCCTGGAAGTACTTATGCGCCCAGGTGGTATTCACAACCCAGTTGTACCCGTTCCATACCATGGCGCCGTAGAGGTTACACGTGGAAGGGTCGCCCGCCCCCAGGATTGCACCGCCGCCCTCGGTGGCCACCACGATTTGAGTTTGGGTCAGATTCAGGGTCGCCGCGTCTTTGGCCAGTCCCCCAAAGACAAAAAGCACTACCACCAGGTCTTTCAACCTTTGCCTCGCCATGGGTCACCCCCTTTTCGCCGCGGAACTGCCAGCTAACAAGAATTTTTGGCGCTTATCCGATTTTTGTCAAGGGGAAGTCAAGTTGGCAAAAAAGAGTTTCGCTGGTTACCTTCCCCACTCCAAGACTTGATCGTGGCCCCGTCGCCCCATCAGACGGCGGAATCCCTGGACCTCGTGAGCCGTGGTCCTAGGCTTGGTTTGGGCACCAGGTGGCCTTTAACACAGGATGAGTTCCCCGGCCGCCATCCTCTCCGCCAGGACTTGAATCGCGCCTCCTCAACCTTCCCCCCTTCGGGATGATGGGGCCCTCCACCTTGGAGATGATCTTCACCCACTGCTTTAGCCAAAACGTAGATGGAGGGGGCGGCGAATCGCTCTGGGGTTTGCATTCCCCTACGGACGTGGGTTTGGGTTTAGGCTTGGGGCTGGGGCCAGGCATCCCGGTGGGATGGTACCGCTGCTCCTTTTGGGGAAAAATGGAACCTGCGGAAAAGCCTTGCTCCCCCAGCGACCAGCGAGCTTGGGGCCTCGCCTTCCGCGCGGGAGACAGGTGCCGGGGGGCCAAAGGATTGAGGTTGCGGTGGAATGGCTTCCTGCCAGGGATTTTTCGCTTCCGCCCGCACCCAGGATGGGAGCTAGCGCTTCTTACCCTGTCGTTGCCGATACCCCTACCTTGCGTCCCGCCTGCACCATGGCTCTCGCGGGGAGCTACTATTTCCGGCGCCAGTGGCGGCTTGATATGGAGCTCATTCCCGCCAACCCGGAAGCGCCCCAGGCCCGTCTCGCCTGGGCCCTGGGCCTGACCAAAGGAGGAAAAAGCCATGCCTTTACCCTTGACTTGGGCAACGTTCGCGCCACCGTCACCGATCTGTTGGCAGGTTCCCACTTCCCTGGCGGCTTTCGCCGGCAGGATGTGCCTCGGTTTCAAGCTGATTCGGCGGTTTCCCGATTGAGCCACGCGTCCGGCACGCCCACCAGGAACTGAACCTCTCTTGCCCCGGCCCGTAAAATCTCGTGGCGTGGTCGCCAAGGAGGTTCTATGCCTTTGCGAAACGTTCTCAAGATTTGCATTTTTCTAGCAGCTCCTGTGCTCACCTGGGGGCAAAATGGGGCGCCTTCTGACTCCAACCTGCTCTCCCAGGTGCTAAAGAATCAGGATGACCTGGAACACCGATTGGACGTTCTTGAGCGGGCCATTGATGACATAGCCTGGTACCACCGGGTTGGGGACATAGCCCTCGTGGACAAGTGGCGCATCACCGGACCTCCCGATGCCAATCCGAAAAACCCCACTGCCCCCGGGGCCACCAACCCCGTGAAGTTCTTCACCTATACCTTTATCCCCCGCGACCGCAAGCCAGGGGAAAAGCTGCCCATGCTGGTCTACCCCCATGGCGGTGTCCACGCCCGCTTTGATTCCAACTACAGCTACCACATCGTCCGCGAGCTGGTCCAGCAGGGGTACGTGGTGGTGGCACCTGATTACCGCGGCTCCACCGGCTACGGCAAAGAGTTTTACCAGCTCATTGATTACGGTGGTCGCGAGCTGGACGACACCCATGCCGCCAAGAATTGGGCTCTGGCAAACTTCCCCTTCATTGACCCCGACCGTGTGGGCCTCATTGGCTGGAGTCATGGCGGGCTCATTACCCTCATGCTGGCCTTCCAATACCCCAAGGATTACCGCTGCGCCTACGCCGGGGTGCCCGTTTCCGACCTCATCATGCGCATGGGTTACCACAACAAGGAATACGAAGACCTGTTTTCCGCCGACTACCATGTGGGCAAGACCGTGCGCCAGGACATTGCCGAGTACAAGCGCCGCTCTCCCGTTTGGCACGTGGACAAGCTGGCCATTCCCCTGCTCATTCACACCACCACCAACGACGAGGACGTCAACGTCATTGAGGTGGAGCACCTCATCCGTGCCCTCAAGGCTGCGGGCAAGGAGTTCCAGTACAAGATCTTCCAGGACGCCCCGGGCGGCCACAGCTTTGACCGGTTGGATACCCCCGAAGCGTTCCGCATCCGTCGCGACATTTACGCGTTCCTGGCGAAGTACCTCAAGCCCCCACGTTCCTTGCCCTAGACCTTGAGTGCCGGGCAAGAAGCGAGCTGAGCCGCCACCCCTCAAGGACCCGGCGGAGGCTTCCCGTGGGGTGGGATGGAAAGGAGGGCTACCTCGTCACTCCGGGTAAAACCCAACCAGGTATTCCTCGCCTTCCACTTTAGCCACCGGTGCCTGGTTCAAGAGGCTTTTCAGCGCCTGCCGAACACACTCCTGAGAGACCACCCCTTGGGGAAGATAGGCCACCAGCCACACTCGGTCTGTGTCCTCGTGGACTTTGACCCGCTGCGCGTCGGAAATGGGGGTACTGAAGGGACCCTCCTCGTCCGTCAACAACGGCTTACCCTCCAACGGCATGGTTCCCCTGAGGGAGTTCAGAACTTCTCCATGCCTGCCGGCGCGGAGGTTCAGGGTGCCACGCACACTTCCCTCCCGCAAAACACAGGCCGGCACCAGCAGCTCCACCGACAGGCAGTTGTTCAGGTCCACCAAAGGGGAAATGGCGGGTATGGCCTCCCCTTTGAGTAGCCGCCGCGCCAGGGCTTCGGAGGAAGGTCGCCACCGGGTCGGATCACAGCCGGCCTGGCGGAAGAGGCGTCGCACCGCCGCAGCCGTAGGGTGTTGAGCCAAATCCTCCAGGCTCACGCTGGCTCGCAGACGCTGCGCCACCTCCTGGCGCAGGCGGGCCAGCTCACCCGCAGCTAATCCCGTGGCCGCCAAACGCGCCCAGTAAAGGGACCAGCCGGGAAGCTCAAACCGCACTTTGGGGGGGAAAACCATGCTCAGCCCTCCAGGCCCAATTCCTGCCACATGGCGTCAATTTTCCGCTTGACCTCGGCAGACATGACGATCTCCTCTGGCCAAGGGCGGGTAAAGCCTTCCTCGGGCCACTTGCGGGTGGCATCAATCCCCACCTTGCTCCCCCACCAGGGGGCGCGGGTCGCGTGGTCCAAGGTCTCGGTGGGCCCCAGAACAAATTCAAAATCCCTTTGCGGATCAATGTTGGCTAAGGCCTTCCAGGCTACCTCCGAGAGGTTGTGCACGTCCACATCTGCATCCACTACCACGATGACCTTGGTACAGGTGGCCTGCCCTA
>JANXCP010000146.1 GCA_025060245.1 Thermoanaerobaculum sp. | reverse complement strand
TGCTTCTGGGGGTCCGACAGACCTTGTCGGCAGACCAGTGGAAGAAGTTGCGCCAGGCGGTGCGAGAACGCCTGGGGGAACGCTGGCAGCGCAGGCAGGAGCGAGGCCACGCCCCCGGTCTTCGGGGTCCCAGGCCGTAAAACCAGAGGAAAGGAGGTAACGACATGAAACGATTGGTGGTGTTCACAGTCTTGTGGGTGGGTTTAGCTTGGTCCGCGGCGGCGCAAATGGGCGGGGGCCCGTGGGGACCTGGCCTCGGCGGCCTCGGTCCCCAGCCCTTTGAGATCCAAGGGGATGCTCAGGGGCAGCGGGATTTGGCAGCCCTTCGGCAAGCCCTGGTGCGTTACATCGGCTTGACGCCTGAGCAGGTGACGCAGTGGGAGCAGCTCTGGACCACGCTGCGCGAGACCCTGGCGCCCTTGCACAGCCAAATCAACACTCTGCAAGAACAGCTGCGGCAACTTCTGGGTCAGAACAACCCTGATCCCACGCTGGTGGGACGGCTCATGCTGCAACTGCGAACCCTCCACGGTCAGGTGGAAGCGGCGTGGACGGCTTACCGAACGGGTTTTGAGGCGCTTCTGACGCCGGAACAGCTGGCCAAGCTGCGCCTGCTGCGGGGTGTGGCAGACCATCCCGCCCTGATCCCCGCCTGCCGTGGTCTCGGCCTCTGCCGGTAGGGGCAGTCTCAGCTTGTTCCGCCGCGCGGGTTGAGCCCGCGCGGTTTTTTTTAAAAGAAAACCTGGTATTGCAGACGCAGCTCGTTGACGGTTTTCTTTGCCCCGGAATCGGTGAGACGGCGAACGTCTGCTTGCAGCTTGTGGGCATGGCGGTTAAAAAAGTAACCCAATGCTAGACCGGTTTCGCGGCGCTGATCACCGCGACGGGCTAAGGAGGGGTTGAGCTCAGCCCAACGCAAGGCCAGTTCGAGCTTTTTCGGGACAATGAAGTACCCAGCCTGCAGGTTCAAACCGTGGCGGGTGTTCATGGCGCCAACCTCTGGTGTGTCCTGGGCACGGTAGTATTCGGTGAAAAACCACAGACCGCGGAAGCGGAAGACCAAATCTCCACCCCAAACGGCGCGTTTGACGTCGTTGGCTGCCGAAGCACCCCGCCGATCGTTGAGCTCGTACTGCGCCGCCACGGCCAGTTGGGGCTCTGGCGTGCACTCCACGTCGCTTTCGCTGTACTTCACATCCCCCCAAGGCTGCCAAGTAAGCCGCACGTCGTACTGCAACTTGTCGTTGTCGTTCGCCACGGCGTTGCGACCTGCCCCGTTGAAGGCGCCGACGCGCCAATCCACCCTGCCGCCGAGGGCAAGCCCTCCCACTTGGATACCAATATCTCGCCCTTTGGCAAACTCGTTGGACACAATGGACCGGTCCACAAACTGCTGGTTCATGGACGAGGTGAGCTCCTGCCGGCCAAAGGGCACCTTGAACTGACCTCCTTTAAGTAGCAAACCCTTTTTGCCCCGCGTAAAGTCGTAGGTGATATTGGCATCCTCTAAAGGCTTGTCCTCGGACCAGTTCAGCTGCATTTCAAAGCTGAGGTCCTTGGTGTAAACCCAGCCCTCCAACTTGGTCTTGAAGCGGCGAATGCGGAAACTTTGGGTTTGCGGTCTTGCCGTTTCGTCAGTCAGGGAAAAGCGCACCTGGAGGCGGTTGGAAAGCTCCAAGTGGGCCCGTTCCAGGGCAAAGGTGGTTTTGCCGTCGTTCCAGGAAAAAGTCTTAGGGCTCCCTTTGCCGGTCGGCGGCTGGTTTTGTTGTGGGTAAAGAGGGCTGCCCAAGGCAAAGAGCAAGGTCGCAAAGCCTGGCCAAGGTACGCGCATCCTTCCTCCCCGGGCGCCCGCTGGCGCCGAAGGCGTGATTATAAAAAAAACCCGGCCTTTCGGCCGGGCGTGCTGCGGGGAGGAAAGCTATTACCGCTGCGGCAGGATGGTGACTGCGTCGCCGGTTACGTTGTCCACCATGGAGGCGAAGACAAAAGCACTACCGCCACTGACCGAAAAGCGGATGAAAAAGTCGTTCTGGGTGGCTAAGCTGTCACCGAACAGGTCGGTGACACTCCTCAGGTCATTGGCCTTGGCCGGGAGAGGGACGGTCCTGCTGGCCAGGAGATCGTTGGTGGCCGTGTAGGCGGCCAAATGCAGGGTTACCGCGGCATCATGGGGGTTGAAGTAGCCCACGTTGGTCCGGAACCCTTGGCCGCTGCCGGCGGGGCGATTGGCGAGGCCCAAGAGCAGCCCGCCGGTGGAGGCCTCCTCCAGGCTGGTGAGCCGGAAGAACTGGTTGAAGGTTCCTGGCAAGGGGAAGGAAGGGTTCCCCCGCTGGTCGTTGAACACCCGCAGCTGACCGGCGATGGGCGCGGGGCTTTCAAAGACGGCCGCGCCGCGGCCGGAAGCGTTGAAAAGGGTTCCCAGGGCGTCGTTGACCGTCTTTTGCCCGCGCGCCGGAACTTGCACTTGGGCCGTCTGGGGGCTCCCGCCGGCAGCGGGGAAGTAGCGCACGGTCACGTTCACGTCGCTTTCCCCCAAGTTGGCCAAGGCCAGATCGCTGACAAAGTTGGTACCTACTTGGCCGGCCACCTTGGCCAGGACGGGCGCATAGAGCACCGTGGCGCCGCCAAAAGTTTCGCCCTTGAGCTGGCCGCGGATGGCACCGCTCGGCTTGCCCTGGCTGGTAACCTGCAGGTAGTAGCCGGCGGGATTGGCCAGGAGGGCGGCGACCTTAGTCTCGGGCACGTTGTTCACGGTTCCGGTGGCCAGGTTGCCGGAAAAGGCGGGGGAGAGGTTGACCTCAACCGCCCCGGTTTGGCCCGGATAGCCGCGGTGGATAGCAGCCCCAGTGGGGTTAGTCACCCCGTTGATCAAGAGGGTGAAGTTCAAGCTGGTACCGATAAATTCCAGGGTGGCAAACCCCGAGGCGCCGGTTTCTCCTCCCCCAGGAACGCTGTCATGCCGTAGGGAGACGGTGAGGGTCTGGGCCTGCAGGGTTGCCGCCAAAAACGCCAGGGCAAACGTGAAGCGAGAGGCTTTCATAAGCTTCCTCCTGTCTTAGTTGTCGGAAAATACCGCCCACCCGGACAGCACCCAGTTGTCGCCGGGGCAGACGCCACCAATGCAGGTCACGTTCGTGTCAAAGAACTTGTCATCGGGAGGGGTCTTGACGTAGTTCAGATCCAGGGCTGGCGAGTCGGGGAGTGGCTCCAAATTGGGGTAGAGGAGGGTCAAGGGTGTGAGCGCCCCCAAGGCCAGCTTCGGGTCTACGTTGCGGTTCCACTTCATGGTTTGGAAGAGGAATTGCCGGGTAGCGGCGGGATTGGAGCCGGACCGAAAAGCTGCATCGGCGAAGTTGCCAAACAGGATGGAGTTGTCAAAGATCAGCTCGCTACCCGCCAGGTTCAGACTTTGCGTGCTTTCCACGCTCACCGGTGCGTACTGGCTGCCGGCGATGATGATGTTGTGGTAGGACCCTGCGGCACCTCGGCGAATGCGCGCCCCGTAAAGCCCCTTCCCACCTAGGCTCACCGCGGGGGCGATGGCCGTGACGTTGTAGACCTGGTACCGCGTGCGGGGCGTGAGGTCAAAGTTCTGCGGGTGGTTGTCCGACTCAAAACCCACGTTGGAGTCGGTTTCGTCGTTGATGGGCGAATCCAAGATGACCACCCACTGGATCTTCCCCTGGTACCCCAGGTCCGTATCCACACCGTCGTCGGCGGCGGCGGTGAGGAGGAGGTGCTTGGCGTTGACCGTTCCACCGAAAAACTCCACCCCGTCGTCCTTGTTGTAGTGCACTTGGATGTAATCAATCACCGTACCGTTGCCCACTCCCGCCAGGGTCAAACCGTTGATCTCCTGATTGGCCTCAATT
>JANXCP010000145.1:292-3960 GCA_025060245.1 Thermoanaerobaculum sp. | reverse complement strand
TGCTCCTGGTGCACAGCGACGACCGACCCTTTGAGGTGGAGCGTTTCGGTACCGCCTGGCAGCGGGCAGGGGGTGACCCGGAGGAGTTGGTTTCCATTACCCCGCAAAATCACCAGCAGGTCCTGGGCAACCTAACCCGTTTTCACGGGGTGCTGACCACCGGCGGCCCCGACGTGAGCCCCCACAGGTACGGGCAGCAGCCACACCCCACCACCCGCCCACAACCGGAGCGAGAAGCACTGGATTGGCAGCTGTTGCAGCAGGCCCGAGCTGAGCGGCTGCCGGTGTTGGCGGTGTGCTTTGGTTTCCAGTTGGTGAACGTGTTTTTTGGCGGCAGTCTACTGCAGGATTTGCCCGAGTTGGGGTACCGGGGGCACAGGATTTCTGATCCGAAGGATGCGGTGGCGCACGTGGTGAGGATGGACCCTTCCACGCGTTTCTTACAGGGCTTCCCCGCAGCCTTTGGCGTGAACTCGCGGCACCACCAAGGAGTGGATCGCTTGGGGGAGGGCTTGAAGCCGGTGGCCTGGGCTCCTGACGGCATCGTGGAAGCGGTGGAGATTCGCGACGACGATTGGTGGCTGGTAGGGGTGCAATGGCACCCGGAGAACTTGCTCTGGGAGCCGCACCTGGAGCTGTTCCGGCGGTTTAGAAAGGCCTGCGGGCAGCGGGAGGGAGCGTGAGGTTTGCCCGCCTTTTGGCTGGCCTTCTGGCGCTGTTGAGCTTCTGGGGGTGCGAACGGGACACCCCCACGGCCGAGGAGCGGGAGGCGGTGACCTCATTGGCGCGGGCCTTTCTCCTGGCCTTGGCCCGCTCCTACAGCGAAATGGACCCCAAGTACCTGGAGGGGATCGCAGCCCCGCGCTTCATCAACGAGACCTACGACGCCATCTTGACCCTTCGCGCCAACGGGGATCGGCTGGAGCCGGTGTTGGTCCAGCTGGAAATCACCGACATTAAGGTGCTGCGGCATGCCAACGCCTACGTCTTTTGCACCGAAACCTGGGACACCCGCCGCCTGGACGTGGCCTCGGGGGTGCTCAAAGGGCACGACCCGAACTCGGTGCTCCATAGTGTCATTCAGATGAAAAAACTCAAGGGCGGCTGGGTGGTGTTGTATCGGGAAGTGGAGGAGACCGCCACCGGACCTCGTTTCTTAGTGCGCACGCCGAGAGCCCCCCGCTCATGATCCCGACGGTCGCCCTGGTAGGTCGGCCCAATGTGGGAAAGTCAACGCTTTTTAATCGCTTGGCGGGAAGACGGCGGGCGCTGGCTCACGATGTGCCGGGGGTGACCCGGGACCGGGTGGTGACCGAGGCCCCGCGCCCTCGCGGTGGGTGGGTGTGGTTGGTGGATACGGGTGGCTTTGATCCCGACACGGATGCGCCCATCCCTGCCCTGGTCCGCCAGCAAGCGCTGTTGGCAGTGGAGCAGGCGCAGGTGATCCTGTTGGTGGTGGACGGCAGCGAGGGGCTCCTGCCCGCCGATGGGGAGCTGGCCCAGCTCCTGCACCGGGCGGGAAAGCCCACGGTGGTGGTAGTCAACAAATGGGACCGCCGGGACGCGCGCTTGAGCAGCAATGATTTTGCCAGCTTGGGTTTTCCGACGGTGGCCGTGTCGGCCGAGCACGGGTTGGGGATTGGGGAGTTGTGGGAGGAAGTGGAGCAACACCTTCCCCCGCCCGCGCCGGTGGACCTTGCACCGCCTGAGTTGGCGTTGGCTATTGTCGGCCGTCCCAACGTGGGGAAATCTTCCCTTTTGAACCGGCTAGTGGGGCAGGAGCGGGTGTTGGTCTCGGACCTCCCTGGCACCACCCGGGATGCGGTGGATACGAGGGTCACCTACCGCGGGCGCTCGCTGCTGCTGGTGGACACGGCGGGAATTCGCCGCAAGGGGCGCACTGAGCAGGGCGTGGAAGTGCTCTCGGTGGTGATGGCGCGGAAGGCGGTGGAGCGGGCCCACGTGTGCCTAGTGGTGCTGGATGGCAGCGAGGGGGTGACGGCCCAGGATGCCCATGTGGCCGGTTTGGTGCAGCAAGCGGGCAAGGGCGTGGTGGTGGTGGTGAACAAGAGCGATCTCTTGTCCCGGGAAGGGAAAAAAAAGCTGCTGGAAGAGCTGGAGCGCAAGCTTAAGTTTCTCAAAGACACCCCCAGTCTTTTCGTGTCCGCCCTCACCGGGGCCGGCCTTCGCCAGCTGCTGCCTAAGGCCTGTGAAGTGGGGGAGCATTTCCACTTGCGCATGGGCACGGGCGAGCTGAACCGCGTGCTGCGGGCCGCCTGGCAGGCCCATCCACCTCCGGGGGGAAAGGTCCCGGCCAAGCTGTACTACGCAACCCAGGTGGGGACGGCTCCGCCGCGCATCAAGCTCTTCACCAACCTCCGTCAGCGATTGCACTTTTCTTACCTGCGGTATCTGGAAAACGCGGTGCGCCAGGCGTTCCCCTTGGCCGGGGTTCCCGTTCGGTTTATCATGGCGGGGAAGCCGTAGGAGCGGCCCATGGTGCAATTCCGACCCAGTGCCCGAGAGATTGTGGCCAAGATCGTGTACTACGGCCCGCCGTTGGGTGGAAAGACCACCAACTTGAAGATGCTGTGGCAGGGCTACCCGGACGAGGTACGGGGGGAGCTCATCGTGCTCCCCACAGGTACCGATCGGACCATTTTCTTTGACTACTTGCCCCTCACCTTCCGCCGGCTGCGTGGCATGGACCTACGTATTCAGCTGTACACGGTGCCCGGGCAGGTGCGCTTTGATTCCACCCGGCAGGTGGTGCTGCGGGGGGTGGATGGTGTGGTGTTCGTGGCCGACTCGCAAAGGCAGGCTCTGGCGGCCAACCGGGAGTCCTGGGCGAATTTGAAAAAGAACTTGGCCTTGCAGGGACTTTTTCTTGACCGGGTACCGCACGTGTTGCAGTTCAACAAGCGTGACCTGGCTGACATTCTGAGCGTGGAGGAGCTCAACCAGACCCTCAACGAGTTCAACGTCCCGTTTTTTGAAGCCGTGGCCATCCAGGGCATCGGTGTGGAAGAGACCCTGGAAGCCATTGCTAAGCTCGTGGTGCGGTCGTTGCGGGACCGCTTCAACTTGGCGATGGAGCCCCAACCTGGTCTGCAGGTGGTCCCTCAGGCAGCAGAGGATGTGGCCACCCGCCCCGTGTCCATCAAGCCCCAACCACTGCCGCGCAACGGCCTTGGCTCGCGGGAGCCTTTGCCCCCTCCGGAGCTCACGCCTCCCACAGTGCCGCTGGAAGTGGTGGTGCAGCCAAGGGGAGGGGATGTGGTTGCCTTGTTTCCGCGGGAAGAAAGCCCTGGTGCCGCGGCGGTGGAACAGGCGCAAGCTGCCTCATCCGCTGCGGACGTTACCCCACAAACCTCGGCCTTTGCCCGCAACGAGCTTACCCCAGCTCCCTCAGAGGGGGGAGAACCTTTCCTTCCCGCAAGCCAACCACCCACGGAACAGTTGGCGGTGTCCGGTGATGTGGCCTTTTTTCTACCAGAAAGCGGGTCCATTTCCCTGGTGGCGTCCCCCTTTGAACTGCCTGGGCCGGACATGGCGCCCCAGGCTAGCCCAGACCTGGAGTTGTTTGGCCAGGAACCACTCCGGGGCAAGGCTCAGGCGGAGCCGTCGGCCCCCGCGGTGGGCCGGGGGGGGGAGGTCTTTGCGCCCCC
>JANXCP010000145.1:0-282 GCA_025060245.1 Thermoanaerobaculum sp. | reverse complement strand
AACCGCCCCAGCGGCTGCAGAAGGCGGGGAAAGTTTAGGCCCGGTGAATGGGGAAGACCTGCCTTCCCGGGAGCCAGCCTCTTTGGCCGGAGGTTCACCAAACCTGCCTCTGGCGGAGCACGTGCCAGCGTCGGACACGGTTTTCCCACCTTGGGAGGGAACGGACCCGTTTCCCCTGGATGAGCTCCCCGCGGCGGGAAGCGCCGAAGAGGTGTTTGCCTTGGTGCCGCAGCCGGCAAGCCTGGTGGAAGTGCCCGCCTTGCCGGTGGAGCGCCTCATGCC
>JANXCP010000144.1 GCA_025060245.1 Thermoanaerobaculum sp. | reverse complement strand
TGGGTCGCCTCTTTTCTGTACAGCTCCAAAAAAAGCCCGCGGTCGTCCACGAACCGACGGAGGGGAAACAGGTGAACCCCAAAAAGGGTTTGGGCGGGGGTGTACTTTTTTTGCGTTCCGCGCAGTTCGGGGATGAGATCCTCAGGTCTCAGCACGGCTCCTCCTTTGCCGCATGGGTCCATGGGGCCACCGCCGCGTGGACGGCCTGGATTTGTTCCATCAAGGTGCGGAACTCGGCCAACGAGAGCTGTGTGGTAGGGTCCGAGAGGGCCTTTTCCGGCTGGGGGTGCACCTCAGCGAACAGTCCATCCACGCCGCAGGCCACAGCCCCCCGAGCCAGGTGTAAGAAAAACTGCTTCTCACCGGCGGTAGCGTGGCCGAGGCCGCCCGGCAGTTGCAGGGAGTGGGTCACGTCAAAGATGACCGGGGCAAAGCGGCGCATGATGGCCAGGCTCCGCAGGTCCACCACCAAGTTGTGGTACCCGAAGGTGGTGCCGCGCTCGGTGAGGGTGACGGAGGGATTGCCCGTGGACCGAACCTTTTCCACCACGTTCCCCATGTCGTCGGGGGCGAGGAACTGCCCTTTCTTGACGTTCACCGCCTTGCCCGTGCGCCCGCAGGCCAAAAGCAGATCCGTCTGACGACACAAAAAGGCGGGCACCTGTACCACGTCCACCACTGCTGCCGCCTCCTGAGCTTGCCAGGGCTCATGGACATCGGTCAGGAGCGGTAAACCGGTGGCCTCTTTCACCTCGGCCAGCCACAAAAGCCCCTCCTCCAGGCCGGGGCCGCGAAAGGAGTGAATGGAAGAGCGGTTGGCCTTATCAAAGGAGCTCTTGAAGATCAACGGGATTTGCAGTTGCTCCGCCAGCTCCTTCAGGGCTCCGGCGGTATCCAAGGCCAGCTGCCGAGACTCCAGCACGCAGGGTCCGGCGATCACCACCAAGGGGTGAGGTGGACCGATGGCCAGAGCGTCAGTTACCACACAGGTGGGGGGCTGGCTCATTGGCTTTCCTCCGGCGGCGCTGCCCCTGGCTCGGGGATGCTCTGGGACACCAGGAGGGCTTCGCGTTTTTGCCGTTGGAAGGCTAGAGCCGCCTTGACAAAAGCGACGAAGAGGGGGTGGGGGGCAAAGGGCTTGGATTTGAGCTCCGGGTGAAATTGGCAGGCGAGGAAGAAGGGGTGATCGGGCAGCTCAATCACTTCCACGAAGATCCGGTCTGGAGATCGTCCCGACACCACCAACCCGTGTTGTTCCAACAGCGGCACGTAGTCCTGGTTCACTTCGTAACGATGGCGGTGGCGTTCCCAGACCGTATCGGCCCCATAGGCCTCCCAGGCTTTGGAACCTGGTTTGAGCTGGCAGGGATACTTACCCAAGCGCATGGTCCCCCCCAGGGTGTCCACACCGACCAGCTCCCGCATCTTGTAGATGACCTTGTACGGCGGGTCGGGGACAAATTCCGAGGAGTTGGCTTTGGCAAGCCCGCAGACATTGCGGGCAAACTCAATGACCGCCGTTTGCAGGCCAAGGCAAATGCCAAAGAAGGGAATACGGTGCCCGCGGGAAAACTCAACGGCGCGGATCATCCCCTCAATACCGCGTTTGCCGAACCCTCCCGGGACCAAGATCCCATCCACCTGGAAGAGCGCCTCGCCATAGGCCTCGCCCTCCAGTTGCTCGGCATCAATGAAGACCAGTTCCACCTTGGCGTCGTTGGCCATTCCCCCGTGGATGAGCGCCTCGTTGAGCGACTTGTAGCTATCCACGAAGTTGACGTACTTCCCCACGATGCCGATGCGCACCTGGTGACGAGCGCTCTTGAGCTGATCTACCACGCGCTGCCACCGGGACAAATCCCGCGGGCCAGGGGGTAGGTTGAGCATTTCCAAAAGGATGTGGTCCAAATTTTCCGCGGCAAAGCGCAGGGGCACCTCGTAGATGGTCTCCACGGTGCGGGCCGGGATCACAGCTCGTTCCTCCACGTTGCAAAAAAGGGCAATCTTGCGCCGCATCTCCGCCGGCAGGTGGCGGTCCACGCGGCAGACCAAAATATCCGGCTGAATGCCGATGGCCCGCAGCTCTTTCACCGAGTGTTGGGTGGGTTTGGTCTTGAGCTCGTCCGAGCCAGCGAGGTAAGGCACCAAGGTGACGTGGACGTTCACCGCATTGCTGCGGCCCACATCTTGGCGGAACTGACGGATCGCCTCCAAGAACGGCAAGGACTCAATGTCGCCCACAGTTCCGCCGATCTCCACGATCACCACATCGCGATCTTCCGCCACCGCGCGAATCGCCGCTTTGATCTCGTCGGTGATGTGCGGGATCACTTGCACCGTTGAGCCGAGGAAATCGCCACGGCGTTCCTTTTCAATGACTGAGAGGTAGACACGGCCAGTGGTAATGTTGTTTTTCCGCGAGGTGGTGACGGAGGTGAAGCGCTCGTAATGGCCCAAATCCAAATCCGTCTCGGCCCCGTCATCGGTCACGTACACTTCCCCGTGCTGGAAGGGGGACATGGTGCCCGGATCCACGTTGATGTAGGGGTCGCACTTCATCAGGGTCACGGAGAACCCATGGGCCTCCAGCAGCGCCCCCATGGAAGCGGCGGCGATCCCCTTACCCAGGGATGAAACCACGCCTCCCGTGACAAATACGTACTTCGTGGCCATCAGCCACCTCCCCCTTGCAAACGCGCCAGGGCAGCCTCGGCCAGGGGCACATCCGCCGGGGTGTCCACGGCCACCGAGTGGCTGGCTGCCCGCAGGACGTAGATGGGAATTCCCGCTGCCAAAGCCCGCAGCTGTTCCAACCCCTCGCAGACCTCTAGGGGGTGTTCGGGAAGGGAGGCCAAGCGAGCCAGGACATCCCTCTGGAAGCCGTACAGTCCCACGTGCCGCTGGATCACGCTGGCGTTTTGCTGCCGCTGGAACGGGATGCCAGCGCGAGAGAAATACAAGGCGCGGCCCGCATCATCGCAGACCACCTTGACCACGTTTGGGTTTTCCAAGTCCTCCAGGCGCCCGGGAAGCGCCAGGGTGGCCATGGGTACCTCCGGGTGGTGAAGGAGCAGCTGCGCCAACATGCGCAGGTTTTCCGGGGGTACCGCGGGCTCGTCTCCTTGCACGTTCAGCACCACCTCTCCCGGGATCTCCGCCACTGCCATGGCCACGCGGTCGGTGCCGCTGCGGGCCGGGCCGGTAAGCACCGCATGGGCTCCAGCTGCTTGCGCCGCTTCAGCCACATCCGGGTGATCGGTGGCCACAATCACCTGGGCGAACACCCCCGCCTCCAAGGCGCGCTCCACCACGTGCGCCACCATCGGCTTGCCCAAAAGCTGCACCAACGGCTTGCCGGGGAAACGCGTGGCGCCCATACGTGCGGGAATCACCGCGAGAGCTCTTCTGGCCGTCACGTGGCGGCATGCTACGGGAGCTGGGCGGATTTGTCAAACGCCAGCTTCTCGGGACAAAGCCATGTTCCGATTCCTGCCTTCCCCCATGGACGGCCCAGGTAAACTGAGGCGGTGCGCCGAAAGTCCCTCGCCGCTTGGTTGCTCCTGTGGACCTTCCTGTTGAGCTCTTGGGCCATCCTCCACGGATTTTGGCGGCGGCAAGTGGGCAACCTCACCGGTGAAGCACGTTGGGTGTGGGTCACCCAACAGCTGGAGCGACCCTATCCGACCCGAGCTGTCTTTGTCGCCCCATTTTCTCTGCCCGAACCGCGTCCGGGGGTGCTGTTGAAGGTAGCAGCGGATCGGGAGTACGTGGCTTGGGTCAACGGTGTGCTGGCCGCCTGCGGCTGGTCCCGCCCGGGTTTTCGCTTGGACGTTTACGACGTCAGCCACCTGGTGCGGCCTGGCCGCAACGCCTTGCGGCTGGAGGTGCGCTCCCCGACCCCCGTAGGGGGAGTTTTGGCCGCCGTGGACCTACCGGGAGTGGGGAAAAACGCCCTCATCACCGGTCGTGATTTTTTCCTGGAGGAACGCTCGTCCCTGGTGCCGCCGCCGGTGGTTTGGGGACCACCCCCGCGGTACCCCTGGGGTTACCCGCGGCTCCTGTCCCGCCCCCGAACCCTGGACCAGCTCCTGGTGGCCGACCCTATCAACGTGGGACCCCCCCGGCAGGTCCAAGGGCACACCTACCTATACCAGCTGGACCAGCCCGTCTTCGGCTATTTGTGGTTGATTCCCGATGGGGCGGGGTGGGT
>JANXCP010000143.1:4011-4264 GCA_025060245.1 Thermoanaerobaculum sp. | reverse complement strand
ACCTGGGGGAGGCCATAAGGCTTTCCGGGCACGTGGTGGTGGTGGGAGGCGGCAACTCCGCTCTGGACGCGGCGCGCACGGCCTTGCGCTGCGGTGCGGAGCGGGTGACCATTGCCTACCGCCGCACCCGCGCCGAGATGCCCGCCGACCCGGCGGAGGTGGAGGCAGCCGAGGCGGAGGGGGTAAAGCTGGAGTTCTTGCTGGCGCCTGTGGCCTTTTTTGGTGATAGCCGGGTGGCTTCGGTGCGCTGGCA
>JANXCP010000143.1:0-4001 GCA_025060245.1 Thermoanaerobaculum sp. | reverse complement strand
TGGCCCCGGTGGGCTTTGCCGGCAATGGCCAGGTGCAGAGTCTGCGGTTGCAGCGCATGCGCCTGGGGGAGCCAGACAGCTCGGGAAGACCGCGCCCCGTGCCCATCGCCGGTTCGGAATTTGACCTGCCGGTGGATGGGGTGGTGGTCACCGTTGGTCAGGAGGCGGAGGCGGAAGGGCTGGGGCTGCCCACGGATCGCTGGGGCACGTTAAAGGCGGACCCTGAAACCCTAGCCACCCCTGTGGCTGGCGTCTTTGCCGGGGGGGACTGCGTCACAGGTCCCGACGTGGTGGTCACCGCCATGGCCGCGGGCAAGCGGGCGGCGGAGTCCATCCACCGGTTCATCCAGGGAGAGGACCTGCGGGCTGGCCGGGAACGGGAAATCCGGGTGGTGCAGGCCTGGGAGGTGGACACGGTGGGCCTTCCGGTAAGGCGCCGCGTGCCAATGCCGGAAATTCCCCTCAGCGAGCGCCGCTCCTTCCGCGAGGTCCACTTGGGCTATACCCGGGAGCAAGCGGTTGAAGAGGCCAAGCGCTGCCTGGCCTGTGGCATCTGCTGCGACTGTGAGCTGTGTGCCACGGTGTGCCAGCGCCAGGCCATCCACTACCACGACCGGGATGAGCTGGTCCAGCTCCCCGTGGGTGCCATCATCGTCGCCACCGGGTTTGCCCCCTTTGACCCGAAAAGGATCCCCGAGTACGGCTACGGGCGCTACCCCAACGTGTTCACCAGCTTGGAAGTGGAGCGGCTGGTGAACGCCTCCGGTCCCACGGGGGGAGAGGTGCGTCTGCGGGATGGCCGTGTGCCGCGGTCGGTGGGCATCATCCACTGTGTGGGCTCGCGGGATCAGCGGTACCACAAGTACTGCTCCCGTGTGTGCTGCATGTACTCCCTCAAACTGGCCCATCTGATCCGCGAACGCACCGGCGCCGAGGTGTACAACTTCTATATTGACATGCGCACCCCCGGCAAGGGGTACGAAGAGTTTTACCTGAGGCTCCTGGAGGAGGGTGTGCACTGCATCCGCGGCCGGGTGGCGGAGGTGAGCGACTGGGCCATGTCCCCGGAGGAGGAGGGGAAGCTGGTGCTGCGGGTGGAGGACACCAACATCGGGGTGGTACGGCGCATCCCGGTGGACATGGTGGTCCTGGCCGTGGCCTTGGAGGCCCGTCCCGATGCGGAAGAGGTGCGGCGGCTGTTCAACATGTCCTGCTCTTCCGAGGGATGGTTCTTGGAGCGCCACCCCAAGCTGGCCCCCGTGGCCACCTTCACCGACGGTATTTGGGTGGCGGGAGCCTGTCAAGGGCCTAAGGACATTCCCGACACGGTGGCGCAGGCGGGGGCTGCGGTGGGTGAGGCCTTGGCGCTGTTGGACCGCGGCTACGTGGAGCTGGAACCCAACGTGGCGTGGATTGAGGAACAGGTGTGCTCCGGCTGCAAGACCTGTATCCCCCTGTGCCCGTACACGGCCATCACCTTTGATGCCCAGGAGGAGGTTTCCCGCATCAACGAGGCGTTGTGCAAGGGGTGCGGCACCTGTGTGGCGGCGTGCCCATCGGGAGCAGCCCAACAACGTATGTTCACCGACCAGCAGGTGCTGGCAGAGGTTATGGGGGTGTTGCGCTATGTCTGAGGGTGCCAACTTTGAACCGCGTATCGTGGCGTTTTTTTGCAACTGGTGCACCTATACCGCCTCCGACCTGGCCGGTACCGCTCGCCTGAGCTATGCCCCCAACGTGCGAGTGGTCCGGGTCATGTGCTCCGGCCGGGTGGACCCCCAGTTCGTCCTGGCGGCGTTCCGCCAGGGGGCGGACGGGGTGCTCATCGGCGGTTGTCACCCGGGTGATTGCCACTACCAGGAGGGCAACTACAAGTGCTTGCGGCGTTTTCACTTGCTGCGCAAGGTACTGGCGCAATTTGGCATTGCCCCGGAACGGTTGCGGCTGGAGTGGATCTCGGCCTCGGAGGGGGAGAAGGTGCAGCGGGTGATGAACGAGATGGTGGCCCAGGTGAAAGGACTGGGCCCCCTCCCACGGGTAGAGGCCCCCTGGGCGGCGCGGCCAGCCGCCGCGGGAGGTGGGGTATGAGCAAGCCCAAAGTGGCCTTTTACTGGTGCGCGTCCTGTGGAGGATGCGAAGAGGCGGTGGTGGATCTAGCTGAGGGAATTCTCCCCGTGGTGGAGGCGGTGGACATCGTCTTTTGGCCGGTGGCGCTGGACTTCAAACGGGCCGACCTGGAGGCCATGGAGGATGGGGCTATTGTGGCCTCCTTTATCAACGGGGCGATCCGCACCTCAGAGCAGGAGGAGATGGCCCACCTCTTGCGGCAAAAGAGCCAGATCCTGGTGGCCTTCGGCGCCTGCTCCCATCTGGGTGGCGTCCCCGGTTTGGCCAACCTCTTCACCCGGGAGGAAATCCTCCGTTTCGTTTACCACGATGCACCCACCGTGAGCGACGGCCCCCTGTACCCACAGGAAACTTGGGAGGCCCCCGAGGGCAGGCTGGAGCTGCCGCGCTTTGCCGAGGTGGTGCGGGCGCTGGACCAGGTGGTGCCGGTGGACTACTACCTGCCCGGCTGCCCCCCGCCGGTGGAGCTGGTAGAAAACGCGGTGGCGGCGATTCTGAAAGGAGAGCTGCCGGCTCGCGGGTCGGTGCTGGCGCCGGATGTGGCCCTGTGCGAAAGTTGCCCGCGGCGAGCATCCAAGCCCGAGCGCCTGTCCCTGCAGGAGCTGCGGCGGCCCCATCAGGTCCTGATTGATCAGGAAACCTGTCTTTTGGCCCAGGGGCTGCTGTGCATGGGCCCCGCCACTCGCTCGGGGTGCGGAGCCGCCTGCGTCGTGGGCAACATGCCCTGTACGGGGTGCATGGGCCCCACCAGCCGGGTGCTGGACCAGGGGGCGAAGGCCCTTTCGGGCCTGGCGTCGCTTTTTGAGGCCAAAACACCCGCCGAAGTGGAGCACATCCTGGCTGGAGTGCCCGATCCGGTCGGCACCTTGTACCGTTACAGCGTTCCCGCCTCCCTTTTGGCCGTAGCCCGGAAGGAGGTCAGCCATGAGCCGCACGGTGGTCATTGATCCCATTACCCGCCTGGAAGGCCACGGCAAAGTGGCCATTTTCCTCGACGATCAGGGCAACGTGGAAAAGGCCTACTTTCAGGTGCCAGAGCTACGCGGCTTTGAAAAGTTCGCGGTGGGTCGCCAGGCGGAAGATATGCCCCAGATTACCTCGCGGATCTGTGGCGTGTGCCCCACCGCGCACCACATGGCCTCCACGAAAGCCCTGGATGCTCTGTTTCAGGTGGAGCCCCCGCCGGCGGCAAAGAAGATCCGCGAGTTGGTGTACTCCACCTTTTTCGTGGAAGACCACGCCCTCCACTTTTACTTCCTTGGGGGACCGGATTTCGTGGTGGGGCCGGAAGCACCCAAGGGCGAGCGGAACATCCTGGGGGTCTTGGGCAAGGTGGGGTTGGAGGTGGGCCGGGAGGTGATTGGGTTGCGCAAGGAGATGCGCGAGCTCATCACCCGCGTGGCGGGCAAGGTGATCCACCCGGTTTTCGGCCTGCCCGGGGGGATTGCCAAACCGCTCACCCGAGAGGATGTGGAGGCGTTCCAGAAGGGGGCGGCCCACGCTGTGGAGTTCGCCAAGTTTTCCTTAAAGGTGTTTGGCGATGTGGTGCTGGCCAACCAAGCCTACCTGGATTGGGTGACCTCTGAGGCTTACTGCCATCGCACCTACTACATGGGGCTGGTGGACGAGGGCAAAAGGGTCAACTTCTACGACGGCCAGGTACGAGTGGTCAGCCCCGGGGGTGAGGAGGTGTTCCTCTTTCCCGTGGCCCAGTACCTGGACTACATTGCCGAGCACACAGAGCCGTGGAGCTACATCAAGTTCTGTTACCTCAAGAAGGTGGGTTGGCACGGGTTCGTGGAAGGGGAGGGGTCGGGGGTGTACAGCGTGGCACCTCTGGCCCGCCTCAACGCCGCCGAGGGGATGGCCACCCC
>JANXCP010000142.1 GCA_025060245.1 Thermoanaerobaculum sp. | reverse complement strand
AGCCAAACCCGACAGGAGCGCGCAGGCCCGCAGCACCTGGCGTGGGCGGGCGCCCCACTTGAGCAACACGCTTGCCAGGTGCCGCACCCCCCACCAGCACCCCGCCACCACCCCTCCCAGAGCCGGGGTGAGGGCTGCGGTCAGGAGCAAGAACCCCCAGAGGCCCCCCGCACCGGTTCCGGCGGCAACCAGTGCCCCCACCAAGGCGAAGGCCAGGGTGAACCCAGCCCACCACCGCCGCTGGGTGAGCGGCGGTGGAGGTGACGGGGGTTGGAGGTACCCCCGTTGCAAGAGGGTCTGCCGGGCGCAGCTCACCTCAGAGGAGGGCACGGACATGGTTTACAAAACCCAAAAGAGGCTCCGCCCGCCGGCTCAAAGGGGCCAGGCAGGCCTCGGCGGTGGAAAGGAGCTCGCTTGCCAACTGTCGCGCCCCTTCAACCCCCAGAAGCGTGACGAAGGTGCACTGGCCGTGCCGCGCGTCCTGACCCGGTGGCTTCCCCTCCCACCCTTGGCCACCGGTGGCGTCGGCCACGTCATCCAACACCTGGTAGGCCAAGCCCAAGTTGCGGGCAAAGGACCGCACGCATTCCACCGATGCGGGATCGGCCCCAGCCACGAAGGCACCCAGCTCGGCGGCAAAGGCAAAAAAGGCACCGGTCTTGCCCGCGTGGACCCGCTCCAGTTCAGCCACTGTGGCCGTCCCATGGCGGGCCAAATCCAGTTGCTGGCCCTCACAAAGGGTCTCCACCAGCTGGGATAGGCGCCCGGTCCACCCTTCGCAGTAGGCCGGGGGCAACCCCGCCTGCCGCAGGAGGGCGGGAAACTCCCCCACCGCCTTGGCCAACAGGGCAAAGGCAGCCAGGATGGCCGTGGCCTCGGAGAAGCGGCGGTGGAGGGAAGGCTCGCCACGACGAAAGGGGGCATCGTCCATGCAGGGCAGATCGTCCAGGGCCAAAGAGGCACAGTGGACCAACTCCAGCGCCGCGGAAAGCGGGCGCAAGCGCTGGGGATCCGCGCCAAAGGCTTGCCCGGCCCGCAGCAGCAGCAGCGGGCGCAGCCTCTTTCCTCCGGGGAACACCGCGGCCCGCATGGCGGCGCCCAATACCCCTGAAGGGAGCGACGCCAAGAGCTCCGCCAGGGCTGTATCCACCACTGCCCGGAGCGGGTCCTCAACCGGCAAAGCTGGCGATGGCTTCCGCCTCGTCGTCAAAAACGTCAAACACCGTAATGAGCTGGGTCACCTGCAGGATGTCGTTGATTTTTGGCGGGAGGTTGAGCAGCTTCATGGCCCCACCGCGCCTTTTTACCGAGGTAAAGCAGGCCACCAGTTCGCCAATGCCTGAGGAGTCAATGTGGGTCACATCCTTGAGGTTCACCAGGACGTGGTTCTTGCCCGCGGCGAGGGCTTCCTCCACCAACCGGCGCAGCTCCACATCACCCGCACCGATGGTAATCTTCCCTGACAAATCCAAAATTCTCACCCCCTGAACATCACGAAAGCTACCCTTCATGTGCTCCTCCTTGAAAGCCGCTTCACCAGCTCCACCTTGCTGCCGCCTGTGGCGGACCGACCGAAGCTTACCTCATCCATGAAGTGGCGGATGTAAAAAACCCCCCGCCCGTGCTCCTTGAGCAGATTTTCCGGCGACCGCGGATCGGCCAATTGGCTCGGGTCAAACCCCTCCCCCTCATCCTCCACCGTGATCCGGAGCTCCCGCTCCTCCTCCAGGTGAATGGTGACCAAAACGCGCTTTTCCGGGTTAAGCTTGTTGCCGTGTTTGATGGCATTCGCCAGAGCCTCCCGCAGCGCCATGGCCGCCCAATAGATTCCCTCCTCGTCCATGAAGGAGCGGGCCAGGTCGGCAAGCACCTTTTCCGCCAACTCAATGTTCTCGTAGGCAGAAAAAAGCGACAGCTTGGCTTCCACGGCCATGCGTAGGAAGTCTACCACGCTCCTCTTGCTCCTCCTGGCAGCGCACCCCGCCGCGGCCGCCCTCCCCTGCCCACCTGCCCTGGTGGCTGAAGTACCAAAGGTGGCCAAACTGCGCGGCCTGGACCATCGCTGGCAGCCAAAGTGTGAGTTTTTACCGCAGACCCAGCTGGTGGAACGGCTCACGCGCAAGCTGGCTGAAGAGCTGCCCTTGCCACCGCCGCTGTACCTGGAAGTCCTACAACGGCTGGGGTTTGTTCCTCCCACGCCGAAGCTGTACCAGCGCTTGCTGGAGTTCTACAGCGGGCAGGTTTTGGGCTACTACGAACCCCACCGGGACACGATGGTGGTGGTGGATCGCCCCCTCCCCTCCCAGGAGGGGAACGGGGGGGTGTGGGTTCACGAGTTGGCCCATGCCGCCCAGGAGAGGCGGTACGGCCTGCCGACCAAGTTGCTGGCCATGCGCCACAACTCCGATCAGCAGCGCACGCTCTCCGCAGTCCTGGAAGGGGAGGCGATGCTGGTCATGCTCACCCTCGCCTCCACCACCCCAGTCTCGGCCGAACACCTAGAAAAGACGGCTGCTGACATGAGCGAGGGGGCGGCATCCCTGGCCCGCTCCGCGCAAATTCCGGAATTCTTTGTGGAAGATTTGGTTTTCCCGTACTCCCAGGGGCTGGCCACCGTGCTGCGGGCGTGGCAAGAGGAGGGATGGAAAGGGGTGGACCGCCTCTTGGCCCAACCTCCTGCCTGCACTGCGCAGCTACTCTACCGGGCCCCCTGCCGCCACTTGGGCGACGGCGTCTTGCCCCCAACCCCTAAGGGGTGGGAAGTGCTGCTCAAGGATACCCTGGGCGCATGGGCCATGCGGTTTTGGCTGGCACGGGGGGGAGACTCTGCCGCGGCCGAGCACCTGGCGCAGGCCTGGGACGGGGATCGCTTGCTGTTGCTCCGCCACCAGGCAGCCCCGCAGCAGTGGGCTCTGTGCTGGAAGCTGCGCTTGCGCAGCACTGCCCACGCCCAACAGGCCATCCAGCTGCTGCGCCAACGCCTCCCCACGCTCCTGGCTGGCTTTTCCCCCGGGGCGCTGCCCTTGCTGGCCTACACCGTTGAAGGTCCCACGGTCACGGTGTGGGCGAACTGGCCAACACCTCCGCCTTGAGGATGACCGCCGGCTTTTGCGGCACCTCGGCGGGGAACGGCCCCGCCGGACCGGTGGGCAGGGCGGCTATGGCGTCCACCACCTCCATTCCCTCCACCACCCGGCCAAAAACGCAGTAGCCAAACCCACGGGGGGTCCTATCCCGGTGGTCCAAGAAGGTGTTGTCCTTGAGGTTGATGAAAAACTGGCTGGTGGCTGAGTCCACCTCAGCGGTGCGGGCCATGGCCACCGTCCCCCGCCGGTTGGACAGGCCGTTGCCCGCCTCGTTGGGGATGGGAGGGTTGGTGGGTTTCTTGCGCAGCTGGGTGTCAAAGCCTCCCCCCTGCACCACAAAGTCCGGCACCACGCGGTGGAACACCGTGCCGTTGTAGAATCCAGAGCGCACGTACTGCAGGAAATTGGCCACCGTTTGGGGGGCTTTGTCGGGGTAGAGCTCCACCACGATGGTCCCCAAGCTGGTTTCCAGCTTTACCTTGGGTGTGGGCTCCCCAGACCAGGCCAGAAGCGGTACAAGCAAGAGCAAGAGCATCCATCCGTTCACGGCTCCTCCTCACTTGCGCGCCGAAAGGGCAAAGCGCGGCACTTCCCGCTCACTGAACATTTCCACCCGCAGCACGTAGCGCCCTCCGGCGGCAAAGTTGGCGGCAAAAACTTGCTCGCCTAACACCTTTCCTTGCTCCCCTTTCAGCCGGACCAAAAGGGTGTGGCTACCCGAGGGCACCGTGAAGGCGTCCTCCACGATGCCGCTGCCCCGCCGTCGCACGCCCAAAAACCCGCGGGTGGCGAAATCAAAGGCCTTTCGCCCCAACAGTGAGCCGTTGAGGAGCAGCTCAAATTCCCCTTGGGAAATGGGGGAGTTGAAGTAAAGCTCAAGCCGCGCCGAGCCTACGGCAGGAACCGGGGGAGGGGCCTGGCCCACGCGTTGCACCGCAGCCTCCCCGCGACCACCTCGCGCCGCTTCTCCCCGGCTCAGCTCCAGGCCCCGTTGGGCGAGGACGTTGTCCGGGTCCACCGCCAGCACCTCCTCAAACGCTTTCCGGGCTTGGGCCAGCCGTCCCTGTCGCAGAAGGGCCATTCCTTCATCCAAAAGACTCTGCAACCGGGCCTGTTGGGCTGCCTGGAGCTGTTGTCGTTCCAGCGCCTCCCGAGCCTGACTGGCCAGCTCCCGCGCGCGTGGGCTGGCGGGGGCCTGATCCCAAAAAAGCCGCAACAGCTCCAAGCTGCGCTG
>JANXCP010000141.1 GCA_025060245.1 Thermoanaerobaculum sp. | reverse complement strand
GGAGGGTGGGAACGAGGACCAAGCACAGAACACAAACGAACCTTAGCCTCTCCATCTTTGCCTCCCTTGCTTTTCGGCCCTTTCTCGGCCAAAGAGCACATCCAAGGCGATTTTGGGTTGGAGGGGACGTATGCTGCCGCGGAGCTGGGGTGTGACCTGCAGGCGCAGGCGCTTCCCTTCCCGAACCAAAAAGACCGCGGCAATTTCCGGGTGTTGGGCAAGCAACGGTGTCGCCGCCCGGGGACCCAACACGAACAGGGCGGTGGAGAGGGCATCGGCGGTGAGGCCGTCGGGGGCCCATACTGCCACCGAACCAAAGTCCGGCGCGGGCAGGCCGGTGCGCGGGTCCAGGATATGGCCCAAGGGGCGACCGCCTACCCGTAAGCCGCGTTCGCTGTTGCCCGAGGTGGCCACCGAGCCGGGTGGGACCTCCCAGATGGCCACCGCCTCCTGGCGCCGATCCGGGTGGGCAAGGGCTAAGGAGAGGCGGGGAACACCGAAACTCAGGACCTGACCCCCCAGCTCCAGACGCAGGGCCACCCCCAAGGGCGCCACGGCGGCCAGTGCCGCGTCCAGGGCCGCGCCCTTGCCAAAGCCCCCCTCTTCCAGCTGCAGCCCGGGCCGGCTGGTGCGCAACCGGCACTGGGACAGCTGGAGGTGATGATGCCCCACCTGCCTGAGGGTTGCCGTCAGCTCCCCTGGTTCTGGCCAACGCCCGCTGCCGCGCAAGTCGTAGAGCCTCACCAAGGGGCCGACGGTGGGGTCAAAGGCTCCGCCAGTCCTGGCCGCCCAGGCCAAAGCCAAGGCCAGTTCCCGGCAGGTGGCGGGGGAAAGGGTGATTTCCCCAGCGGCAAGGTCGCGGTTCACCTGGGCCAGCTCGCTGTCCTGCCGCCAGGTGGACAGGCGCCGTTCGCTGGCCTCCACCGCGCCAATGGCCAGCTCCGCCGCGTGGCAGGCTTCCTCCCAGGACGCACCCCAGGTGGTCACGTGGAGGAAGGTACCCATCACCCCCACCCGGCGATGGCAGGGAACCTGGGAAGCCGGCAAGGGGTTGGCGGCCAAAAGGGAAAGGAAAAGTGAAAGCGTTCTCAATCGCAGCAACCTTACCCCCAGGACCAAGGGTTCCAAGCGATGGGGGAGCACCTCAGCTCTCCGCTCCAGCGGTCAGAAGGCAGGTGTTGGTACAGAGGTCACACCGGGACTCGGGAAGACACACCGCCGTGGTCTCCTTGAACACCGCCAAAGCTTCCCTGGCCGCCGGGTGCGAGGAGCGCAAGAAGCGGATGAGGCGGACCAAAGCGGCTCCCGTTTCCTCCGAGAGTAGGTGCTCCACCTTGCAGGCGTCCAGGGCCGCCGCCTGGGGACGCACCCCTAAGATCTCCTCAAGGAACACCCGCACCACTTCCCGCTTGGAGGCCACCCGTGCCACCACGTCTGCCCCGGCCCGGGTAAGGTGCAGGCGCTGGTGCTCGTCCACCTCCACCAGCCCATGCTCCTGCAGGCTTCGCAGTTGCAGCGAGGCGGCAGCGCGGGAAATGCCCAGCTCCCGCGACACATCGGCAGCTCGGGGATCCACCCCCCGGCGGTTGAAGGAGGCGATGGCCAGAAGGTAATGGGCCGCCGAGTGGGTAATTTCGTTCGCCTCAAAGGCTCGCCAGGTACTGGCAAAACTCTCCATACGCTGGGCAGTATAGGGCGCAATAAACGTGTTGTCAAGTATGCTTAACAACTACCATTCTGTCAGGGGCCTCACGTACACGCCGGCGGCGATCTCATCCTCCACGGCCAGCAGGGTGCGGTCCACCTCCACCACCACGGAAGGATTTTTTTGCCGCAGGTGCACCACGGCGCCCGGGGTCAAGCCCAGGTCCGCCAGCTGCTCCAGGCGGTCGCGGTGCCTGGGCGCCAACAGCACCACCTTCCCCTGCTGGCCGGGCTTCAGGTGGGCCAGGGGTACCAAAAGGGGTGCCTGGGGCCGGCTCAAGGCTTGGCAACACCGGCCCGGAGGAATGGGACGGCCGTGGGGACAAACCGGCGGGTGGCCGAGAAAAGTGCACACGGCCTCCGCTGCCTCCGGGGAGAGGAGGTGCTCCAGACGACAGGCCTCGCTTTCGCTCTGGCGCAAGGGCAGTTGCAGCACCTCAAAGAACAGCACCTCCGCCAGGCGGTGGTTGCGGACCACGGTCCGCGCCTGGGTGAGCCCTTCCTCGGTGAGGTACAGGGTCTCACCGGCTAAGCGCACCAACCCCTCTTCCAGCAATTCCTGCACGACCCCGCCCCAGCCTTCGGAGGGACCGGCGTGGATGCGCTGGGCCAAGGCGGAAATGGTAAGGGATACCCCGGCCTCCTGGGCGGTCCAGAGCTCTTCCAGCACTTCCTCCCGCGCCCAGGTGGGCTGGCGGACCAACAGCAGATCCTGGCTCACCGCGCCGGCCTCCGTTGCCACAGGCGCACGAAGCGCTCCACCAGGGGTGAAGTGAGGATGAAACGGTAGTGGCAGTTAGGACAGCACAGGGTGTGGCAGCGCCCGCCAAAGGGACAACCGCGAGGACAGGAACGCTCGCCGGGAAAAGAAAAGCCACAGAGCGGGCAGCGCACCTGGGGCGCCGTCACAGCGAAACCCCCAGCGCACGCAGGGCAAGGTTTACCAGACCACCCACCAGGAAAGCGAAGGGTACGATGAAGGCCACCATGGCCAAGGCGGTCTTCAAACCCCGTTCCTTGATCATCATGAAAAAGTTGGCGATGCAGGGGACGAAGAGGGTGATGACCACAAGGGCCACCACGCTCTGCACACCGTCTAACCGCCCAGCGTCGCGCAGGGCGTAAAGCCCCGCCGCCCCGTAGTCCCGTCGCAGGAAACCCACCAGGAAGGAGCTGGCCGCCTCCCCAGGAAGTCCTAACAACCCTACCACCAGGGGCCTGGCCAGCCCTTCCACCCAGGACAAGGCCCCTGCCGCGTCCATTGTGAACAGCAGCAGCGTGCCTAGAACAAACAAGGGTACGGCTTCCTTCAGGTACCACTCCGTGCGGGCCGCAGTTTTGATGAGGATGTTGCCCAGTTGCGGCACACGCATAGGTGGGATTTCCAAGAGAAAATCAGCGGATCGCCCAGGGAGAAGGCGGGCAGCTGCCCACCCCACGCCGAACAAAGTGGCAGCCACTACCCCGCCCCAAATAAAGGTCCCCCAAAAGCTCATGGAGGAGAGCATGGCCAGGATCACCCCCAACTGGGCCGAGCAAGGGACACCCAAGGCCAAGAGCAACGTGACCAGCACCCGCTCCTTTTTCGAGGGGAGAATGCGGGTGGTGAGGGTGGCCATGGTGTCGCAACCCAGGCCCAAGACCATGGGGAGCACCGCCTTGCCGTTCAGGCCCATGGCGCGGAAGAGCCGGTGCAGCATGACCGCCAAGCGGGGGAGATAACCCGAGTCCTCCAACAAGCCAAAGAAGACAAAAAAGGTACCCACCACCGGCAGGACGATGGCCAAGGAGTAGGTGAGGGCCATGGTGATGAGCCCGTAGGGCCCGACCAAGAAGTCGTAGAAAAGCCCTGGGCCCAGGATTTGGCTGGCGAGGCGCCGCGCGGCGGGGTTGATCCATTGGCCAAATAGACCATCTTCAATGAGGTCCACTAGCGTTCCCGCGCCAAACACGCCGACAAAAAAGTAGGCTGAGACCAGCACGAGGACGAGAAAAAAAAGCCCCCACACCGGGTGCATGGTGAGGCTTCCCAGACGCTCGCGAAACGAGCCGTAAGGCGCGCGATCGGCGGAGTAGGTTTCTTGGAGAAGCACTTCCACCGCGCGAAAGCGGGCACGGGCCAGGACCCCGGCTACCCGGCGGCCCAACTGGCGCTCTAGTTGGGCGCGAACGGCGCCAATTTCCCCCAGCACCCTCGCCTCCACCTCTTGCTGCAGCCAGGGAAGCAGCGTCTCATCCCCAGCCAGGAGCATGAGGGCGAGGCCCCGGCGCGCCTCGGCCCAGCGCCCAGGGAGGAGTCCCTCCACCCGCACCACCGCTTCCTCCACCGCCAAAGGGTAAGAGGCGGTCAGCTGCGCCACCGCGGCCTGGGGTAACCGCTTCGGGATCATCTCCAGGCCCCGCCGGCGAATGGCCGTGGTGGCGATGACCGGGATACCCAGGCGCTCCTCCAGCCGCGCCCGGTCCACCCGGACCCCCAGATCGCGGGCTTCGTCCTGTAGGTTGAGGAGCAGGATTTGCCGGCGGCCAAGCTCCGCCAGTTGCAGGGTGAGGTAGAGCGCGCGGCGGAGGTTTTTCATATCGGCCACTTGGATGACCGTTGCCTGTGGCTCCTGGAGCAGGAGGTCGCGGGTAACCCTCTCGTCTTCGGACTGGGGGAGGAGGGAGTTGGTCCCCGGGGTGTCCACCACCTCCGGGAAGCCTTGCAGGGCA
>JANXCP010000140.1 GCA_025060245.1 Thermoanaerobaculum sp. | reverse complement strand
CCGCTGACGCGTTGATGGGAATAGGTCGCATGTAAGGACCCATGAGGCCCGAAACAAACGCAAGAGGTAAGAGAGCCGCCACCACCGTAAAGGTGGCCAAGATGGTGGGGTTGCCCACTTCGTCCACGGCGTAGACCGTAGCCTGCCGCGGCGGAGCCCATCCCAACTGATAGTGTCGGTGGATGTTTTCCACCACCACGATGGCGTCATCCACCAAGATACCGATGGCGAAGATAAGGGCAAACAAGGTCACGCGGTTCAAGGTGTAGCCAAAGAGGTAAGAGGAGGCCAAGGTGAGCGCGAGGGTGGCAGGAACCGCCACCGCCACCACAAGGGCTTCTCGCCGCCCTAACGCGAACGCCATGAGCAGCACCACAGCAAAGGTGGCCAGGGCCATGTGATCGATGAGCTCGGAAGACTTCTCGTTGGCGGTAAAGCCGTAGTCACGGGTCTTCGTCACGTGAACGCCGGACGGGATCACTTTGCCCTTGAGCCGTTCCACATGCTGGTCCAACTCCTGCACCAGCTTCACTGCGTTGGTGCCGGGTTTCTTGGCCACTGCCAGCGTGACCGCAGGCGCTACCAAACCTGTGGGGATACCTCGTCCCCCAGCGGCAGGACCGCCGATCATCCACACGTACTGCGTAGGTTCTTCCGGTCCGTCGCGCACCTCCGCCACATCCTTGAGGTACACCGGTCGCCCCCCGTACACCGCCACCACCGCTTGTTCCACCTCGCGCGCCGAGCGGAAGAAGGCCCCCACGTCCACCATCACTTCTCGGTCCGCCTGGGCAAAAGCTCCCGCGGGCAAACTCCAGTTCAACCCCGCCACGGCCTGGTAGGCCTGGAGCAGCGACACCTGACGCGCCGCCAGGCGGTCCTTGTCAAAGGTCACGTTCACCACCCGCCGCTGCCCACCCAACACCCACACCTGGGCCACCCGGGGGTGCCGGGTGAGGTCCGCCTTCAGCTCTTCCGCCACTTGGCGCAGGGCCATCGGGGAGGCCCCCTCCGCCCAGAGGGTGTAAGCCAGGACAGGGACATCATCAATGGAGCGGGGCACGACCACCGGCGGCGTAGCCCCCGGGGGCAGGGATGGGGTAAGCTCCGCCAGCTTACTGTGGACCCTCACCACTGCTTGATCTGGATCGGTGCCCACGAGGAACCTCACGATGATCATTCCCCCCGAGGGCTGGGAGGTGGAGTAGATGTACTCAACGTTGGGGATTTCATACAGCGCCTTCTCCAGCGGCGTCACCAACCGTCGCTCCACCTCCTGGGCGCTGGCCCCGGGCAAGCCCACGAAGACGTCCACCATGGGCACCTTGATCTGCGGTTCCTCCTCCCGCGGCGTGACCAAGACGGCAAAGGCACCCAGGAGTAAGGAGAACACCACCAGAAGTGGGGTAAGTTTGGATTCTAAGAAAGCCTTGGCGATTCTCCCCGAAGCACCAAGGGGTCGCCGAGCCATGCGCAGGCGCATGGCCTCCCGTTTCGTTTGTTGCAGCTCAACTTGATTGTGGCTCACGGCTTACACCTCCTCCACCCGGGCGCCATCGGCGGGTGGCTGGGCCAACCCGATAAGCACGCGCTCCCCGCCAGCAAGACCGGAAAGCACCTCCACCATGCCCGCCTCTTCCGCGCCCACCGTCACCACGCGCGAGCGGGCCAATCCCTGTCCGTCCTGCACCACCACTAGGGTCAAGCCTCCCACCCGCAGGACGGCTTCCCTCGGAACCAGCACCACTTCCCTCCGCTGACCTGGCAAGAAAGCACGACCCGTCGCCCCGGCGGCGATGCCATCGCCGGCCAAGGCGAGTTTGACGGTAAAGCTGTGGGTGAGGGGATCGGCGCTGGGGGTTATCTCCACCACCGTGCCCACCATGGAATGTTCAGGTTGAGCATCCAGGGAAACGGGGAGTTCTTGACCTAATGTCAGGGGACTCTCGGCCCACAGGCTTTCCGGGACCACCACCACCAATCGACGACCGTGCGCCGACTCCAGCATCACCAGGGGTCGGCCCGGCGCCGCCAGATCCCCTGCTTCCACCAGCTTCGCCGTAACCAGGCCATCAAAGGGGGCCACCACTCGGCTTTCCCGCGCTACCGAGGCGGCGGCAGCCACAGCGCCTTCCGCCTGTTCCACTGCCCCTTTGGCCTGCTCGTACTGCATGCGGGCCATATCCAGCTCCAGTTCGGAGGCTGCCTTGCTCTCGTAGAGCGCGCGGAAACGCTGGAAGTTGCGCTCGGCCAAGGCCAAGGCAGCCCGCGCTTGGGCCAATGCCCCCCTGGCCTGGGCCTCCTGTCCTTTTGCCGTTTCCGGATCGATCTCCACCAGTACCTGGCCCCGGCGCACCCGATCTCCCGGTTTCACGTGCACAGCTAGCACCGTGGCCATGACCCGCGAAGACACAGCGGCGGTCTTTTCCGCTTCCACCGTGCCCATCAGCGCCACTCGTTCCACCCGTTGCTCCCGCCTCGCCTCGGCCACCCGGGCGCGCACCGTTCCCACCTCCCCAACGCTGGGGGTGTGGGATTTCTTGCCGCCACAGGCCACCGACGTCAAGGTCAACACCAACGCCCAAATACCCAACTTTTTCATTTGTTCCTCCTTCGTGTTCGTGACTTGCCCCATCAGAGGGCTGACTCCGGCTCCTGTCCCGCCTTTACGGCCAGGCGCAGCAACGCCAAGTGGGCTTCCGCTCGCGCCACCAGCTCCCGTGTCTCCGCCTCCCGACGAGCCGTGTCGGCGTCCAAGAGATCGATCATCTTCACCACGCCCTGGCGGAACCGCTCCGCCGTCACCCGCTCCACCTCTGCCGCCGCGGCCAAGGCCTTGCGCGCCGTCTCCACCCGTGCCAGGGCAACTTGGGCTTCGGCGTAAGCCTGCCGAACCTCTAAGAACACCCCCTGGCGGAACAGCGCCAGCTGCTCTTGCCCCGCCCGCGCCTCGGCGCGTGCCGCCGCCACCGCGGCTCGGTCTGCTCCACCGGCAAAGAGGTTGGCGCCAATGACCGCCATGATGGTGGTGGAGTCGCCGTGGGTGCCAAAGAGCTGGTCATCAACCCAGTCAGCGCGGGCTACCAAGGCCGCCCGAGGAAGAAAAGCCGCCTTCTTGACTTTCGCCTCCAGCTCCGCCGCCTGCACCAGAAACTGGGCCGCCCGAAGGTCCTGTCGATTCGTCGCTGTGGCCAAGTACCCCTCCAGACCAGCTGCGAGAGGGCGAGGGATGCCTAAAGGATGCAGTTCAAACCGCTCCTCCTGGGGCAATCCCAAGCGAAAGGCCAAATTTGCCTGGGCCACCACCTCCTGGCCGCGGGCCTGAGCGAGGAGATCGTCCAGCCGCGACAGCTCCACTTGCGCCCGCAGGTACTCGGCCTCCACCAGCATCCCCTGGTCCACGTATGCTTTCGCCAAAGCCACGTGGGCGGCCACCGTATCGCGGGCCCTCTGGAGTAAGCTCACCAACTCCTGCGCCTGGGCCAACCTCACGTAGGCCTCCGCCGCCGCCAGGGCCGCTTGCCGTTCCGCCCAGCTCCGGGAAAGAGTCTTGCTTTCGGCAACTCGCTCCGCCTGTCCAATGCGGGCTGAAAGCTCTCCGCCGGTATACACGGGCCACTGCAGCTCCAGGCGGGAAATGGCCGTGTTCAACGTCTTGGGTTTGTTGGGATCACTGGTCATGAACGAGGAAAAGGAAAACCGCTCTTGGTTGAGCTTCAAGGCAAAGGCCTCGGCCGGCGAATCCGTGCGGATGAACACCTCGTCAAAGCGCAGGGCTGGAAGCCGAAAAGCCCTAGCCTGTTCCAACCGCTTTCTCGCCGCCTCTTCCTCCGCCTGCGCCTGCCGCACCGAGGCGTGTTGCTGGCGGGCCAACCGCAAGGCCTCTTCCAGGCTCAACCCCCGGCCCCAGGCCACCGGGGCCAGCAGCAAGCTGAGGAAAAGGAACAACCGAATTGGTACGCTCATACTCCCTCCATCGCTAGATGGTTATAAAGGGATTTTTGAAGAATGTCAAGGGGGCTTCCGACCCATGGAGGAAAAAGGGACGGGTCTTGGTTGGCCGGCAGTCTCTTGTGGAAAACCAGGCCGAGGTTCGGCCACGGTTGGCCGCCGTAAGGGCAACCCCCAGGGCCACCCGCGGCGCTGACGCGCTCTACGGTTGCAACCCGCAGGCCTGGGCGAAAGCGTGGGTTGGCTGGACGCTTTTTGACCTGAAGCCTCTGCCCAGGCCAATGTTGGCTGAAGCACCGTCGGCGATCAGGCCCATGCTCTGCCGGCGCCGCGTACTTGGCTGGTTACGATGAGCAGGTCGTCAGAAATGGGCCACAAGCCCTAGGCGCACCTCACCTGACCCGTAAAACCGGCCCTTGGAAATCTGACCACCTTCCAGCACCGCCAGGGAAGGGACAAGGGGCCATTCCAGGCTC
>JANXCP010000013.1:14044-35723 GCA_025060245.1 Thermoanaerobaculum sp. | reverse complement strand
CCTTCGCGCTGTTGAACCTTTGGCTCACGCAGGTGGGGCTCGGGCCGTTTCGCACCGTGCTGGCGGCAGCATCGGGCGTGGCCTTGGTGGGCCTCATGGTGCCCCTCAGGCGGATGGTGCTTGCAGCTATTGAGCGCTTCCAGTACCGGGAACGCCTGGCCGCCCGTCAAGCTTTGGCCACTTTTGCCGAGCAGTCGGTGGGGATTTCCGATCCCCAAGCCTTGCTGCACCGGTTGGGCGAGCTCCTTTCCCAAGCCCTGGCGGTGGATCAGGTGGTGCTCTACCGCCTGGCGGAAGGGCGGCTGGTGGCCTCCTACCCGCACGACGGATTTCCCCCCCTGGAGCCGCAGCAACTGGAGGGTCCCTTTCCTACCCCCGGCGAGGGGGAGCTGAAGAGCCGCGGCTTGTGGCACCGCTTCCCCATGGTGCGCCAAGACCGCATCCTCGGGGTGGCCTATTTGGGCCGCAAGCAGGGCGGCATTCCCTTGACCCACGCCGAACGTCGCCTGGTAGGAGCCTTGCTGGCACAAGCGGCGCTGGCTTTAGAGAACAGCTTGCTCCTGGCCGATCTGGTGCGGCAGCTGGAGCAGCACCGGCTGCTGGAGGAGTACCTGGAGCGGATCTTTGAGTCGGCGGCGGCGGGCTTGCTCATTTGCGACGTTTCCGGGTTGGTGCTGCGGGCCAACCAAAGGGCCCAGGCCCTGCTCGGGCAAGGCGAACAAGGTTTGCAGGGAAGAAAGCTGGCGGAGCTGGTGCACCTGCCCGAATCTTGGCCCATCCTGCCCGAGCGGGCTGCCGGGGTGCAGGTGCGAATTCCCGGCCCTCCGGACCGCGTGGGGCTCTTGTCGGTTTCCACCGTGGAGCTCCAGCCGGGTCAGCGAGACGGACGGGTGGTGGCGGTGGAGGACATTACCCAGCAGCTGGCCCTGGAGCACCGCTTGGCGCAACAGGAGCGGATGGCAGCCTTAGGGAGGCTGGCCGCGGGGTTAGCCCACGAGGTGAACACCCCGGTCACCGGCATTGCCTCCTATGCCCAATTGCTGCGGGACCTGACCCCGGCGGCTGACCCACGCACGGGCCTGGTGGAGAAGATCGAGGAGCAGGCCTTTCGTGTCGCCCGCATCGTGACCAATTTGCTGGAGCTGGCCCGTCCGGCGGGGTTTGAGCGGCAGCTGGTGGACTTGGCTGCGGTGACCCGAGAAGAGTGGCTGTCGGTTCGTCCCGAGGCCCGACGCCTGGGCATCCAGCTCACCTGCCGCGTTCCCGATGCGCTGCCGGTGCGGGCCAACCGCGTGCAGCTGGAGCTGGTGCTCCACAACCTCTTGCGCAACGCCCTCCAGGCCACCCCGGCGGGGGGTCAGGTGGCGGTAGAGGTATGGGAAGAACACGGCACCGCGGTCCTGGAAGTGCGGGACACCGGCCCCGGAATTCCCGAGGAACTGCGGGCCAAGGTCTTTGAGCCGTTTGTCACCACCCGTGCCGGGCAAGGAGGCACGGGACTGGGTCTCGCCATCACCCAGGACATCGTGCGTGCCCATGGGGGTCAGATTGAGGTGCGCTCCAATCACCCCTGCGGCACGGTGATGCACGTCAAGCTACCCAAGGAAGGGGAAGAACATGCGCATCCTCATCATTGATGATGAGCCCATCATGCAGGACGTGTTAGGAACCCTCTTGCGCCGCGAGGGGTTTTCCGTGGTGCAAGCCAGCAGTGCCGCTGAAGGGCTGCGGGCCTTCGAGGAGCAAGAGGTGGACCTAGTGCTCTTGGACCTCATGTTGCCCGACCGTCCAGGGCTGGAGGTGCTCAAGGAGCTCAAGGCGAAGGACCCGGAAATTTGCGTGGTGGTCATCACCGCCTTCTCCTCGGTGGAGTCGGCCATCACCGCCATGCGGGAAGGGGCGTTCCACTACATCCCCAAACCTTTCAAGAACCAAGAAGTGGTACTCACGGTGCGCAAAGGTCTGGAGCAGCAACGCCTGCGCCAGGAAAACCGGGCGCTTCGGCAACGCCTGGAAGGCTTAGACCGAATGGTGTGGCGCTCGCAAACCATGGAAGAGATCATTGAACTGGTGCGGCGGGCTGCACCCTCCCGCTCGAATATCCTCCTCACCGGCGAGTCCGGCACGGGCAAGGAACTGCTAGCCAGGGCCATCCATCAGCTGTCGCCGCGGGCGCAAGGGCCTTTCGTGGTGGTGAACACCGGCTCCGTGCCCCACGACCTTTTGGAGACCACCCTCTTTGGCCACGTGCGCGGGGCGTTTACCGGCGCCGTGGCCAGCAAGCGGGGGCTGTTTGAACTGGCTGACGGCGGCACCATTTTCCTGGATGAAATTGGCACGGTCCCGCTGCCGACCCAGGCCAAGCTGCTGCGGGTGATCCAAGAACGCGAGTTCATCCCGGTGGGCGGCGAGCAGGTGGTGAAGGTGGACGTGCGCATCATTGCCGCCACCAATGCGGACCTGCCGGCGATGGTGGCCGAGGGCACCTTTCGCGAGGACCTCTACTACCGGCTCAACGTCATCACCATTACCCTGCCACCGTTGCGCAACCGAAAAGAGGACATCCCCGCCTTGGCCAGTTACTTCTTGAAGCGATTTGGCGCGGAAAACGGCAAACCCAACCTTACCTTGTCCCCCCGGGCGTTGGATGTGCTCATGGCCTACCATTGGCCAGGCAACGTACGCCAGCTGGAGAACGTCATTGAGCGGGCCGTGGTGCTGTCCGTGGGCCCGGTCATTGAGCCCGACCTCTTCCCCGCGGAAGTGCTCCAACCGCCGAACCAGCCTGTGGAGGTGAGCCTGCCCCCCCAGGGCCTGGACTTGAAGGAAGCGGTCAACCGCTACACCCGGGCCCTCATTGAGGCTTCCCTGGCCCGCTGCGGGGGCGTTCAACGGCAGGCGGCACGTTTGCTGGGGGTCCGTCCGTCAACCCTCAACGAGATGATCCGTCGCCTGGGCATTGCCTCCCCTGAAGGCTCCGGCGAAGCCAAACAGCCGGCCAACGAGCTCAGCTAACCGAACGCGCCAGGGACAGGAGCTCCTGCACATCGCTGGGCAGGGGAGCTTCAAAGGTCACCAGCTCCCCACGGCTGGGGTGACGAATGGTGATCCGCCACGCGTGGAGGGCTTGCCGGGGAAAGGCGCGGCAAGCCTCCTGTAACGCTTTGGAGCTCAGCTCCCGCCATTGGCGGCCGGCGTACACCGGGTCGCCCACCAGGGCGTGGCCCAGGTGGGCCAAATGCACACGAATTTGGTGGGTTCTGCCGGTAATGGGGCGACACTCCAGCAAGGCCAGGCCGGCAAATCGCTCCCGCACCCACCACAGGGTCCGGGAGGGCCGGCCTTCTTTCACCACCGCCATCCGCTTGCGGTCCGAGGGGTGTCGGCCAATGGGGGCATCCACCACCCCCTCCTCACCCTTAGGAACCCCGTAAACCACTGCAAGGTAACGTTTGTCCGTGGTGCGCCAGCGGAACGCCAACTCCAGGGCCCGGTGGGCGGCGTCGTTTTTTGCCACCAGGAGCACCCCGGAGGTGTCCTTGTCCAAGCGGTGCACGATCCCTGGCCGCTCCACCCCGCCAATGCCCGACAGATCCCGGCAATAGGCTAGGAGGGCATTGACCAACGTGCCGTCGGGGTTACCCGCGGCAGGGTGAATGACAATGCCCGCGGGCTTGTTGATCACCAACAGGTCCCGGTCTTCATAGAGCACCGCCAGGGGAATGGGCTGCGGTTCCACCGTTGCTGGCTGGACCGGCGGGGGAGTCACAACGATGATGTCCCCCGCTTTGAGAAACTGCGCGGGTTTGGCCGGGACACCGTTGCGCCACACCAACCCCGCCTGTGCCCACCGCGCCACCTGGGAGCGCGACCACCCCTGGCCACAACCGGCGAGGAAGCGGTCCAGGCGGAGGCCTTCCGACTCCGCCGGGACTTCCAGCACAAACCTGTCCCCGCTCATGGCGCTGGTCGGGCTCGCCGCGTCCCCCGAAGGATGAGGAATACCCCAACTGGCACCAAGACCGCGGCAATCCCTTGACTGGTGGAAAGCAGGCCACCGAAGAGAAAACCGCGGTCGGCATCACCGCGGAAAAACTCAATCACAAACCGCGCCACGCCGTAGTTGGCCAAGTAAAACCCCAGCACCTGGCCAAAGAGCCTACGCGGCACCTGCCGCCGGAACAGCCAGGCCAAGAACAGGTAGTTCAGCAGGTTAAACCCCGCCTCATACAGCTGCGTCGGGTGCAGCGGGATACCCAAGGGTGTGCCGGAAATTTCCGCAGCCTTGGGGTGGGAAAACACCACCGCCCACGGGGCCGAACAGGATGCACCGTAGCAGCAGCCGGCAAAAAAACAGCCCAAACGACCGAACGCGTGTCCCAGGGCAATGGAGGGGGCAACCGTATCAGCCAACGGCCAAAAGGGCAGGCGCCAGCGACGCACCAGCAAGGCGGCGGCGGCCAGAGCGCCCAGCAGCCCACCGTAGAAGACCCCACCGGCACGGAGCAGGCTCACCCAGCCCTGCAGAGAGGTCAAGTAGGCGGGCTCGGCAACCACCAGGAGGAGTTTTCCCCCCAAAAGCCCCGCGAAGACCACCCACACCCCCAGGTCCACCACCTTATCCGGGGGTAGGCCTGCCCGCTTGGCCCGGGAGCGCGCGGTCCATAAGCCGGCCACCAGGCCCAGGGCCAGAAAGACCCCGTAGGTGGGCAAGGCAAAAAAGCCAAGATCAACGAGAAACGGATGCATGGGCCTTGCCCTTGGCCAAAATCTCCGCCGCTAGCAACAGCAGCGCACCCGCGCTGATGCTGGCATCAGCTAGGTTAAAAGCAGGCCAATGATAGGTGCGTTCGCCCCAAGTGAGGTAGAGGTCTACGAAATCCACCACCTCCCCCCGCAGGAGGCGGTCGGAGAGATTGCCCAGGGCACCCCCGAGGATCAGGCTGAACGCCAGCTGCAGGGCCCGTGGTCCACGCTGCTGCCACAGCTGCCAGAGGAGAAAGCCAACCAGTAGCAGAATGACGACCAACAAAACCCGCTGCCCCCAGGGGCCAGCGTTGGCAAAGAGGCCAAAGGCCACTCCCCGGTTACGGCTGTGCACCAGATCGCACACGCCAGGGATCAGTTTGGTGCGCGCCCCGTAAGGCAGGGATGCCACCACCCACGCCTTGGTCAGTTGGTCGGCCAGCAAGACCAGCAGGGCCGGCCACCAACGAACCCCCTGCCCGCTCACCACGCCTCCCCCCACCGCTGCACCACCGCCAGGCAGCGCGGACACAGCTGCGGGTGCTGCGCATCTCCCGCCGGGGGCAAGATGCGCCAACAGCGGGGGCAAGGGGTCCCCGGGGCGCGGTCCACGCGAAACAGCATTCCGGGGTAGACTTGGGAGCTCTCCTCCCCTGGACCGGAAAGCACCTGCGCCACGATCAGCAGTTCCGCCAAATCCACCCCCGAGGCCCGCCAATCCGCCTCCAAGGCCTGCCGATCTCCGGCCAGCCAAACCGCCGCCTCGCCGGTCTTCCCCGCCACTCCTTCCCGCCGCAGCACCTCCAACCGCCGGTACACCTCCTCGCGAAAGCTCAGGAGGCGCTCCAGGGCCTGGTCTTGGGCGGGATTTTCGGGCAGCAAAGCCAGCCGTTCAAACTCTTCCAGGTGGACCGAGGGGAAACGGTGCCCAGGCAGAAACTCGTACGCCTCGTCGGCGGTAAAAGGCAGTACGGGCGCCACCCAGGTGAGCAGCAGACGCGCCAGGAAATAGAGTGCCGTTTGCGCCGAACGGCGCTCCTGGGCCGTGGGGTGGGCGCAGTACAGTCGGTCCTTGAGCATGTCCAGATAAAGGGCGGAGAGGTCCACGGCGCAAAAGTTCACCACCGCGTGGTACACGGTATGGAACTCGTACGCCTCGTACGCCCGCCAGAGGCGTTCCGCCAGCCTCTTTCCCCGGCGCAAGAACGCCGCGTCCAGGGGTAGCAGTTGGTCCAAGGGCACGGCATGGGCGTGGGGGTCAAAGCCCGCCAAGTTAGCCAACAGGTAACGCAAGGTGTTCCGGATCTTGCGGTAGGACTCCGCCACACGTTCCAGCGAGTCAAAGGAGAAGGGCATGTCCTCGCGAAAATCCACCGAACAGACCCAAAGGCGTAGTACATCGGCCCCGTACCGTTGGGTGACCTCCATGGGCGAGACGGCATTCCCGAGCGACTTGGACATCTTGCGCCCAGCGGCATCCAGCACATGCCCGTGGGTAACCACCGTGCGGTACGGTGCCTTGCCATGGGTCACCACCCCCACCAGCAGGGAAGACTGGAACCAGCCCCGGTACTGATCGTGACCCTCCAAGTACAGGTCGGCGGGCCAGGAAAGGCCGGGAAATCGCCCGTGGTCACACACGGCGTAGTGGGAGGCGCCGGAGTCAAACCACACGTCCAGGATGTCGTGCTCCTTGGCAAACTGACGCCCACCGCAGCGGCTGCACTGCAGATCAGCGGGAGCAAACGTTTCCGCTGGATACCGATACCAGGCGTCAGCCCCTTCCTGGGCAAAGAGCTCCTCCACACGGGCAAAAAAGGCACGCGCCGCCGCGGGATTGGCGCCGTCGGGCCAAATGGCACCGCACCCCTGGCACACCAGGACGTTGATGGGGGAGCCCCAGCGCCGCTGCCGGGACACGCACCACTCAAAGCGGTTGGCCACCATGCCGCTGATCCGCTCCTGGCCCCATCGCGGGATCCAGCGCACCTCTTCAATGGCGCGTAAGGCCTGGTGCCGAAGGTTGAGGCGGGCAAAGGGTGTGTCCTCCGGTGTCAAGGCAATGAAGTACTGTTCCGTGGCGCGAAAGATCACCGGTTGTCGACAACGCCAACAGTGGGGGTACTCGTGGATCCCTTCGCTGGCCCGTAGCAACGCCCCTTGCTCCTCCAGCAGTTGCACCAGGCGCGGGTTTGCCGCCCACACGGGCGTACCAGCAAGGGCTGGCACCTCGGGGGTGTACCGCCCGCCGTCGTCCAGAGGGGACAGCACGGGCAAACCGTAGACCTTTCCCGTGCGGAAGTCCTCCTCTCCGTGGCCGGGAGCGATGTGCACCAATCCCGTGCCGGTATCCAAGGTCACGTAGTCGGCAGCCACCACCTGGAACACCGCAGACCCTTCCGGGATCGCCACCCGATACGCCTGAGGAAGAGGGTGGCGGTAGGGCAAACCCACCAGCTCCTGGCCCAGGACCCGACCTAGCACCTCCCCCTCCCACCCCAGTTCCCCTTGGAGGCGCTCCAAAAGCGCCTGGGCCACCACCAGGGCGCCCTTGGGGGTGTGCCACAGGACGTAGGAAGCTTCAGGGTGCACGGCAATGGCCAAGTTGGAGGGAATGGTCCAGGGCGTGGTGGTCCAGATCACAAAAGACACCGCGCCCTCCCCGCTCACCCCAAACCGCGCCCGCACCTGCTCAGGCTGCGCCGCCGGGAACGCCACGGTAATTTCCGGGTCACGTTTGGCGTGGTACTCCAGCTCCGCCTCCGCCAAGGCGGTGGCGCAGCTCCAGCACCAACGGATGGCCTTCCGTTCGCGGTACAACAACCCCGCTTCCACCACCTTGCCCAGGGCGGCGGCGATGTCCGCCTCGTACCGCGGAGACATGGTGAGGTAGGGCTGTTCCCAGTCCCCTAAGCAACCCAACCGGCGGAACTCCTCCCGCTGCACGGACACGAACCGCTCCGCGTAGCTCCGGCAGGCGGCACGGATCTCCAGGTCGCTCATCCCGCTCTTTTTTGCGCCCAACTCACGATCCACCTTGTGCTCAATGGGTAACCCGTGGCAGTCCCAACCGGGGACAAAGGGGGTATCAAAACCCATCATGCTACGGGAGCGCACCACCAGATCTTTGAGGATCTTGTTTAAGGCAGTACCCATGTGGATGTGGTCATTGGCGTAGGGAGGGCCATCGTGGAGAAGGAAGGTGGGTTTCCCCGCCCGGGCCTGGCGGATTTTCTGGTACAAACCCTCCGCCTCCCAGCGGGCCAGGCGTTCCGGTTCGCGCTTGGCCGCATCCGCTTTCATGGGGAAACCAGTCGCCGGCAGGTTCAAAAAGTCCTTGTACATATTCGCCCCTTATGCTGCCGGAGGGCAGCAACCGCAAACCGTAAAGCCTCTGCAGCCGTTCGTCAACCGCCAGGGTGCGCCCTAGCTCTTGCTCGGAGTCGGCGTGGCCTTGGGCCTGGCCAACTCCTCCACCCCCGAAAGCACCTCCTCCACCTTGGCCCGGTCCACTGCCAAGGCCTTGGGTCGGCCCTTCACCACCGCCAGGAGTTCGCCGGTGGCAGCAGCAGGGTAAAAGGTGGCCGTCACGTCCAGCCCCTCTTGTCCCACCAGGCGCACCTTGCCCAAGGGCGAGCCCTGCGGCTCAGCTTGGTCAAAGGCCAAGACCTTCAACTCCGACAAGGTGTTGAGGCGGGAAAACACTGAGCTCGCCTCCACCTCCCCCTTGGGGCCGCGCCACCCGGCCTCTTGGCGTTCCACCGCCAGCTTTTGGTTGCCCCGTTCCAACTCCAACTTGTCCACCTGCCAGCTGGAAAACTGCAAAAGGGTCTTGGAGCGGAACACCTCCGGCTCTTTGAGGGCGTGGTTGAGGGCCGTGGCATCCACCCAAAACAGGCGCTCACCCCGGCGGCAGGCCACCTCCTTGGACCCCTCCTTTTCCCGTTCCTGCCCAAAGCTTACCGTGAGGGGGGAACCCTCCTTGCGCACTAGGGTGACGGTGACCCGCGGGGACTCCAAACCCAAAGCCCCTGGATCGCCTCCGTGATCCAAAAACTCCTTGATCCGCGCCCCTGAGAGATCCGCCAGCAACCCGTCCACTTGCTCGCGGTCGGCCAAATCCGCATAGGGTTCGGTGAGCTGCCAGGAGTTCCCCACGCGCGCCGCCGCCCACCGCCCCCGCGGCGCCACCACCGTCACGGCGTTCACATCCGACGTGAAAAAGCTCATCAACTCCGTGGAGCGCCAACCAGCAAGGTCCTTGTCCAGGTCCGAGAGGATCCACTTGCTCACCAGGTACACTTCACGGCCGTCGGTAAGCGCCGGCGTGTTGTTCCCCAGGGGCATTTCGGCGCCAAACTGAACTTTGTACCTGCGCCCTGCCTCGTCGGTGGCTTCCAACCAACGGGTGGGTTGGTCCAGGCCGTAGTCGGCCAACTTCACCTCGCCGGCCGGCAGGGTTCGCTCGGCTTTGAGGTTGACCAATTGCGACACCAGCCCCGAAACCGCTCCCTGGTTGGCATCATCCTTGATAGGAGCCACCAGCTGCCAACTGTTCCCCTCCTTGGCAAAGGTGAACTCCCCGTGACTGTTTCGCACCACCAGGGTTTTCACCTTGTCCGACTCCAAGGTGGGGAACAGCTTGCCTTGCCGCTCCTGTAACTCCTGGGTCGTGGGTTGCTTGCGCTCGTAGAACCAAATGAAGGCGAAAAGGCCGAGCACCACCAACGCCAACGCCAGCAAACGGCTTACCCGCATGGCCTGCCTCCTACCGCCGACGCCGCCACCAAACCACCACACCTAGGACAATGCCCAGGGCCGGTAACCCCACCAAGGACAACAACATCACCATACGCAGTTGGGCTGCAGAGAGGACCAGGTTCACCTGTTCCGGTTGCCGGGGGGCAATCCCCAGGCTCTCCTCCCGTTGCCCGAGCCAGTTCACCAAATTCGCCAGCAAGTTGGCGTTGCCCGCGTTTGCCAGCTGGCCGTTGGTGGCAAAATCGGAGTCTCCCACCACCACCAGCCGCCACGGGGTACCCTCCGGCTTTTCCGGTTCTGCCGCCACCGCCAAGGATACGGGCCCTGGAGTGTCTTCCGGGTTCTTGTCCACCGTCCGTCGCAGCAGCAGCCCCTGCAAGTCCGTTTCGCCGAAGCCGGCGGCGGAGGTGGTGAAGAGCGTGGTGGCTTTCACTCCTTCCACCGTGGAGGTGCTCACCGAACGGGCCACGGGCAGCAACACCGCCATCCCGCGCAACGGATCAACGGTGGGGTGAGCACGGAACTCATTGACGAAGACGGCTGAGAGATCAAAAAACGGCAGCCGCCGCTCCGGGTCCACCACTAAGTCGTTGCCGACCTTAACCCCCCGCTTGGCCAGCAGCTCCTCCAGCCCGGAGGGCTGCTGCCGCCCCGGGAGCACCGGATCCAGCAGGACCAGTGCTCGTCCCCCACGGTCCAGGTAGCTGGCGAGAGCCTGCTTTTCTACCTCAGCGAACGGGGCGGTAGGCCCCGCCACCACCAAGAGATCGCAGTCCTCCGGTACGGCGCTGGCGAAGGGAGGAAGCTTGACCGTCTCCCAGTTGTCCCGCTTCAAAAGCTCTTTCAGCTGCGAGAACCCCCGCTCATCCCAGCCATCCAGGTCGTGTTCCCCGTGGCCAGTGGTGAAGTAAGCTTTGGGCACCTTGGGATTGGTCACCTGCAAAATGGCCGAGGTGAACTGTTCCTCCCCCTTGAAGGCCTTGATCTTCGGCGCCTGGCCAAACTGCACGCCGGTGTAGTCGTACTCGGCCAGCTGATCGGAACTCACATACTTTTTGCGATCTGCTTGGGCAAAGACCACCGTGTTGGCCATAGAGACGCCAAACTCCTGCGCCAGCTGCCGCGTCCGCAGCGGATCGCGGTCGGGATCAATGAACTCCACCGCCAGCTTGGGGCAGCTGGCCTGGTAGCGGCTGATCAGCTCCTTCACCTGCTCAAAAAGGGGTGTGGTACCGGTCATGAAAACCACCACCCGCACCGGCTCCTTGACCCCTTTGAGCACGTTGAGGGTCTTTGCCGAAAGGGAGTACACCTTGGCTTGCGTCCAATCCCACCGCCAGTAATGACGGAACGCCAACCAGTTCACCATGCCCACCAGGGCAACGGTCAGCAGCAGGGCAATTCCCACCGTTGAGGCAAAAAACACTTTTTCCTTGCGCACGGCTACCTCCCCTTTACCGCTTCCAAGGCTTTGACGGAAAGGAACAGGAACAACCCGGTCAAAGACAAGGGGTAGACCAAGCGCCGGGTGTCCACAAGCCCCTTGGCGAAGTCATCCATGTGGTCCCAGAGGTTCATGTAGGCCAGGGCGTTTTTCAGCGCCGGATTGGTCACCAGGTTTTCCACCAAGCCCACGGAAAACACCACCACCAGGGCGGCAAAGGCAAAAATAGCGGCGACGATTTGGTTTTTCGCGAGCGCCGAGGTGAAGACGCCGACGCTGGCGAAGAGCAACCCCAACAGGGCGATCCCCAGGTACCCCGCCGCCACAGGGCCCCAGTCAATGCTGGCGTAGCTGGCCAGCACGCCCACGTACACGAGGGTGGGCAACCAGAGGAACAGGTAGAAGACCCAGGCGGCGAGGAACTTCCCCAGCACCACCTGTCCCTCCGTGACGGGCGCGGTGAGGAGCAGTTCCAAGGTGCCGCTGCGGCGCTCCTCCGCCAGCAGACGCATGGTGATCACCGGCACCACGAACAAGAGCAGGAGCCAAAAGTACATGGTTCCGCCAAAGAGCAAGCGCAAGGGCGCCATGGCCCGGGTTCGCGGGTCGTTGAGATAGGCCACGATGAGCCAGAAAACAAACCCGTTGACGAACAGGAAGGCCGTCAACACCACGTAGGCCAAAGGCGAGGAGAAGTAGGCGATGAGTTCCCTCTTCACGATGGCCGCAAGTTTACGCATGGCTCACCTCCGCCGTTGTTTCCGCCACCGCTTCTTCACGGGTGGTCAACCGCAGGAACACGTCCTCCAGGCTGGGTACGGACTGGGAGAGCTCCAGCACCTCCCAACCGCGTTCCACGGCAGCCCGGAATACCTCCCGTCGCACCGCCTTGCCGTCCCGCACTGCCAGCTGCAGGCGCCCATCGGGAAGCACGTCAACTTTTTCCACCCCGGCAATGCGGCCTAAGATCTCGCTCGCCGCCGCCCCATCCGCGCCCTCCAACTCCACCGTGACCGCTGCAAGCCCGGAAAAACCTGTGCGCAGGGCGTCGGGGGTGCCATCGGCGACGATGCGCCCGTCGTCAATGATGAGCACCCGCTGACACACCTGCTCCACCTCGGGCAGGATGTGGGTTGAGAGGATCACCGTGTGATCCCGCCCCAGCTCCACGATCAGCTCGCGGATCTTGACAATTTGCCGCGGGTCCAAGCCCACCGTGGGTTCGTCCAGGATTAGCACCGGTGGGCGGTGGATGAGGGCTGCGGCCAAACCCACCCGCTGACGGTACCCCTTGGAAAGGGTACCGATCACCTGCCGCTGGACGTCCCCCAGCATGCACCGCTCCACCACGTAGGCCAACCGTTCCGGCACCTCTTTCGCGGGGACTCCCTCAATGGCGGCACGGAAGCGCAAGAACTCCTCCACCCGCATTTCCGGGTACAGCGCCACGTGCTCCGGCAAGTAGCCAATGCGCGACCGCACCCCCAGGGGGTCTTGGGCTAAGTCCAACCCGGCCACCTTGACCGTCCCCGCGGTGGGCGGGAGAAAGGCGCAGATCATGCGCATGGTCGTGGTCTTGCCGGCCCCGTTGGGACCCAAAAACCCCAGAACCTCCCCCTCGGGGACGAAGAAACTCACCGATCGCACCACCTCCCGATCAAAGTAGCGCTTGGTCAAGCCTTGTACCTCAATCACGGGCACCTCCTTGCAGCCGCCGCCCGGCGGCAGCAGGTCTTTCAAGCAACCGGCATGCCAGTTTACACCAAGCCGCAAGCCCAACGGTTGCGGTGGCTGCGCCACTTTGTCGCCCTGCGGGGAAGAGGGCGTAGAATACGGTCATGGGATGGTGGCTGCTGACCGCGTGGTGGTGGCTTTTTGCGATCAGCCCCCTTTGGTCTCAGGACACCACGCGCCTGGCCTTGGCCCGCAGTCGGGTTGCGGAAGGGCAAAAGCTCCTCCAGCGTGGCCAGCTCCTGGAGGCGGAACAGCGCTTCCGTCAGGCCATGGACCTCCTCCCCGAACTGCCCTCGGCCTACCTCGGACTAGGCCGCACCCTTTGCTTGGCCAAACGCTTCGCCGAGGCCATTCCCATCCTGGAGGAAGCGCAACAACGTTACGTCAACTGGCAGCAACAAGCCGCTGCGGCAGAGTTGGAAGCCCGCCAGGAAGCAGCGGACCGGGCCCGGCAGTTCGCCGACCTTCTGCGCCTCCAGCAGGGCAAGACGCCCGCCACCGCTGCCGGCGGCAGTTCTACCGGCATCTCCCCCATGGCCAACCTGGCCCGCGCCCGCATGGCCACCGAGGAGTACCTGGCACGGCGACGGTGGCAGGCGGAAACCGTGGCCGGCATTCCAGCGGAGGTGTTCTACCTCCTGGGCCTTTCGCGGCTGCGGACCGGTGATCGCCAGGGGGGCATTCGCGACCTGTACCTGTGCCTCGCCCTGGAGCCAAGAAACGGAGCGGCCCACTACAACTTGGCGGTGGCCCTCTTAGCCGAGGGGGATCCCTGGGCCGCCCGCGATCACTTAACGGAAGCCCAGGCGCTCCAGGTTACGCCTCACCCCCAGTTCGTCCAAGACCTGGAACGTGCCCTGGCGCAAGCACCGCCGCGTCCGCCGGAATGAACGCCAGCGCCCGGCGGTTTTGCTAAAAAGGAGTGGGATGTCAATGAAAAAGCTGATTTTGCCCTTGGCCTTCATCCTCGCCCGAGGTGCCCTGGCCCAGGAGAACACCTCTTCCTGGGGATTCGTCAACAACCTCCCCCCGGGGCGCCCGGCCATCTTCGGCTTTGTCACCACCGTGGACGGCAAGCCCATTGCCAACGCGGTGGTGGAGGTTTACCTCAACAGCGAGTTCCGCACAGACTTCTCCGTCACCGACCCGCAGGGGTTTTACGCCTTGGCCTTGCCCCAACGCAGCGAGGTATGGGAGATCCGGGTGAAAGCCGACGGCTTTCTTCCCTGGTCTACCCGGATGGGCATCTTGGCCCGCGAGCGGCTGGACATTGTCTTGCGCGAGGACCCACGTCCCGCGCAAGAGGTGAGGGCCGAGTCAAAGGAGCGGAGGAAAGCCCGGAAGCTCATGCAGGAGGGGCTGGAGGCGGCAAAACGCGGCAACCGCGCGGTGGCCATGAGCCTGCTGCGGCAAGCGGTCAACACCGACCCACTGTATGCCGCCGCTGCCAATAACCTCGGGGTTCAGCTGCGCCTCGCGGGGGAGCTCTCGGAGGCGGAGGCGGCCTTCCGTCAAGCCCTCCAGGCCGATTCCTTTGATTACTTTGCCCGGTTTAACCTGGCGGCGCTGCTCTACGATACGGGCCGCTTCCACGAGGCAGCACCCATGGCGGAACAAGCGGTCCTGGCGGACCCCACCTCCGCTCCGGCGGAAGCCCTTTTGGGTCGCTGCCTCCTGGCCCTCGGCCAGGCTGCCAAGGCCTTGGAGCACTTTCAGCGCGCCCAGAACTTGAGCCAGGGGGCGCTGGATCTGCAACTGGAGATTTCCGATGCCCTGGCCCTGTCCGGTCGCTTGGCGGAGGCACTGGCGGCGAAAAAGGCGTGGCTTGCCCAGCACAGCCAAGACCCTCGGGCGCCCCAGGTGCAAGCCACCATTGCCAAGCTTGAGGCGCGGCTGCGCTAGCTAAGGAAAGCTCAACAGCTTCCGAAAAAGGGTTACGGGCGCCAGGTAAGACCCAAGGTCCACCACCGACCGGGCTGGGGGACGCCAGGTACCTCCTCGTAAGCCCGGTCCAGGAGGTTGTGCACCTCCCCGCGCAGGGCCAGCTGACGGCTCAAAGGCCACTGCCAGGCAGCGTCCACCAGGGCAAAGCCCCCGCGTCCCTGCGGCTTTCGGTAGAGGAGGACCGGGGTGAAGAGCAGGCGGCCCCACGGCACAGTGGCTGAAAAGCTCCCCTCCCACCGCGGGTGGGTGAGGGCGTAGGCCGAGCGGCGGGGATCGGCCGCCACCTGGGACTCCAGGTAGGCCGCGGAAAGGCGCCAGGGAACGGGGCCTTGGTCTTGAACCCAATCACCGGTTACCCCCCAGCTGACCGACCGGGCGTAGTTCTGCGCGCGAAACACCCCATCTTCCCCGCGCACCCAGTCAATGAGCCCGTGAGCGTGGCGGCGAAAGGCGGAAAGTTGCCAACGGTGGCCTCGCCAAGGCAGCGAAAGGGTCACCTCGCCGGCCTGAGCCCGCTCGGGCCCGAGGCGGGGGTTGCCCAGGGATGCGGGGGAACGGTAGTACAGCTCGGTAAACGAGGGCAGCCGAAAGGCCGTACCTAGGCTCAAGGAAAGCTGGGCTCCTGAGGGGAAGGTGAAGCTGACACCGGCGCCGGGGGTAAACCGAGCCTGGCCGGCAAAAAGATCTTGTCGCGCCTGCACATTGACCCGCCAGGGACCGCGAAACCCGCTCACCTCGGCAAAAAGGCCGGCGCGGTTGCGGTCGTGGAGGCCCAAGCGTGAAGACTGCAGCAGCTGCCGCTCCCCATCAGCTCCAAGCACCCACTGCCACTGCGGTCTTTCCCCCCGCAAAAGCACTGACATGGTGGCCTGGCGGGTGCGGTGCCGGTTCCGATACCACCAAGGTCGGGTCTTGTCCAGAAGGTACACGTCACGATGCTGCCGCGCCCCGGCGGCAACGGCCACAGTCAGAGAGGGGCTGAGTGCCCGTTCCGCCCGGAAGGTGAGGAGCGCCACGTTGGTGCGCTCCCGTTGGTGGGGAAAACGGCTTGAATAAAAAGTCCAGGCACCAAACTGGCTGCGGCCAGCACCCAACGAGGTGGCTACCTGCCAACGGCCCAGGCTCCCGCCCCAGGCGAGGAGGGCACGCCCTTGATGAAAGTCGCTGTCCGGTCGGAACCCTTGGCTTTCCTGCATTTCGCCAAAAAAACCGAGCTGGGAGAACAGGGGAACGGCTAGGGTCAACCCGCTGAAACTAAAAGAGCCCGCGCTGGCTCCCACCAGGGCACTGGTGCCGGGTCGTGTGGTAATGGCAATCACCCCGCCAAAGGCGTTGCTCCCTAGGACGGACGAGGCGGCACCCGTCAGCACCTCCACCCGCTCAATGGCCTCCAAGGGGATGGGCACATTCAAATGGAAGTGCCCCGTTTGCGGGTCGTTCACCGGTATCCCGTTGACCAACACCAGCACCCCCTCAAAGGTGGACCCTAAAAGGGCCGTATCCCCTTGCACCCCAAACAGCCCGCGGCGCGCCAGGCCCACACCCGCGGCATACCGCAAGAGGTCCGACCAGTGGCGCAGGGGCAAACGGGAAATCTCACCCTGCTGCCACACCAGCACTCGCCTTAGCGGGGATGGATTGAGGCGACTGCCCACCACCGTCACCCATTCCTGGTACTGTCCTTGCGCCGCCTGAGCAGCCAGCGTGAAGGCCAAGAAAAACCCTTTGAAACGAAACATCTTGACACCTCCTTAAAGGGCAATCGGGACCGCCAGCCCTTGTGGCAGCTTACCGGTTCAACAGCAGCAGGAGGATGGCCTTTTGCACGTGCAAGCGGTTTTCCGCCTCATCAAAGATCACCGACCAACGCCCATCAGCCACCGCCTCGTGCACCTCTTCCCCCCGGTGGCAGGGGAGGCAGTGCATGAACACCGCCTGGCGGTCCGCCAGGGCCATCAGCTCAGGGGTGACCTGGAAGCCGGCAAAGGCCTTCTTGCGCTGCTCCGCTTCCGCCTCTTGTCCCATGGAAGCCCACACATCGGTGTACACCGCATGGGCTCCTGCCACCGCCTCCTGGGGCTGATGGGTCAAGGCAATCTGTGTGCCCGAGGCCGCCGCTTCCGCCTTTGCCCGCTCCACAACGGCTGCCTGGGGTTCGTAGCCCGGGGGGGTGGCCACGTGCACGTTCATCCCCACCTTCGGCCCGCACAAGAGCAACGAGTGGCAGACGTTGTTTCCGTCCCCCACGTAGGCCAAGGTGAGCCCGCGCGTGTGGCCGAACTTCTCCCGCACGGTAAAGTAATCAGCCAGCGCCTGGCAGGGGTGCTCAAAATCCGAAAGGCCGTTAATCACGGGGACAGAGGCGTGGCGGGCCAGCTCCACCACCGTGTCGTGGGCGTAGGTGCGGGCCATGATGCCGTCCACGTAACGGGAAAGCACCTTAGCCGTATCGTGAATCGTTTCACCGCGGCCAATTTGGATATCCCGACTGGAGAGAAAGGTGGCCCATCCACCCAGCTGGTACATGCCCACCTCAAAGGAGACGCGGGTGCGGGTGGAAGCCTTTTCAAAGATCATGGCCAGCGTTTTGCCGGCCAATGCGTTGCGGTAGCGGTCCGGACGGGCTTTGACGTTTTCTGCCAGCTGGAACAGCGCCTCCACCTCCTCCGCCGTCAGGTCAGAAATGGAAACGAGGTCCTTGTGCCGTTGCCACGGATTGCGAAACATCATGCTGCCTCCCCACCGTCGGGCACGAGGAAGGTGCCCGCCTTGCGCGCCAGGGCATCCTTCAGATGCTCGGCATCGGTAATCAGTACCTCTTTGCCGGTTTTTTCCACAAACTGCACTGCGGCGCGGATCTTTGGTCCCATAGACCCCGGGGGAAATTGATGGGCGTCAAGCATTTCCTTTGCCTTGCTCACGGTGAGCCGGTCCAACCAGCGTTGGTTGGGCCGGCCAAAGTTCTCCGCCACCTGTGGCACCTGGGTGAGGATGATGAACAGATCGGCAGCCAGCTCACTGGCCAAGAGCGAGGCGGAGTAGTCCTTGTCAATCACTGCTTCCACGCCACGGAAGTACCCGCCCACATCCTGGTACACCGGGATCCCGCCTCCGCCGCAGGCAATGACCACTGCCCCACTGCTCACCAAACGCCGCACCACCTCCACGTCCAAGATCCGCTTGGGCACCGGTGAGGGCACCACCTTGCGCCAACCGCGGCCGGCGTCCTCCACCATGAGCCACCCCTGCTCCTGCATGAGCTGGTTGGCACGGTAGGCGGTGAAATAGGGTCCCACCGGTTTGGAGGGGTTCTCAAAGGCTGGATCGTCGCGGGATACCTCCACCTCGGTGAGCACGGTCACCACCGGCTTGTGGATTTGCTCCTCCACCAACCGGTTGCGCAGTTGATTTTGCAGCATGTAGCCAATGGAACCCTCCGTTTGGGCAACGCATACGTCCAAGGTCTGCGGGGGGATCTTGGTGATCGCCTCCTCCACTTGGATCATGATGTTGCCCACCTGCGGCCCGTTCCCGTGAACGATGACCAGCTCGTATCCCCGGTGAATGATCTCCGCCAACCAGCGGGTGGCCTTCCAAGCCAGGGTGAACTGCTCTTCCTGCGTCCCGTGGTCCTGGGGGCGCAGTAAGGCGTTGCCACCAAAGGCAATGACCGCCACAGGGTTTTTTTGAACGCTCACCACCACCTCCCCGGGGCGACCCCGGAGGGGACATTGTGCCCTTTTGGCACAAAGTGGTCAAGGCAAGGGCCCCCGTCTCAACCGCCGCCGTTTTCCGGGAACGACAGGGCGGGCGTGGCAAAATGAAACCATGGACGAGTTCGTTCACCCCCTGACCGCTCGCTACGCCTCGCGCACCATGCGCGAGCTTTTCTCCCCGAAGCGGCGCATCACCCTCTGGAGGCGGCTTTGGTGGGAGCTCATGGCGGCCCAACGGGACCTAGGGCTCCCCATACCCCCGGAAGCGCTGCAACAGCTGGCCGCACACCTGGAGCCCACAGCCGCAGAGATGGCCCGCGCGGCGGAGCTGGAAAAGGAAACACGCCACGACGTGATGGCCCATATCCGCGCGCTGGCGGAGGTGGCACCCGCCGCCGGACCCTGGTTGCACCTGGGGGCCACTTCCTGCTACGTCACGGACAATGCCGACCTCATCATCCTGCGGGAAGCCAGCCAGCTGGTGCTTCGCCGGGGCGCAGCGGTGGTGGCCGCCCTGGCCAGCCGGGCCGCTCAGCACCGCGACTTGGTGTGTTTGGGACACACCCATTTTCAACCCGCCCAACCCACCACCGTGGGCAAACGCGCCTGCCTTTGGCTCCAAGACCTGTTGGTGGACCTAAAGCACCTGGAAGAGGAGGGTTCCCGCCTGTTGCTGTTGGGCTCCAAGGGAACCACCGGCACGCAGGCTTCCTTTCTTGAGCTGTTTGGCAGCCGCGAAAAGGTCGAGGCCCTTGACCGGCGGATCGCCCAGGCCTTTGGTTTTGACGGCACCTACCCCGTCACGGGTCAAACCTCGCCGCGCAAGGTGGAGTTTTACCTGGTGGCGCCCCTTTCTGGTCTGGCCCAGTCAGCCTATCGCTTTGCCACGGATATCCGGCTGCTGGCACGCCTAGGAGAGGTGGAAGAGCCCCAGGAAGCCACGCAAGTGGGCTCCTCGGCCATGCCCTACAAGCGCAACCCCATGCGCTGCGAGCGCATGACTGGGCTAGCCCGCTATCTCATTGAGCTGCTCGGCAACCTGGCGTGGACCGCCGCCAGCCAGTGGCTGGAGCGAACCCTGGACGATTCCGCCAACCGACGCCTGGTCCTGCCCGAGGCCTTTTTAGCCGCCGACGCCCTCCTCATCCTGTGGCACAACGTGGCCTCGGGGCTGGTGGTTTACCCCGCGGTGATCCAGCGCAACCTCCGGCAGGAGCTCCCCTTCTTGGCCACTGAGGCTATCCTCATGCATGCCACGGCAAAAGGGGGAAACCGACAAGAGCTGCACGAGCTGCTGCGGCAACTTTCCCGAAAGGCAGCCCAGGCCATAAAAGGGGAAGGTCAGGACAACCCCCTGCTGGCGTTGGTGGCTGCCGAGCCCCGCTTCCAACTGTCCCAGGAGGAGCTGGAATCGCTTTTACAACCCCGCCGTTTTGCCGGGTGCGCGGCCGACCAAGTGGACCACTTCTTGGAGGCCCACGTTCACCCCTGGCTCGCGGCCCACGGTCAGGGCGCTGAAGGCGGGGAGGTGGAGGTGTGAGGTTTGCGGGCCTGCTGGGACTGGCTCTCCTGGTCACGGCCTGCGCCAGCTCACCCCCGGTGGGCGAAGTTCCCCCACCCCTACGGTACCGGGAGGAGGGGCTGGCATCCTGGTACGGTGAGCCGTACCATGGACGGCCCACGGCCTCCGGCGTGACCTACGATATGCAGGCCATGACCGCGGCCCACCGCACCCTCCCCTTTGGCACCTGGGTTGAAGTCACAAACCTGGAAAACCAAAGGAAGGTTCAGGTGCTCATCAACGACCGCGGCCCCTTTGTTGCCGGCAGGATCCTGGACCTCTCCCGCGCCGCTGCGGCCCAGCTGGGTATGTTGGAACGGGGCGTGGCCCGCGTACGGCTGGAAGTGCTTCGCCAAGGGGACGGCATGGTGGGCTACCCCTGTTGGGAAGTCCAGGTGGGAGCCTTTGGGCAAGAGGCCAACGTCGCCCGTGCCGTGGCCCGGCTGCAGCAAAAGGGCTTTGCCGTGCGCACGGTCCCGGCCGGTGGAGGGCTCACCCGCGTGCGGGTCACGAAAGTTGAGGGGTTGCCGCGCGCGCAAAGGCTCGCCAAGCAGCTGGCGGTGGAGTTCCCTGGGGCGATGGCCGTCCCCTGCCCACCCGGAAGGGTGAGCCCATAGCCATGCGCGGAATGTGGGCCACCCTGCTCTTGTTGGCCGCCCCAACCCTTGCGCCGGCGGAATCTTGGTCGGTAGACCGCCTGCCCTTTCCGTTGGAGAGCGGGTGGTTGTTCCGTCGGGGGCATGATCCGGCCTGGTCCTCCCCCTTTCGGGAGAAGACCCACTGGCAACCGATCCGCGTTACCGGCCCCTGGGAACGCCAAGGGTTTCGGGGCTACAACGGCCACGCGTGGTACCGCCTCACCTTTCAGCTCCCCAGCCGCTTTGCCGCCGAGACTCTGGGGGTGGATTTGGGCACCCTGGGGGACGTGGACGAGGTTTTCTTAAATGGACAACGCATCGGCTCCAGCGGCAGCTTCCCCCCCCTCTATGAACCGGCCACCCTCAAGCGGCGCATTTACCGCTTGCCACGGGTGAGTTTACGTTACGGGGAGTTTAACGAGCTTTCGGTGCACGTGTACAACGAAGGCCGCTTCGGAGGATTCCTCGGGCCCCCACCGGTTCTTGATCGGTATGAGACGCTTTTGGCCAGGCAAACCGGCCGGGATGTGGTGTTATGGGTGGGAGCGGCTTTTTTGGCGGTCTTGGCCTTGTTCCACGGCGCCCTCTCCCTTTTTTACGGCGGCGGTAGGGAACAGTGGCCCTGGGTCACCTTTCTCTTGATTTTTGCTGGCTACCAGATCACCTACGCCAGCTTCGGACCCGGCCTTTGGTGGGGTTCCGGGTTTGCCTTCCGCCTCAACGTGATCGCGCTCCTTTTGGCGGTGGGCACCTTTGCCCTCGTCATCGCCAGCCAAACCCGCGGCCCAATCCCCACCCCCGCCGTGGTCTTTGCCAGCGTCATGGGCGTGGGCGCCGGATTTGCCGCCCTGTGGCGCCGCAGCGTGGACCTCTACCTGTGGGTGTACTTTGCCGAGCTCGCCATCTTGGTCCTAGTTGCCCTGGCCCTTTGGTGGTTTTTCCGGCAGAAACGCTCCGGGCGAGCATGGACCCTGGTTCTCGCCAGTGTCCCGTTTTTTGCCACGGTCCTGCTGGACGTGGCGGTGGACCTGTGCTTGCTTCCCCGTCCGGGACGGGGACTCCTGCTCCTTTACTCCTCGCTAGGGGTTGTTCCCTTTGCCCTGGCCATGTCCGTCACCTTAACCACGCGCTGGGC
>JANXCP010000013.1:0-14034 GCA_025060245.1 Thermoanaerobaculum sp. | reverse complement strand
CCCAACAGCGGGCTGGCAGTTTCCTGCCCCACCTCGGCCTGTTGCCCTGGGATACCTTTGCCTTTGAGGTACGGCGGCGCTTATCCACACCCAACCCACCCCCCTTTGCGGTGGCGCTCATGCGGGTTACCACCGTTGCTGGGGCGCCCATGGAGGTGGAAACGGTGGCCAACTACTTGCGCAAGCATATCCGCCATTGCGATCTGCTGGGGCGATACGCCCGAGAGACAGTGGCCATGCTCATGGAAGACATGGACGAGCGTGAGGCCTTCGCCTTTGTGGAGCGGGTGCGCAGGGCACTGCGGCAGATGCCTGGACCCACCTCGTTACGCCCCACTGCCGGCCTTGCCGCCTTTCGCAGCGGACGGTACGCCAACGCTGAGGAGCTGCTCCGGGCTTGTGAAGCTGCCCTGTACGCCGCCAGGTCCGAGGGTGGCGACTGCACAGCCATCGCACCTTAGCCCCGCCCTCCGTTCAATTTCCCGAACACGCCCCACGGCGCTGAGGCTGCTGCAACCCTTCTAGAGCAGGCACAATGTTTGCACAACGTGTAACAGCACCCCGTGACGCGCTGAGGGAGGTGTTCAGCGTTTGAGTCACAGGGGCAAGAAAGGAGGACTGGTATGCGGCGAGTACCTATCTTTTTTCTCTTAACCGCCGTACTGCTAGCCACACCGGCCGTGGCGCAACAGCAGTACGGGTCCATCGCCGGAACGGTGGTGGATAACCAACAGCAGCCCCTACCTGGGGTGACGGTGACCCTCTCGGGACCCGCGATGCAAGGGACCCGGGTGGCCGTCACCGATACACAGGGTCGATTCCGGTTCGTGCCCGTGCCCCCAGGTAAGGACTACGTCATTCGGTTTGAGCTAGCCGGCTTCAACACCCTGGAGAAAACCGGAGTGGTGGTGAACCTGGGCAAAGAAACGTCCATTGCCGCGGAAATGGCCCTGTCCCAGTTTGCCGAGGCCATTACCGTCACGGCCGAGCGGATCGTGGTGGACACCACCAAGTCCACGGTGGATACGGTGGTGGATTGGACGCTGGCGGACACCTTGGCCACCAATCGCACCTTCCAAACCCTCATGCAGTTGGCACCCGGGGTGAAAGCGGGCAACAACCCAAACGTCCACGGTGCCTCGGGAGATGACAACGCCTACCTCATTGACGGCGTGGACACCACCGACCCGCGGACCAACACCTGGGGTACCGCCATTAACTGGGATACCATTCAAGAGGCGCAGGTGCAGACCGCTGGATTTGCCGCCGAGTACGGCCGCGCCATGGGCGGGATCATCAACCTTGTCACCAAGTCAGGCGGGAACAAGCTCTCCTTCACCGCACGCGTGGTGAAGCAGGACAGCGAGTGGAACGCACGCCCTGGCATTGAAAAGGAAACGGGGCGAAAGAAGGCAGCCCAGGTGGCTACCGATGAGCTGCGGCCTTCCGTCACTTTGGGCGGTCCCTTCGTGAAGGACCGCCTGTGGTTCTACCTCGCTTACGAGGGCCGCGACCGCGAGCAAACCTTTGGACGGTATGCCACCTTGGCCGATGCGCGGGCGGGCAATGCAGTGCAGGAGATCTCCAACTATAAGGGTCATTACTTTTCCGGCAAGCTAACTTGGCAGGTGAACCCCAGCCACTCGGTCATCGGTTTTTACAACGAAGACCCCATTGACATTTCCAACGCCAATGGTCGTTACTACTACGGCGTAGGGATCGCCCGGTCCGCGGAAAACACCCAGTTCCAGGGTGGTAACAACTCCTCCCTCCAGTGGTACGGCGTGTTTACCAACAACTTCTTCGTTGAAGCTAAGTTCCAGCGGCACCGGCAGGAGCTCAATTACAGCCCACAATCCACCGCCCAGTGGAACCAGGTGCCGTTCATCCTGGATCGGACCTACGGTTACTACTACGGTGCCCCCTTTGAAGATTACCGCTCCTTCCGCGACCGTGACGGGTTCCAGCTGGCAGCCTCCTACTACCTGGACACCGCGTTGGGTTCCCACCAGTTCAAGGGCGGCCTGGAGTTTTTTGACATCAAGCCGCGAGCGGGCTCGTATTTCAACGACGCGGGTTACTACCAAACCTCGGGCTACGTAGGGGCTAACCCGCGGCCCTTCCGGCGCTTCTTCTACCGCAACGAGCCAGGGCCCATTGAAAACAAAGACCAGTACTGGGCCTTGTTCGTTCAGGATTCCTGGAAGGTGGGGAAGGCCACCTTTAACCTGGGGCTCCGAGCCGAATCCCTCAAGGCGAAGAACAACGCCGGTACCGAGGTGCTTTCCTTCTCCTTCACCGACCAGCTGGCCCCGCGTCTGGGCTTTGCCTACGATCTCAACGGCGACGTGGTCCGCGCGTCTTTGGGCCGTTTCTACGATCTGGCCACGAACTACATCGGCAATACCATGAGCTCCACCCCCACCACTTACGAGCGCTGGGATTGGACCGGCACCTGCACCGTGGACGGGCGCAACATTTGGACCTACCCTGATACCTGTTGGCGGCTTGCCTGGCGAATCCCCGTGGGTGAGTCTGGTTACCGCATTGATCCTGGCCTAGACCCGGTGTACACCGACGAGTTCACCGTGGGTTACGAGAAGCTCTTGAGCCCGCGGATGGCTGCCAGCGTCACCTACGTCTGGCGGGAGCAACCCAAGGGAATTGAGGATTTGGACCCCGAGTACGACGGCGAGTACCTATGGGGCAATGCTCCCCTGAAGCGCGTTCGGGTGGCGGACGGCAGGGTCTTTACCACCGACGCCAAGTGGAAGGAGTACCAGGCCTTGGAGTTTGGGCTGCGCAAGCGCTTCGGACCCGATGGCTTCCAGTTCATTGCCAACTACACCTATGTGTTGCGCTCCCGCTCTTGGGCCCAAGCCCGCGGCTTTAGCCAGAACTCCGGCTACGGCGATCAGCCCGATGCCTTTGATCCCCTGTGGTACGGCAGGCCAGAAACACCCCACGAGGTGAAGTTTGCTGGCTCCTGGACCGCCCCCTGGAAGACCATTTTCGGCATCACCGCCTTCTGGAGCTCCGGCAACGTCTACACGGCCACCCGACCTGGAAGCTACGGTACGGTACCCTTAGAGCGGTACGGCTCCAGCCGCGTGGGGAACAACTGGGAAGCGGACCTGCACATCGAGCACCCGGTCACCATCGGCCCGGTAAAGGTAGCCCTGTACTTTGACCTCTTCAACGCGTTCAACAACCAGCAACCCACCGCCCGCGGTGGTAACAGCGCAGCTACGGCCACCTTCCGCAAGCCGACTACTTGGCAAGCACCGCGTCAGGTCCAAGTGGGATTCAAGCTGGAGTACTAAAACGGCCTTCTTGAGCAACGGGGAGGGGGCCTAGCCCCCTCCCCTAGCTCGCGGTTGGCATACGGTTTTTTGGACGGAAGACCGGCTTTTCGAATAAGCCTCGCTGGCATTAGCTTTTTTGCCCTTGCCCAAGGCATGCAAGATCCCCTCTTTTCTGCCATCGGGTTCGGCCTCGTATCCAAAACTAACCCGACACGAAAGGAGGAGCGATAAGACGAGTTAGTGTCTATCTTTTTGGGCCCTCCTCCTGCTGGCACTACCGGTGTGGGAACAGCAGCATTTCGGGTTCATCGCCGGCACGGTGGTGGATAACCAGCGGCCACCCCTCCCGGCGGTCACGGTCACCCTTTCGGGTCCCGCCATGCAGGGTACCCGTGTGGCGGTGACCGACTCCCAGGGGCGGTTCCGTTTCGTTCCGGTGCCGCCCGGGAAGGACCACTCCCTCAAATTTGAACTGGCGGGGTTCAACACGCTGGAGCAGACCGGGATCATCGTCAACCTGGGTAAGGAGACCGCCATTGCCGCGGAGACGTCCCTGTCGCAGTTCGCTGAAGCCATCACCGTAACGGCAGAGAAAATCGTGGTTGACACTTCCAAGTCCACGGTGGACAAGGGGGGTGGACTGGACCCTGGTGGACACCCTGACCACCAACCGCAACTTCCAAACCATGATGCAGATGGCCCCAGGGGTTAAAGCCGGTAACAACCCCTACGTGCACCGGGCCTCCAACGACGCCAACAGCTACCTCATCGCCGGCGTGGAAACCACTGACCCGCGTACCAACACCTGGGGTAGCGCCATTAACTGGGACACCATCCAGGAAGCCCAAGTGCAAACTGCTGGCTTTGCCGCGGAGTACGGCCGCGCCACCGGTGGCATCGTGAACCTGCTCACCAAGTCGGGCGGCAACCACCTCCCCTTCACTGCCAAGTGGATCCAGCAGGATATGAAGTTGCACGGCTCCATAACCTTCCCTTCAAGACCATCGTCGGCCTGTCCCTGTACTGGAACACCGGCAACCTGTACACGCCTTACGGGACCACCCCCGACGGGTACAGCTACCCGTGGGCCAAGCGTGGCTCCAAGACAGTGGGCAAGGTGTGGGAAGGGGACATCCACGTGGAGCAGCCATTCACCATCAAGGGTGTGAAGCTGGCCGCCTACGTTGACCTGTTCAACATGTTAAACAACCAGTTTCGGACCGTGCGGTACACCCGTCAGTGCAGCATCTACACCCCCTCCACCGGCGCCTGCACGCCCGATTCGGCATTCAAGCGGCCTACCGCCCGGCAGGCCCCGCGGCGGTTCCAGATCGGCTTCAAGATCGAGTACTGAGGCTTGACCGACACAGCGCAAACCGGGGGCTTCGGCCCCCGGTTTTTGTTGGCTAGAATGCCACCGGAGGTATCGGTGCGGCGCGGCTACTACATAGCGGTTTGCCTGGTGGCCCTGGTGGTCGCCCTCGTCACCGTGAGCCTCATCCCGCCGGCAAAGAACCGCCGCGTCGTCACGGTAAGCCGCTTCGGTGAAGGGGTCCGGCTCCTCCCCCGCCGTTGGAACTTCGCGCCCTGGCCCTTTTACCAGCGCTGGACCGTTCCAGCCGAAAACGGTGCGGCGCTCTTGGCCGCCTCCATGTCCCTGCCCCTGCCTTCAGCGAGCGCGCCAAAGGCGGTGCTCCGCCTGCTCCTGGAGGGTGCGGGTCCGCTACCCGTGAAGGCCTCGCAGGTGCGAAGCCAAGGTCTGGAGGTGGCTCTGGGTCAGGCTGCCCTCGTTCAGCTCCCCGAAGGGGTAAGGGCGAAGCTCTGGCAGTCTACCCAGCAGTGGCGCCAGTGGTTCCCGCCAGCGGAAGGGGCCATCGGCCCTAACGCCGAGGGGGTATGGAGGAACTGGCTTGCCTCCCTGCAACCGCGCGAGGTGACGTTGCGGGTTGAGGATGTCCAGGCTTTGCAAGCCGAGGCGCGCGCGCTCCTGCGCCGCCTATCCCCGCCAGGCAGGCTAGTGGTCTTGGGCCTAGATGGGCTGGACTGGGAACTGGTGGACCAGCTCACCTCCCGCGGTGTGATGCCCCACTTGGCCCGTCTGCTGCGCCAGGGGGTGCAAGCCAACCTGGAGGTTCCACCCCCGCTCATCTCACCGGTGATCTGGACCACCATTGCCACCGGCGTTTCCCCCGAGGAGCATGGGGTCCTGGACTTTTTGGAGCCCGACCCGGCAGGAGGTCCACCCCACCCGATCTCCGCCAATGCCCGCAAGGTCCCTGCTCTGTGGGAGATCCTCGCTGCCGCCGGTCGCAGCACTGCCACCATTGGGTGGTGGGCCACCTTCCCAGCCCAGGCCCCCCCTGGAGGCGTGGTGTACTCCGACCGCCTCACCGAGCAGCTTTTGGGGCTTTCCGCCCTCACCCCTGCCCTGGCCGATCCCCCACGGGCGCAGGAGGAGGCCATGTCCTTGGTGGTGAGAGCGCAGGACCTTGGCCCGGAGCAGTTAGCGGAGTTGGCCACGGTCAGCCCAGCGGAGCTGCGGCAGGGGCAAGGCGAGCAGTGGGATGACCCCGTCATTGGGCTGGCTAAGCTCATGGCCGCCACCATCTCCGTGGAGCGGCTGACGGAAAAGGAGCTGCAACAGGGCCGCGATGCCATCTTTGCCTATTTGGAAGGCACAGACACCGTGGGCCACCTGTTTGCCCCCTATCGGGCTCCGGCGCTCCCCGGGACCGACCCCCTCCTGGTGGCACGGTTTGGCCAGGTCGTGGACCGCTACATGGCGCGGGTCGACGCCTGGATTGGCAGGGTGTACCGACAACTGGGGCCCAACGATAGCCTGGTCATCCTTTCCGACCACGGGTTCACCTGGGGAGCTGATCGCCCGCGGGTGCCCTCGGGCGCCCACACCGCCACCGCCGTCTGGTGGCACCGGCCGGTGGGTGTGTTCATTGCCATCTCGCCGCAGGTGGCACCGAGCCCTGGGCGCGGGCGCATGAGCGTGTACCAGGTGGCGCCCACCTTGTTGGCCCTGGCCGGACTGCCCCGGGGTGCGGAGATGCCCGGGGCTCTTCCCCCTTGGGTCAAGGCCAACTCCTCCCTCACGGTGAACTACGGGGCCTTGGTGGGTCGGCCAACTCCGAAGCGGGTGGAGCTGCCCCCGGAAGCGCGGGCCGAGGAGTTGGCAAAGCTGCGCGCCTTGGGCTACTTGAGCGGCGAGACCCAACCCACAGCGCCAGCCGCCCAGCAACAAAGCCCCCCGCCAACCCCCCGCTTTGACCGAGCTGAGGCACGGAGGCTGAACAACTTGGCCTCCAGCTTGGCGGCAAAGGGCGACCGGAAGCAGGCGGAGGCGGTCTTTCGCCAGGCCATTGCCGCCGACCCGTCATACCCCGCGCCCCACTACAACCTGGCCACCTTCCTGCGCAAGGAGGGGCGTTTTGACGAGGCGGATCGGGAGTTTTGGCTGGCCATTGACACCGGCATTGCCGACCCGGAAGCCACCGTGGTGCGTTCTGCCTTGGATTACCGCGAGCGCGGTGAGCTGGCCCGCGCGGAGGCCATGCTCCGCGGCGGACTGGAGCGTTTCCCCCAAAGTGCCGTGCTCTTGCTCAACGCCGGCGTGTTCTTTGGCGAGCAGGGGCACATGAACCAGGCGAAGGAGCTGCTCCGCAAAGCGGTGGCCCTTGACCCGAACAACCCTAAGGCCCACCGCAACCTGGCAGTGGCCCTGGAGGCCTTGGGAGATATCCAAGGGGCGCTGGAACACTTGGCCACCACGGTGCGTCTGGACCCTTCGGACCTGGCCGCCCAGCGGGAACTGGCCCGCCTGCGCCAGAAGGTGGGCGTACAATAGCGCCGTGGCCGAGCTGGTTTGGGAAGAAGGGGGTGGGGGGCGAAAGCTCACCCTAGAAGAAGGGCCCATCGGGATTGGCCGGGCTTCCGACAACGCCGTGACGTTGAAAGACTTTTCCGTGTCCCGGCACCACGCCCGTTTGGAGTTGCGGCAAGGGCGCTGGTGGGTGGTGGACCTAGGCTCTACCAACGGCGTCAAAGTAAACGGCAATTACGTGCAAGAAGCTGCCCTTTCCCACGGCGACATCCTGCACATTGGCAACTTTCAGCTCACCTTCCGGGAAAAAAAGGACACCGCCAGCACCACCGGTACCTTCCTTCGCCCCTTGGCCCAGTTCCAAAAGGACTTCCCCCTGGAGGAAAAGGGGACCGATGCGGCAGTGGCCGTATCCTCACGGGAGCGGGTGCTGCAGGCCTTGGCTCAGGTGGCCCGGACCCTGCTGGAGGTGGAGGAGCTGGAGCCGGTGCTCTCCAAGGTGGTGGACGCGGTGTTCCAGCAGCTCCCCGCCGAACGGGCCTACATTCTGCTCTTCAACCCGCAAGGCGAGCCGCAGTTGCGTCAAGCGCGCTCCCGCACCGGCGCCGCCCTCAAGGAGGTACCCATTTCCCAAACCATTTTGGACCTGGTGGTGCAGCAAAAGGTGGCTGTGCTCACCTCCGATGCCCAAGCCGACGAGCGGTTCTCCGCCGGCATGAGCGTGCGCCTGCACTCCATTCGCTCGGCCATGTGCGTTCCCCTATGGCACCGGGACAACGTCATTGGGGTGCTCTTCGTGGACACACCCCTGGCCACAGGTTGCTTTACCTCGGAACACCTGGACCTGCTCACCGCCTTGGCCAACTACGCCGCCGTGGCCATTGAACGGGCCCAACTGAACGACTTCATCCGCGAGGAGCGGCGGATTCGGGAACGACTGGAGCGCTACCACTCCCCTGCGGTGGTGGAGGCCATCGTCAAAGAGCGGCGCTCCGGCGCTGAGCGCCACGAAACCAGGGAAGTCACGGTGCTGTTTGCTGATATCGTCGGCTTCACCGCTCGCTGTGCGCACATGGAACCGGAAGCGGTGGCCGCTTTCCTCAACGAGTTCTTTTCGCTGGCCTCGGAGGCCATCTTTGCCTTTGGCGGGACCTTGGACAAGTTTATCGGTGACGCGGTCATGGCCTTTTTTGGTGCCCCCCTGCCCCAGCCGGATCACGCCGAGCGCGCGGTGCGGGCGGCCCTGGCGCTGCAGCAAGGGGTTGAGGGGTGGAACCGCCAGCGGCGCCAACAGGGTCTGGACGAGGTGTGGGTCCGCGTGGCCCTCAACACCGGCCCGGTGGTGGTGGGGGAGATTGGCTCCGTCAACCGCGTGGACTACACCGTCCTGGGCAACACGGTGAACGTGGCCGCCCGTTTGGAGGAACAGGTGGCGGAAGCCGGGCAGGTGGTGGTGGGTCCCGGCACCTTTGCCGCCCTGCAGGAGCTTTTCCCCTTTACCCACTTGGGCGATTTCAAGATCCGCGGGTTGGCCAAACCCGTCCCCGCCTACCTGCTGGAGCGGGAGCGCTGCCTTTGATCCTCACCTTTGTCACCTCCTCCGAGGAGAAGTTCCAGGAAGCCCAGGCCATCTTGGCTCTGCCTTTGCAGCGGTTCGACTTGGACCTGCCAGAGGTGCAAGGGCTCAACGTGGAGGTGTTAGCCGAAGAAAAGGCACGCACCGCCTTTGCCCAGCTGCAAAGGCCGGTGATCGTGGAGGACACCTCTTTGGAATTAGAAGCCCTGGGCGGCTTTCCCGGCCCGCTGGTGAAGTGGTTGCTGAAAGCTGCAGGACCCCAGGCGTTACCGCAAATGCTTCAAGGTTTTACCACCAAGGCGGCCGTCGCCCGCACCGCAGCGGTGGCCTTTGACGGCGTGCGCCTGATCCGTGGGGTGGGGAAGGTGCGGGGGATTATCGTCCCCCAGCCCCGGGGCAGCGGCGGCTTTGGCTGGGATGTGGTGTTTGCCCCAGAAGGGGGCGATGGGCGCACCTACGCCGAGATGAGCCCACAGGAGAAAAACCGCATCTCCCACCGCGCCCACGCTTTGCGCGCCCTCCGGCACGCCCTAGAGGAAGAGGGTTGGACCCTGCGGTAGGGGTTTGCCGGCAGCCAGCCGTTCCGCGTCCTGGAGCAGGTACTCCCAAAGGGTCTTGGCTCTTGCTGCCAAGGCCTCCAGGGTGGCAGAGTTGTCCACCACGTAATGGGCTAGCCGACACTTTTCCTCCTCACGGGCCTGGGCCTGCAGGAGCCGTTCTACTGCCTGCAAACCCATGCCGCTGGCCAAAGCCCGCTTTCGGCGCAAGGGCTCGGGGGCGGTGACCACCACCAGGCGATGGAAGCGGCGGAAGGAACCGGTTTCCACCAACAGCGCCGCTTCCACCACGGCCACCGTCGGTGGGCAGGACAGACGTTCCAGCTCCTCCAACCAGGCAGAGAGCTCCTGGCGCACCAGGGGGTGGACCACCCGGTTCAACTGCTCCAGGGCCTCGCCGTTGGCTGCCACCAGCTTCGCCAGCCGTCCGCGGTCAACGGCACCGTCGGGGGCAAGGATTTCAGCACCGAACAGCTGCACCAACAGGGGGACCGCCGCACCCCCCGCTCGGTACAGTCCTTCCACAACCCCATCGGCATCGCGCACCGCTGCCCCCCGCTGGGCCAGCATCCCAGCCAGGGTGCTCTTGCCCGCCCCCAAACCCCCGGTCAGCCCCACCCGCAGCACCCTTACCCCCGCCGGAGAAGGCAGGCTTTCACCGTATTGGCCAACAGTTGCGCAATGGTGAGGGGACCCACCCCGCCGGGAACCGGAGTGAGGGCAGCCACCACCGGCGCCACCTCGCCGAAGGCCACGTCCCCCACCAAGGTGTAACCCTTGGTGTTCAACTCCCGCAACCGCTCCCCATCCCCAGGGAAGAGGCGCTCCACCAAGGTACGATCCTCCACCCGGTTGACCCCCACGTCTACCACCACCGCACCCGGCTGCACATGCGCCGCACCCAGCAAGGCCGGCCGCCCCACAGCTGCAACCACCACCTGGCCTTGGCGGCACACCTGGGCGAGATCAGGGGTGCGGGAATGGGCCACCGTCACCGTGGCGTTGGCCTGCAAAAGCAAGGCCGCCATAGGTTTGCCCACAATGTCCGAACGTCCCACCACCACCGCCCGCTTGCCTTCCAAGGTAACACCGTAAAAGCGCAGCAGCTCCATGATCCCCGCGGGGGTGCAGGGAACAAAGCGTGGCCTGCCTTGCCATAAAAGCCCCACGTTTTCCGGGTGGAAGCCATCCACGTCCTTTTCCGGGGCAATTTGCGCGAGAAAACGCGCCGTGGGTAAATGGGCGGGCAGCGGCAACTGGAGCAGGATCCCGTCCACCTGCGGGTCGTGGTTCAAGCGGTCAATTAGATCAGCCAGCTCATCGGCGGAGGTGTGAGCGGGGAGCCGATGGGTTTGGGCAGCCAGGCCCAGCTCCTGGCAGGCCTTCGCCTTGGCCCGCACGTACACCGCAGAAGCCGGGTCGTCGCCCACCAAGATGGCGTGGAGGGAGGGCACAATACCCCGCTCCCGCAGGGCTGCCACCTGCCCTTCCAGCCGCTGCCGCAAAACATCCGCCACAGGTTTTCCCTCCATGGTCTGCATCGCTCACCCCTTTTTTACAAACACCGAAAGACAGGCCACCTGCAGGCCCAGATAACGCCGACCGAGCAAGGAAAAACCGGCCAAGGCAGCCGCCCGTTCCAGCGCCTCGGGGGTCAAGAAGTGGTTGGAGGTCTCGGGAAGGTACCGGTAGGCCTGGGGATCCCCTGAAACCCACGAACCTACCGGCTGAATCACCCACCGTTGCCAAAGGCGATGCAGCGTGCGCCATGGCTGGCGCTGTACCGGGTGAAACTCCAAGATGGCCAGCCTCCCGCCTTTTTTGAGCACCCGACCCACGGTACCGAAAGCCTGCACGGGGTCTGGAAAGTTCCGCCAGCCAAAGGCCACCGTAACCGCGGCAAAAAGGCCTTCAGCAAAGGGCAAGGCCTGCACGTCTCCCGCCACCCAATAGCGCCAAGGAACTGGCCTCCCCGGTTTGCGGCGCGCCAGGGCAAGCATTTCCAGGCAGAAATCCACTCCCACCACCGGCCGTTGAAAAGCACCCAAGGCCACGTCCCCCGTGCCGGTGGCCAAATCCAGCACCGGCCCCGCAGGAGCTTGCGCCACCGCCTGCCGGAGGAAACGGCGCCACCGCTGGTCCTGCCCCAGGGAGAGCACCCGGTTGAGGAGGTCATAGCGGCGGGCAACGCGAGCGAACATCGCCTGCACCGCCTTGGGGTTTGCACCACCCTTCACGGGCCGGCACCCTACCATGCCTGCGGCTGGGTTCACAAGGGATCCCGGCGCCACAACACCGCCCAACTTCACCGGGGGATACGACCTCCCCCTCCCGTGGGCAAGTCCCGAGGCGTTGCTCGCCCACCGGTGAAAGCCGACCCTCCACGACCGCCGCTGCAGGCTCTAGCGTTGCTCGGTAGGTGCGTGGTCGTGCGATGGATCCGCTGGAGCAGGGGAGCCACCCTGCAAGGAAAGGCGCGTCCCCACCCCGTGGTCGTACACCAGCTTTCCCCCTAAAGACGCCGTGTACGCCACAGCCCCTGCCGCCAGGACGCCGGCCGCAAGCAGCACGCCCCGCAGCCAAAAGGCAAACCGCTCCAGCCGCCAAAAGGCCAGGCGCAGAGCCGCCAACGCCAAAAGCCCCACCATGAGCCTTTCTCCCCACTCCTCGTGCTGCTCCATCAGGGACCGCGCCGCCTGGGGGATCACCGCTTCCTCGTGGGCCGCCTGCCCCGAGAGATAGGCTGCCACGCCCGCCAAACCCACCAACAGCCACAGCAGCGGCGCCGCTGGTGCCAAAGACCGACACCGCGGATGCAACGCCAAAAGATCAAACAGCACCGCCACCACAGGCAAAGCCACGGCAAAGTGCACCACCGCTGGGTGTACAGGGTCCGGTAGCCACCCCATCAGCCACCTCCGTTCAATGGCGGTGTAGTCTAGCAAAGATGCCGCGCCCCCGGTTACCATAGGGCCATGGATTGGGTCCTGGTGGCGGTGGCTCTGGGCTGCGCCATCCTCGGCGCTTTTTGGGGTTTGGTGCGGATGCTTGCCCTGGCGTTGGCCGGGGCCTCTGCCTTGCTCCTGGGCCGCCTGGCTGGTCCCCCGTTGGCCCATTGGGCCTTTGGCACGCCTCCGACCGGCTGGACCACCATCCTGGCCTCTCTCCTCAGTGGTCTCCTGGTGTTTGCCCTGGTGCTGTTGGCCGGCTTAGGGTTGCGCAAGCTTCTAGATCGGCTCCACCTAACCTTCGTCGATCGGCTCTTGGGGGCTTTGACCGCCGGCGGGTTAGCTCTAGCCGCCAGCGGCATCCTGCTGGGTCTCGCCTATCGGGGTGGGGCCATTTTTGACGGACCTGTGGTAGCGCCCCTGGCCCGCTGGGGAGATCAGTTGTTGGCCGCCTACAAACCCGCCACCAGGAGTGCCAACCCCACCAGCAACCCCAAGACCCCCACCAGCAAAGGCCAGCAACCGGAAGGTCCCTGAAGCTCCCGCGCCAGGGCGCGCTCCAATTCGTTGCGCAGCTGTTCCACCTGATGAGCCGTTGCCTCTGGGACTCCCTTGACCGGTGGCATAAGCCCCTTCATAATAGCTTCGCCGTCCAGCCACGTCGGGGAGGCACGATGGTGGTCAAGGTTTGTTCAGCCGTTCCCCGCGGCGTGGATGCTCTGCCGGTACACGTGGAAGTGGAGGCCCACCCGGGGCTTCCCGGGTTAGTCGTGGTGGGTCTACCCGATGCGGCGGTGCGCGAAGCCAAGGAACGGGTCATCGCTGCCATTCGCCAGCTGGGAGCCACCCTGGATACCATGGCCGTGGTGGTCAACCTTTCCCCCGCCGAGGAGCGGAAGGAGGGGAGCCTGTTGGACTTGGCCATCGCGGTTGGGGTCTTGGCGGCCACGGGATTTTTGAACACGCCGAATCTGCGCGACCTTTGGCTTTTGGGTGAGCTGTCCTTGGACGGACAGTTACGGCCAGTGCGGGGGATTCTCCCCATTGTGGAAGCTGCGGCCAAGAGGAGGGCGCGCGTGCTGCTGCCTGAAGAAAACCTTCCCGAAGCGGCGGTGGTCCGCAACTCTCAGGTCTCTGGGGCTTCGCACCTGAAAGAGGTGGTGGCAGCGCTGCGGGGAGAGCGCCAGCTTACCTGGACCTCTCCCGCCACCAACCCCTGGTGGCGGCCTGCCACGCTGCCAGAACTGGATATGGCGGATGTGGCGGGGCAGGAGCATGCCAAACGCGCCCTGGAGGTGGCTGCCGCTGGTGGTCACCACCTCCTCATGGTGGGTCCACCGGGCTCGGGCAAGACCATGCTGGCCCAACGCCTGCCGGGGATCTTACCCCCGCTGTCGGAAACCGAGGCCCTGGAAACAACCAAGGTCTACTCCGTGACCCCCCTGGCTCCGCGCCCCCAAGGGCTGTTGGCTTTCCGGCCCTTTCGCAGCCCCCACCACACCATTTCCGCGGCCGGTCTGGTGGGCGGGGGACCTTATCCCCGTCCAGGGGAAGTTTCCTTGGCGCACAACGGCGTGCTGTTTTTAGATGAGCTCACCGAGTTCCGCCGTGATGTGCTGGAGGTGCTGCGGCAACCGTTGGAATCGGGAGAGGTGGTCATCGCCCGCGCCGCTGGCTCCCTGCGTTTCCCTGCCCGGTTCCAGTTGGTAGCCGCGGCTAACCCCTGTCCCTGCGGCTTTCTCGGCGACCCGCAACGGCAGTGCTCCTGTTCCCCGGCGGCCGTGGCGCGTTACCGCTCTCGCCTCTCGGGCCCCCT
>JANXCP010000139.1 GCA_025060245.1 Thermoanaerobaculum sp. | reverse complement strand
GAACAGGCGCTTGATGCGATCGGCCGCGGGAATTGAGGCAATCACCTGCTGCGCTCTGGTCCCTTCGCCACAGGGCACAAACACCGAGTAGAGGCCGTTGGGTGGGGTGATGCCGCGGGTGAGGGCCGGATTGAGCTCGCGCAGTCGCCCCAGCTCAAACCCCCCTTTTTCGGCCAGTACTTCCAAATCCAGAGCGCCTTCCACCTCTATCCTCTCGCGGCACCAGGGGTTCTCGACGAAGGTGGGCAAGCCGAAACGCTGAGGCTGTTTCACCACGATGAGGGCGGCCCAGAGGGCGGGAACGTAGTTGCGAGTCTCCCGCGGGAGGAAGCGACGAATGCTCCAAAAATCCTTAGCCCCTTTTGCCCGCCGGATTGCCCGCTCCACCCGCCCCGCACCGGAGTTATAGGCAGCCAGGGCTAGCTCCCAATCGGCAAAGGCGGTGTAAAGGTCGGCCAGGTGGTCCAGGGCTGCCTCGGTGGCGCGTTGCGGGTCTAGGCGCTCGTCTACCAGGCCGTCGCAGCGCAACTGGTAAAGCCTCGCGGTTCCCGCCATGAACTGCCAGAGTCCCATAGCCCGTGCCCGCGACCGGGCATGCACCTGAAAAGCACTCTCCACCAGAGGAAGGTAGGCCAGGTCTTGGGGGAGGTTGCGAAGCTTCAGCTGTGGGCGGATGAGGGGTAACCACCGGGCGGCTCGCTCCAGGGCTGCCACCAGCCGCTCACGGTACGGCCCGGTGTAAAAGGCGATCATGGCCGCTACTTCAGGGGTAACTTTCACGGGCAAGTCAAAGATGAGCTGTCCAGCAGCCTGCGCCGCTTGGTTGACCTGTTCCTCCGGGAGGACCGGCAGTTCTTCCGGAACTGGCGGCGCCTCTTCCTCCTCCCCGCCCCCTTCTTCAGCTAGGGTCGCGCCCAGGTTGTCCAGCTCCTGCCAAAGTTCAGCGACGGCTTGGGCCAGTTCGGGGCTCGCGGGAAAGGTGGCCACGAGCTCGTCCACCTTCCGCACCAAGGCAGCCTCGCAGGCGGAGAAGGTTTCCACGTCCTGGTCCGCCGCTGCCTGTTGAGCCTGGTTTAATGTGTCCTCGGTCCACTGGCGCAACAGGGCGGAGGGTGGCGGTGGGACCTGTGCGGCAGAAGGGGAGCTGGTCGTTGCTGTGGGTGAGGTGGTAAATTTTGCGGGTGCGCCGCTTCGGCAGGCGGCCAAGGCCAAGCTGAGCAACACCACGGTCCTACACGTTCTCGTCATTCACCCTGCAGGTTTACGGTGAGGGTGAGCGCTAGCTGGCGAAGGCGCTCCTCCCGTTTGATTTCCACCTCCACCGGGGCAACGGTGGCCACTGGGGTGTTGTGCTCATCTAAAAGCTCAATGCGCACGCGGCAGCGGGTGGCGCTGGCCAGGGCCCGTCCCACGCGCTCGTCCACTCTCTTACGTACTTCTTGACGGGAATTAAGGGATCCCACCAGTAGTGCGTCCACATCTAAGGTCGGCTTGGGTGTTACTTCAGCTTGCGGTTTGAAGGTACTGGCCTTGCGAAGGTTCTCCAGCTCGGCCAGGATGTCCAAGGAGGAGGAAACCCGCACATGCCGTACCTCGCTGGCAGCGGGGGCAGTGGGCTCAGGGGTTGTGGCGAACTCCACAGGTGGTTCAGGCTCCGAGACCGGGGGCACCGAAGGAGGGCCTACTGGAGCTGTGACCTGGCTGGGCGAAAGCTCCTCCACAGGCGGGAGGGCCGGAGGAGGAGTGAGCACCTCCACCGGTGGCGGTGGTGGAAGCTCCTGCTCGACGGCGCTGGCGAGGCGATCGGGGGAGAAAGTGGTTTTGGGGGCCGGGGGGGGCGGGTGTGGGCGCGGGGGGGGGACGGACCTCTTCCAGCCGTGTCTCCTGGGCCGCCATGCGCGCACGCAATGTCTTGAGTGTGGCTTTGGTGATGGCTTTTAACGTCTCAAAAACCCCAATTCCTTGCGTCGCCACCGCCTCAAAGTATTGGTAGGTTCCGTCCGGGTTGAGCGCGGCGTTCAGCTCGTCCACCGTTAGGATGTTCTTCAAGTCCCTTTTGTTGTACTGCAGCACCAAGGGTACACTAGCGAAATCAATGCCCAGCTCTTGCAGGTTTTCTTTCAGGTTGGTAAAGCTTTCCAAGTTGGCATCGGCCATAGGCCGCTGCGAGTCGGCCACGAACACAATGCCGTCAACCCCTTTCAGCACCAGTTTGCGGGTGGTGTTATAGAAGACCTGTCCTGGCACGGTGTACAGCTGCAAGCGGGTGCGAAACCCGCCCACCTTCCCCACCTCCAAAGGCAGCAGGTCAAAAAACAGCGTACGGTCCGTTTCCGTCTCCAAAGAGACCATTTCCCCGCGGGAGGAGGGAGCCGTCTTGGCGTAAATGTAGGAGAGGTTCGTGGTTTTCCCGCATAGGCCAGGACCGTAGTACACGATCTTGGCCGCCATTTGCATCGTGGCCCAGTTGAAAAAAACCATTTACCTCGCTCCACTCACCACAACGGGAAAACTAACACAGGCGACCCGACAGGTCAACGACAGGAACAAGATAGGGCCCTGTTTCCGGCGTGCCGGTGAAGATGGGGCCTAGCCCGTGTTGCCCCCTGAGCTGCCAGTGCCGAGGGTGACCCTGGCGGCATGGTCGTGGATCACCCGTGGCTCCCCAGGCCCCCATCCCTTAGCTGTTGGTACAACTGGAGGTACTGCTTGGCCGAGGTGCGCCAGGAGAAATCTTGCTCCATGGCCCTCCTCTGTGCGTCTTGCACCCGCTCCCCCTGCGCCAAGAACTGCTGGGCTTTCGCCAGCGTGGCCACCAGAGCTTCTGGCGTGAGGGGGGCAAAGGGGAAGCCGTTTCCCGCGGGCATACTCACGTCAAACACCGTGTCGGCCAGACCGCCGGTGGCGTGCACCACGGGTAACGTGCCGTAGCGCATGGCAATCATCTGGCCCAACCCGCAAGGCTCCCAGCGCGAGGGCATGAGGAAGAGGGTGCTTCCGCCGTAAATGAGGCGGGCCAGCTCATCGTCAAAGCGAAGGGCCACCGCCACCCGATCGGGATGGGCTGCCTGGGCCGCCGCCAAGAGCTCCTCAAACTTTGCTTCTCCCGTGCCCAGGATCACCAGGTCAAACCCCAAGGCCAGAATGGCCTCCACGGCGGCCACCACCACGTCGGCACCTTTTTGCTCGGTGAGGCGGGAAACCATTCCAAGGATGGGACGGGATGAGGGGCTCAGGCCCAATCGACGTCGCAGCTCGGCGGCAGCCGCTTCCTTTCCCTCCCGCAGGTTGTCTGGGCTATAGGGCATGGGCAAGGCGGTGTCATGGCGCGGATCCCACACTTCCTGGTCCAGCCCGTTCAGGATGCCAAAGAGGTGGCTTTGGCGGCTGCGCAATACCCCTTCCAATGCGCAGCCAAAGTGCGGGGTGAGGATTTCTTTGGCGTAGGTTGGAGAAACCGTGGTAATGGCGTTGGCCGTCGCCAACCCTGCTTTGAGGAAATTCACCTGGCCGTAAAACTCCAAGTAGTCCATGGTGAAAAACTCCCTGGGCAGCTGGCAGGCGTCCAGGACCCATGGGGGAAAAACTCCTTGGTAGGCCAGGTTATGCACGGTCAGGACGCTGACCGGGGGCCGGTGCGGCGATGACTGGCCCTCCACCCGCAAAAGGAAAGGCACCAACGCCGCTTGCCAGTCGTGGGCGTGCACGACGTCGGCATTGGCAAGCAGGGACAGGGCCGCACGAACGAAGGCTACGAACCGCATGGGATTGTCGGGGAAGTCCCCCTCGGGCAAGCTGTACAAACCCGGGCGCACGAACAGCGGAGGAACATCAAGGAAGAGCCACCGCACGCTGTCCTGCTGCAACTGGTGCACCTGCCCGCGAAGTCCCATCACCGTGACCTGGCCCACGGGTTGCCCCGGAACGGGAGTGGCCAAGGTGGAACGATGGGCTGGGAGCACCACCGCCACCTCCGCCCCCAGCTCGGCCTGGGCTTTGGGCAGGGCCCCCGCCACGTCAGCCAGGCCGCCGGTTTTGGAAAAGGGAACCGCCTCCGAGACCACGTGCACCACGCGCATGGGTGTTCCTCCTCAGGGCGCCGCTGAAGGGCGGAGCAGTTGGTGTAGGACCGACAACAGCAGCGCGTCAGGGAACACGGCGTCTTCGACCACCCAGGGTGGAAGGGCAGCGTTTGAGTTCGCCACGAGTTCTCGCAGTCGCTGGCTATGTCGGGCAAAGCGGCGTTCGGCGTAGTCGGCAGCAGCCTGGGTGGTGACCAAGAACGGCCAGTCAGAGGCAAGGACCAAGAGCAGCTGCTGGGCGAGGGCAGAGCGGACGCCGTCGTGGGTCTGCTCCGCTGCCAAGCTGCGCCAAGCCAAAACTTCCAGTTGGCTAAGTTCCCACCAGAAGTGATCGGTTTGGGGGTTCACCCACAC
>JANXCP010000138.1 GCA_025060245.1 Thermoanaerobaculum sp. | reverse complement strand
TGTTGGTAATGGGAAGGTTCAGGGTATCTGCCGCCCATTCCGCAGTCCGGCCAAAGGCCAAGAGGGTTCCCCCTGCCTCCACAAACTGGCGCAGGGCTTGCACCCCGGCCCTGCCCAGGCCCACCCGGTATTCGGGGGGAAGGGGGACCAGGCTGGGACCCGGTCCCTCCACCAACCGCGAAGGTTCCACATCTGGCAGCACGAGGACGTCCACCCCTTCGGCCAGCCGGTCAGACGTAAGGTCGGGGGGGTACAGCGCCACCACGGAAAAACCGCCCTGTTCCACCACCCACCGCAACCAACCGGCATCCTCCACGGGGGTGTAGGGGTGCACCACCCCCACACGAGGGGAAGACAAAGGTTTGCATTCAGGTGGCTTTCCTGCCAGCTTCACCACCGCCACCGGACGATCTCGCAAGAGGGACGAAAGCTGCTGCCGGCTCCCCTGGAGGACGAGGGAGCCGGGGTCTAGGCCGTCTACCGCGTGGGCGAGGCGACAGGCGACAAGACCCGCCCGGAGGGCGTCGTTCGCCAAAAGGTGCAGGTGGAGGTGGGATGCCGGGATCGCCACCGTGGTTGTGTCCACCATACCTCGGAACAGCTCCCACTCTGCCGGAACCGGCCGCCAGCTCCCCTGGGGCGCCACCTCCACCCTTGCCACCTCCACACCGAGCATCAACGGGAGGTTCCAGGCGGTCACGTCGTAGGGCATCAGGATGTCCGCGCCGGGGGCAGGGATAAGTTCCGGGTAGCGCTGCGGCTCCAGCACCTCTCGCAGGTAGCGGCCCAGGGGCTGGCGGAAGGGGATGAGCACCGAACCGGCGGGCCAGTGGGAAAAGCCAGTTCGGATTTCACCCTCGGCCAGGAATAGCTCCGCCCCGGCCTCCGCGAGCAACCGCACCAGGCGGCGGCGACGATCGGGATCCCCCGTGGGCGGTACCACCCAGCCCCAAGGACCCTCCTCGTCGGCCATCACCTGGTGAGCCATGCGCGAGGTTTCCCGCAGCAGGTCTTGGCGGTAGGTGGCGGCAAACTCCAGCGCTGCCAGCAAGAGCTCCACCTGGTAGCTCACGGCCTCCCGCAGCCCCCAGCGCCCACCCCGCCACGGGTTGGGAAAGTTCACCTGGGGCTGGTAGTCCCAAAGGCCCTTCCCCCCTCCCCGCAGGTCGGTGAGATCCACTAGCACCGGGGTGGCCAGGGCGGCCGAAGCAGTTTCCGTGAGCACACCAACGATGTTTTTCCACCAGGCGGTGTTGCGGGTGCCACCGATCCAGTGCCCATCAAAGGTCCAGCCGGAAACCACACCCCCTTTACCCGCCAGCTCTAACCGCAGGGCCATGAGGGTCCCCAAATGCGAGGTGAGCCGCCAAATGACGGGGGGAAGGTTGGGGTTTATGGGATCGGCAAAGGGTGGCACAAACTGCCGGGGACCCACGGGGCCCATCTGGTGCAGATCTACAAAGAGCTGGGGGTGCCACCGGAGGTACACGAACCGGTTCAGCGCCCGGCTTTCGGGCTGGGTGAGGAAGACAAAATCCCGGTTGTTGTCGTGGCCCGCGTAGCGGTGGTACAGGAAAGGGTAAGGGCACCCTTCAAAGGGCGTGCCCAGGTACTTGTGGTACCAGGCCCACACCGCCTCCTGACCATCCGGGTTGAGGGAAGGGACAACCATCACCACCACCCGAGAAAGCCAAGCCGCGATTGGCGTATCCTCTCCCGCGCTCACCAGTTGGTGGATGAACAGCAGCGCACTTTGCGGGCCGGCCACCTCGGTGGAATGGATGCCAGCGGTGATCAGCAATCCCGCCGGCAGATCACGTACCAGGGCCGCCTGTTCCTCGCTGCTCAAACCTTTGGGATTGGCCAGGCGCTCCCAGCCCCGCCGAATGGCTTCCAGTCGTGCCATGTGGGAAGGAGACCCGATCAGGGCGGCCACCATGGGCCTCCCCTCCACCGTGGGACCCAGCTCCTCCAACCTCAGGCGCGGTGAACGCTGCGCCAAGAGGCGAAGGTAGCGCACGGTTTCTTCATAACTGGCCAATACCCGGTCCTGCCCCACTGGCTTTCCCAAGAACTGTTCGGGCGTGGGCACCGTTGCGCTCGCCGCCGCGCTGGCGGCCAAGCCCACAAGGACGGACAACAACCTCTGCCGCATGTTTCCACCCCCGGACGCGGTTTACGGGAGCTTTTGGGAAAAAGTTATGGAACCCAGTGGGTCACGCGTACGCGAGCCTGCTCCACGGCTTGGGGGGAAAAGGGCATGGGGCGGGCACGGCCTGCCAGCCACAGCGGGAGCTGGTCCTTGAAGTGAGCGGAGAGGGGGTGGCCGCTTTGACCCAGGGGAAGTACCGCCTGGGAGCGGTCCCAGGCGTCCAGGTCGGCCACGAAGCGCAGGGATGGCAGCGAGACCACAGCGTAATCGTGGCCTTGGGTGCGGTAGCCGGTGGCGTTGAGGCATTGCCCTCCTCCCCCCACACCCATCGGGCCCAGGTTGAACAGCCAACCCACCAAGGCAAGCTTGCCCAAGGGGTGAGCGAACACCAACCGATGCGCCTCTCCCCAGGTCTTCCCCGCACTTTCCCGCTCCGCCGCCTCCAGCGCCTGGCGAATGATCTCAAGAGGTCCTTCCATCTGCTCCGTGGAGCTGTCATCCCACCACGCGGCATCCACCTGGCCCAACAGGAGCTGGAGCAGCGTCTCCCCGGAAAAAGGCGAACGGGAAAGACCAGCGGCGGTAGCCTCGTCCAAGCCCACTCGCCAGACCAGGTGCCGTAAGAAACTTGCCCACAGGAACGCCTCACGACTGTGGGCGCTCATGTGCCCGTCCCAACCCAAGAGGGCCCGTGCCGCGGGGTGCGAGAGCTTTTCCAAAACAGGCCGCATCAACCGCAGGAGCTCCTGGGCTTGCGGGTTGGCCACGTCTGCTTGGAGCTGCAGGAACCCTTCCACATCCCAGCGTTCCCGCTCCGCCAGCCGCCTCTTGATGGTACGCAGGCGGTGGGCTGGGGCAAACTCTCCGGGGAACGGCTCGCCCCAGAAATCCCCCTCGGCGAAGGGATCGTGGTTGGCCGAGGCGAGAAACCCCGAAGGTGGGTTCACGATCCGCGGGTTCCGCTCAAAGGGCTCAAAGCCTTGCCATGCCCAGGCAGGATCCTCCCCCGGCGCGGGCAGCCTTCCCGCCCCACGCCCCCGGCGCGGCACCCGCCCCGTGACCTGCCAGGCGATGTTCCCCCGTCGATCCGCCAGGAGCAGGTTCAACGCTGGCGACTCACAGGGGGCGAAACTCTCCATTCCCTGGTACACGTCGCTGGCGGTCATGAGGCGGAGAAAACACTCCACCGGGGAGCGAGCCAGCAGAGCGGTCCAGGCTAAGGCGAACACCTCCCCGCTCGCCTCACGCACCACCGGCCCGTGGAGGGAGCGCTTGACCACCAGCTGACGTGGTTGTCGCTCACCACGAACGTACACGCTCTGGATGGCGATGTGCAGGGGTCGCCATTGGCCGGCAAACCGCTCACGCGTTCCCGTTTCATCCAAGGTGAGGCGAAAAAGGTCTTGATCGTCCAGCATGACCATGGTGAGGCCCCAGGCCAGCTGCGCGTTGTGGCCGATGAGCACGCCAGGCGCCCCAGGGACCGAGAAGCCCGCCGCCTCGAGTCCCAGCGCCCGCAGGTGGATCTCGTACCAAGTGGCCGGATTACTCACCCCCACGTGGGGGTCGTTGGCCAAAAGGGGGAGACCTGTCACCGAACGGGTCCCGGCCACCACCCAGTTGTTGGAACCTATGCCAGAAAAAACCGGTAGTGGTGGCTCAGAGGGTCGCTCCGCCGGGGCCACCGGCGGTACATCGGGAATCCATTGGTCGGCTTGTTCCCGGCTCCAGCCCCACAGATCCCGCGCCCGTTCACGCCCAAAAGCCATTAGCTCCTGCCAGCGCTGCAGCTCCTCACCCGCCGCCCAGGTGAGCTGGTACTGGAGCAAGAGACCCACGCCCAGGGTGTCCTCCACCCGCCAGGGCTCCGGCTGCCCACCTAGGAGCACCAACTCTGGGGCCAAGCGGAACCGGGGGAGGGTGCTCAAGGCGGCATTCACGCCGGCAGCGTACGCCACCAAGACTTCCTCTACCTCGGGTGAAAGAAGCGAGCGTTGCCGCGTTGTCGCCTCGGGCAAGCCCCAACGCCGAAAGCGCACATCCAGAGTCAAGGCTTTTTCCCCCAGAAGCTCCGCCAGCCTGCCAGAAGCCGCGCGGCGGGTCAGCTCCATCTGGAAAAATCTTTCGCGGGCGTGCAGGTAACCTTGCAGGAAAAAGGCGTCGCGCCGAGCGTTGGCCTGCACATGGGGAATTTGCCATCGGTCAAAGGACACCGTAGCCGGTTGCTGCAAACCAGGAAGACGCACCGTACCGGGAAGCGGCACGAATACCGAGGCCCGCAGAAGGTAGACCCCCATGGCTGCCAGGGCGACCCCCAACCCTCCCGTCACGCCCAAAGCCCTAACCACCTTTTTTCC
>JANXCP010000137.1 GCA_025060245.1 Thermoanaerobaculum sp. | reverse complement strand
CACCTTTATGGAGGTGTGCGGAACTCACACCAACGCTATCGCCGCAGCCGGCCTGCGGCGGCTCCTGCCACCCCAGGTGCGCCTCATTTCCGGCCCTGGCTGTCCGGTGTGCGTGACGCCGGTGGGGTATGTGGACCAGGCCATCGCCCTGGCACAGCAGCCGGAAAACCTGGTGGCCACCTTTGGTGATCTGCTGCGCGTTCCCGCCAGCGTGGGGTCGTTGGAGCAAGCGCGGGCTTTGGGGTGTGACGTGCGGGTGGTGTACTCCCCGCGAGATGCGGTGCAGCTGGCGGCGGCCAACCCCCAGCGACGGGTCATCTTCTTAGGGGTGGGCTTTGAAACCACCGTGCCCACCGTGGCAGCTGCCCTGTGGGAGGCGCTGCAGCAAGGTGTGGACAACTTTTTCCTCCTTTCCGGTCACAAGCTCATTCCCCCCGCCTTGGCGGCCCTCTTGGCGGATCCTGTGGTGCGGTTGGATGGCCTCATCTTGCCTGGTCATGTTTCCGTCATCATTGGTGCCCGCGCCTACCGCCCGGTGCTGGCCCAGTACCCCGTTCCCGCGGCCATCACCGGCTTTACCCCAGTGGACGTGCTGCGCTCGGTGGTGGAGTTGGTGCAACAGGTGGTGGACGGCCGGGCGGAGCTGGTGAATTTGTATGGGCGGGTGGTGCGGGAAGAGGGGAACCCGGCGGCGTGGCGGTTCGTGGAACAGACCTTTGTGCCGTGCGATGCCCGCTGGCGCGGCCTGGGGGAAATTCCCCTTTCGGGTCTGGCCTTAAGGCCCGAACTGGCAGCTCGGGATGCGGGGCATTTTCCGGTGGCCTTGCCAGAACCTCGCGAACCGGTGGGTTGCCGGTGTGGGGACGTGTTGCGGGGTCTTCTTGATCCTCCCCAATGCCCCCTCTTTGCCACCGCCTGCACACCCGACACGGCCGTGGGGGCCTGTATGGTTTCCGCTGAGGGAGCCTGCGCCGCCTGGTACCGCCACGAGCGTGGCGTGGGGGCGGCATGAAGGGGCGCATCCTGCTGGCCCACGGCGGGGGCGGGCGCCTCACCAGAGAGTTGGTGAAGTCCCTCTTTGTCCCACCTTTGACCAACCCATACCTGGTGGAGATGTCGGACGCGGCGGTGCTCCCCGCTCCGACGGGCCCTTTGGCGTTCACCACTGATGCCTTTGTCGTGGATCCCCCCATCTTCCCCGGTGGGGACCTGGGTTATTTGGCGGTTTGCGGCACCGTCAACGACCTGGCGATGGTAGGGGCGCGCCCGCTGGCCCTCTCCTGGGCTCTCATCCTGGAGGAGGGGGTGGAGGAGGAGTTTTTGGCCACCATCACCGCGGGAGCAGCCCGCGCCTGCCAGGAGGTAGGCGTACCGCTGGTGGCGGGGGACACGAAGGTGGTGCCGCGGGGCAAAGGCGACCGGGCCTTCGTCACCACCGCCGGGGTGGGTGTGGTGGAAGGCTTTCCCCTTTCCGATGCCCGGGTAGCGGCCGGGGATGCGGTGCTGGTGTCCGGTCCCATTGGCGACCACGGCGCCACCGTCTTGGCAGCACGTCACGGCTTAGGGGGCGAGCTGGTTTCGGATGTGGCGCCCCTTTGGCCGGTGGTGGAGGAGCTGCTGGCGGCGGGGGTAGAGGTGCACGCCCTGCACGACCCCACACGCGGTGGGGTGGCCACCGTGTGTTACGAGGTGGCGGAGCGCACGGGGCTGCGCATCGTGTTGGAGGAACCAGCGGTGCCCGTGCGTCCAGCGGTGCGGGCGGTGATGGAGGTGCTGGGTTTGGATCCCCTTTACGTGGCTTGCGAGGGCCGCTTCTTGGCCTTTCTCCCCGAAGAGGAGGTGGAAAAGGCCTTGGCGGTGCTCCGCCGCCACCCCCTGGGCCGGCAGGCCCAACGGATCGGCCGGGTGACGGTGCGTGAGGCGGGGGCAGCGCCCTTGGTTTTGCGCACCGCCTTTGGCACCTTGCGACCCTTGGACTTGCTTTCCGGTGCGGAACTTCCGCGAATTTGCTAGGAGCTTGCTATGGACGCGCTGGGTTGGAACATCATGGCAGCTGCGGCCGGTGTGGGGTTGGTGCACGTGGTCACGGGACCTGACCACATGGTGCCCTTCGTCGTTTTGGCGCGTGCCCAGGGGTGGTCTGCGGGCAAAACGGCCCTGGTTACAGCCCTTTGCGGCGTGGCCCATGTGGCCTCGTCGCTCCTTTTGGGTGGCCTGGGGTTGGCCTTGGGTTGGGGACTGGGCCGCGTGACCCAGTGGGAGGCGCTGCGGGGGGAAGTCGCAGGTTGGATCTTGGTCGCCTTTGGCCTGGCCTACGCCGTGTGGGGTACCCGGAAAGCCTTCCTACACCGCCACGGGGTAACCCTCCACGCCCACAATGGCCAGGTGCACCTTCATCCCCAGGGGGCTGGGCCCCACGTGCATCGCGCCCCAGCGGACTCGCCCGTAACGTTTTGGTCGCTGTTCCTCCTCTTTGCCTTTGGACCCTGCGAGCCCCTCATCCCCCTGTTCATGGTGCCGGCCAGTGGCGGGCGATGGGATGTGGCCTGGGCTGCCGGGGTCGTTTTTTCCTTGGTTACCCTGGCCACCATGGTAGCCGCGGTGCTGTTGTTGCGCGCGGGGGTGTACCGGTTGCCCTTGGCTGGGTTGGAACGTTGGTCCCACGCCTTGGCGGGTGCGGCGATTGCCGTTTCAGGCTTGGCGGTGACCTTGCTGGGGTTGTGAGACCAGGGCGCCAGCCACCTTTCGGGGAAGTACCAAAAACGGCAGTGCCCCGTACCCTTGGGCGTTCAGCTTCTCAAGCTCCTTGAGCATCCTTTGGTGGGCCGCAGCCGCGGTCACCGCACCAATACCAGGGTCTCTGGGGGCCGGAGGTGAGGTAAACGACGTGCGCCGCTCCCGTGCTGGCTTCAACGCCCTTTACTAAGGCTCGGTTTACCAAAGCAGCTGGCCTTCCTTCACGCCCACGAAGCGGTGCTTGTTGACTCAAAACACATCGCGAACCCCCAGCGCTCAGTGGTTTCCTGCAGGTTGGGGAGGGGGATCTTAGACCCAGGTGATGGTGGGAAGGCGGCACCTTGGGCATCATTTTGACATTTCGCTGAAGTTGCAGGCGGATTTCCACCACCGGGCTGCCGTCCAGCGCCAGTGGCGGGTGGCCGCCACGGTCAAAACAGACCCAACGATCCTCCCACCAGTGGTCAAAATACGCGCCGTCATTGGTCCCCTGCGGTCCACCGCCACGAAAAACCCGGCTCCCCTTCGCCCGCATGGAGCCCCCCTGCCCGGGAGGCACCAAGAAACTGCGTGAGAAGGTAGTCTGCAGGGAGTTGAAATCGGCTGGCGGGACCTGCAGCTTTCGGTAGCTAAAAACATGAAAATAGGCGCCTGTTTAGGTTGTACCTTGAACCTCCGATGGCCGTGGCTGGCCGACGGTTCTGCCTGGGACCCCGACGCTTGCTGCGACCGCAGCCGGCGGCTAGTGGCCGCACCTTCTAGGCGTGGACCTGACCTTGGCGCCGTTCACGAAAGATCAGCACCAAGTTGCGGATGTACACCACCAGACCGGCTGCCTGTCCCAAGGTGAAGACCGGGTCGTGGCGTAGGATGGCGTAGATGAGCAAGACGGTTCCGCCGGCCACGGAAAAATACCAAAAGGCCATGGGGATGACGCTTTTGCCTTTGGCCTCGGAGACCAACCACTGCACGATGAAGCGGGCAGAAAAAAGCGCCTGTCCGAGAAAGCCAAAAGCCATAAGCCAAATCGGCGGCACGTTCATCGCTTGACCCTCCAGGAAAGGGCGCGGTCTTGTAGCCACCGCACGCCCAGGGCGTCGCGCAGACCGCGAAAAGCCCGGTCCCAGGTGCCGTAATGGGATTTGCCCGCCCTTCGGGGGTGGTGTCGCACCGGAACTTGGGTCACGGTGTAGCCCTCCAGCTTCAGCAGGGTAGGCAGGAACCGGTGCGCCCCGTTCCACATCCGCACTTTTTGGATGGCCTCCCGGCGGAAGACTTTCAGGGGGCAGCCCGTGTCTTTGATATCTTCTCGCGTCAGCCAGTTACGTACGGCGTTGGCGAACTTGGAGGAAAAGCGTTTCCAGGCGGAATCGTGGCGCACGTGACGGATCCCCACCACCGCATCAAAGTGTTGCAACAGGGGGAGCAGCAACGGGATGTCCGCCGGATCGTTTTGCAGGTCAGCATCCAGGGTGATGACGATATCGCCCCGCGCGTGGGCAAAGCCCGCGGCCAAGGCCGCCGACTGCCCGCAGTTGTGTTCAAAGTGCAGCACGCGCAGACGGTGCTCTTGCGCTGCCAGCTCATCCATCAGCTCGGAGGAGCCGTCGGTGGAGCCGTCATCCACCAAGATGAGCTCAAAAGGCTTTCCCAGGCTTTCCATGACGGGAATTACCGCGGCCACCAGCGGTTTGAGGTTTTCGCGCTCGTTGTGAACAGGAACCACCAGGGAAAAGACCGGTTCAGCCACGGGTGGATTGTAGCCCACCCGCCTGGAGGCCCTTGCGCTGGCGTACAATGCCGGCATGCGGGTGCTCCT
>JANXCP010000136.1 GCA_025060245.1 Thermoanaerobaculum sp. | reverse complement strand
GACGGCGAAAGTGCCCAAGTGCTTCAGCAGTACCAAGCGCTGCTGGCCCACCAGGCGGGCCAAACTGGCGTTTTCTAAGGGCTCTCCACCAGGAAATCCCGCGTAACCATGACGGTGCGTGCGTCGTTAGCCCAACGGTCCACGACGGAGGCCAACACCCCCACCCGACCTTCGGCCACAAAGAGAAGGTCAAAGAACTCCGAAGCCCCGCAGGGCGCCCCTGGGCGCAACGGTGGCAAGAGTGCCACCTGCACGAGTCGTCCCGCCGGCACCTTGAGGGCATAGGGTAGCTCCACTTCTTGCTCCCCCAAGCGGAAGCGGAACGCCGTTCCGGGTCTCGCCAACAGCCTGACGGTGAGGTCCTCCGGTCCAGGGTTGGCAAAGTAAAGGTAGGAGTCATACTCGCTTCCGCCCTCACAGGGGTTGGGGTGCCAGGCAAGGGTGGGGATCAAGTAGGCGCCTTCACCACCGGGCAGCGCGCTCAGCTCTATCCCAGGGATTTCCTGGCTGTAGCCCCGAAGGGGACGGGTCCCCGCTTCGTCTGTGAGACCCCTGGTGTTGGTCATGCGGCTGGCGATCCTGACCCCGGGCCCGTGCTCAAAAACCATGCCACCCACAAACTCTTCCGGGCAACCCAGCCATCGGTTCAACTCGGAGGCATACACCACCCGCGTAGACCAAGCTGCCACGCGAACGGGTGTGACGGGCGGCAAACAGGGGCGCTGGCTGGCCTTCAGGCGCAGGGGGAGGGTTGCCTGGAGCCAAACATCCACATCGCGGGAGCCCACGTTGGTGAGGAAGAGTTCCGTGTTCCAACGATTACCGGCCGCGCCGGGCGCTCCCCACGCCACCACCGGGACCAAGGTTTTTGTTTGCGCCAGACCCAAGACGGGTGAAAAAACCCAAACGAACAACCAAAGCTTTTTCACCGACACCTCCTTTCGGCTTACAACTTAAGGTAGGTCCCCAGCCCCGCTCCCGCAAGGTTTGGCGGAGCCATGTGGTAGAATCGCGCCGGTCCGAAACATGCTAGCTTTTGAGGAGTTGCTGGATTGAGCGAGCCACAAACTTCAGGGCCCGGCGAGCCATGGGGCTAACCCTCCTGGCCATTTTGCCCCTTCCCTGGGTGTTAGACGCCCTGTTCCGCTGGGTTTGGTCCAGGGCAGCCCGCCGACCAACTCGGGAAACGGAAGGAGTGCCCCTGCACTCGGTGGTGGCCCTGGTTCCCTCCCGCAGCGAAGGGGAACACGTCCGCCCCACCCTAGAGTCGTTGATTCGCGCCCAGGGCTCCCTACAGCTGCGTATCTTCCTCGTCTTGGACGGGCCTGACCCGGCGGCGGAGGAGGTGGCGCGGGAGCTGGGAGTGGCGGTGCTGGTGAAGGAGCAGCCCGGCCCCGCCAAAGGGGCGGCCCTCCGTTTTGCTGCCGAACAGCTCCGTGAAACCATCCAAGCCGCCGATGCGGTACTCGTGCTGGATGTGGGCTCCCGCGTGACCCCGGAATTTTTCTCCCACCTCCGTTGGCCGCCTGGAGTGGCGGCCATGCAGGCTCCCCTGCGGGGGGAAGGCAGTGGCCCCGGGGAAGCGGCGGGGCTTTCAGAGCGCTTGGCCCAAGACGTGTGGGACCGGGGTAAGCAGAATTTGGGGTGGGCGGTAAAGCTGCGGGGAACGGGAACCCTCTTCCGCCCCCAAGTTTTCCTCGCCCTTACCCCGCACCTGACCACGCAAGTGGAAGATACCGAGGCCTCGCTGCTCCTTTCGGCCCAAGGTTTGCGTACCATCTTGGCTCCAGAAGCAGCGGTGGTCACCGACGAAAAACCTGGCTCCACCGCTGAAGCCAGCCGCCAACGCGCACGTTGGCTCATGGGCCAGCTGGCCCTGCTGTGGTACCACAGCAAGAGGTTCTTCCCCTTCTTTGCCCGCCGACCGTTGGAAGCGCTTTCCTGGTTGGGCATTCTCCTCAGTCGGCCCCTCTCCTTGACCGTGCCCCTCAGGGTTCTGATTGGTACGGTCCTGGCCATGGCCGCGTTTTCCCAGCAAAGGCTGGGCTTGGTGGTGTGGGGGTGCTGTGTGGCGTTCTCGGGGCTGGTAGAGATCGGTTGGCTTGCCATATCCCACCCGCGGGCTTTACGTTCTGCGGCTCAGCTGGCTTGGTCATGGGTGCGGGCAGTGAGCCTCTTACCCACAGCCTTGCACCGATGGCATCGGGGTCGAGGGGGTCCGCCTTGAGGTCCGTGCTTCTGGTGGTGGGCACACGGCCGGAGGCGATCAAGTTGGCCCCGGTCTATCGGGCCATCAAGGCACAGCGTTTTTTTCGTCCAGTTTTGGTGTGCACCTCGCAGCATCGGGAGCTGTTGCAACAGGCTCTTAAACCCTTCGGCCTCATGCCGGAAGTGGACCTGCAGATCATGACCGAGAACCAAACACCGGCCCAGGTGGCCAGTCACGTCCTGCGACTCTTGCCGCCAGTCCTGGATCGCTGGCGGCCGGATTGGCTCCTGGTGCAGGGTGACACCACCACTGCCTTTGCCGCTGCGGTGACCGCTTTTTACCACCGGATCCCAGTGGCTCACGTGGAAGCCGGCCTGAGGTCCTTCCGTTTGGATGCCCCATTCCCCGAGGAGTTCAACCGCCGCGGGGTGGCGGTGGCCTGTTCGTGGCACTTTGCCCCCACCGAGCGGGCAAGGGCCAACCTTTTGGCGGAGGGCATTTCCGCGGACAAGATTTCCGTAGTGGGCAACACCGTGGTGGACGCGGTGCAGTGGATCCTCAAACAGCAACCTCTGCTTCCAGCCGACGGGAAGCGCCACGTCCTGGTTACCCTCCACCGCCGCGAAAGCTTTGGTGCTCCCCTGCGTGGCCTGTTGCAAGCCCTGCGGCAGGTGGCGGAGCGGCACTACCCCCACGTGGAAGTTACCTTCCCCGTCCACCCAAACCCGCAGGTGCGCGGGCCGGTCTTGGAACTCCTCCGGGACGTGCGGGGAATTCGCCTGATCCCACCCCTGGACTACCCCGATTTTCTCCAAGCTTTTCGGCGTTCGCGGGTGGTGCTCTCCGACTCAGGCGGCGTGCAAGAGGAAGCACCTTCCCTCGGTGTTCCGGTGCTGGTGGCGAGGGAGGTAACCGAACGCCCCGAGGCGGTGGAAAGCGGTTGGGCCCGCCTGGTGGGGACCGATCCCCAGCGGGTGGTTACAGAACTGGAAGCCATGCTCTTTGACGACGCCCATTGGGAAAGGGCCCGAGGCGGTCCCAACCCCTTCGGCGACGGAAACGCCGGTGAGAGGATTGCCCGCACCTTGGCCGAAGTGCAACGGAAAAAGGAGGGGTAACCGTGTTACTCGCGTCTCTGCTCACCGTCCTGATGCTGGGTTCACCTTGGGAGCAAGCAAGAACCGCCCTTATGAACAACGATTTCGCCAGGGCACAGACGTTGCTCCGGCCGCTGGCCGAAGGGGGAGACCCCCAGGCCCAGTTCCTGCTGGGTCATCTCTTGGAACTGGGGTTAGGCGGCCAGGCGAACCCAAGGGAAGCGGTCAGCTGGTGGGAGAAGGCCAGCGGGCAAGGTCACGTGGAATCCACCTTCCGCTTAGGATTGGCGTATCTGGATGGAAGGGGGGTTGACCCTGACCCCCGGCGCGGCGTGGAGCTCCTGCGCCAGGCGGCCAACCTCCTGTACCATCCCGCCGAAGCCGCCCTGGGTAAGGCCCTCCTGCTGCAAGCCCTGGGACCCGGGCACGTGCCGGAGGGATTGCGCTGGCTCGCCTGTGCTGCCGAGGCGGGGGACCGCGAGGCGGCTGAGCTTGTGGGGACTGCCCTGGCCCTGGGAACGGAAGAGACCGTTCCGGAGCCGGAGAGGGCCATCAAGTACTTGCGCCTCGCCCAGCGGCTGGGCAGTGCAGAGGCCGAAAGGCTTCTGGCCGAGCTGGATCCTGCCAAGGATGTGCGGGTGGCCACGGAGTACAACGTCCATCTCCTCTGGCGTGCGGCCCAGTTAGGTTACCCCGATGCCCAGTTTCGTCTGGCCGTGTTGGGATTGGCCCGCGTCCCGTGGGGTCCCAGCCCCGAACAGGCGAGAGCTTTGCTGGAGACCGCTGCCCTCAACGGGCACCCGGAAGCCGCCTATCGCTGGTTGCAGCTGCGTCGCTCCCTCAACCAACCCCCTTCTCCCCTGGAGGTGGAAGCGCTGCTGCGGCAAGCTGCCGAGGGAGGCTTTACCCCGGCAGCCTTGGAGCTGGGCCAACTTTTGGCTGCCCGTCAGTCCCCAGAATCCCTGCGATGGCTGCAGCTGGCTTGGCAGGCCGGCCACCAATGGGCAGCTTTAGAGTTGGCCAAGGTGTTCTTTGAGGGATTGGTGGTAGCAGCCGACCCGCAGGCGGCGCTGCAAGCCTTGCGCCCCTTGGCGGCCGCCCAAGACCCGGAGTTGCGGCAGCGGGCCGCGCGGCTTTTGCTGCGCTTTCGCTCTGACGCAGAGGCCTGCGCCTTGGCAAAGCAACTGGACCCTCAAGCCGCTTGCGGGCAGGAGCTCAATGCCCCGCTGGGGTCAACGCCAGCTCCTTGACGAAGG
>JANXCP010000135.1 GCA_025060245.1 Thermoanaerobaculum sp. | reverse complement strand
GTTGGGACCCACGATGGCGATGAAGTTCCCCGGAAAGGTCAGCTCCACCTTGCCAGCAAAGGATTTGAACCCCTCAAGGGTTAGGGAGCCAAGGCGCACACGCATCCGGGGAGGAAATGGTAGCACCTAGGTTGCCCAGACCCTCAGTGGGCGTGGGGCGCGGGCACCGGTACCCGCCACCGACCCGGGATGGAATGGTGGCAGCGGGGGCAGCTGCCTTGGGCGGTGAGGCGGTTTTCCAAGACGGTAAAGCCCCAACGGGTCACCAGTACGGTTCCACAGGTGGGGCAGTGGGTGTGTTCCCAGGGTTCCACCTGCCCGGGTAGGTTGCCGGCGTAGACGAACCTCAACCCCGCCTGCCGCCCGATCCCGCAAGCGCGGATGAGGGTTGCCGCAGAAGTCCTCGGCGGGTCCGTCATCTTGTAGTCGGGGTGAAAGGCCGTGAGGTGCCAAGGGATGTCCGGGGAAACCGAGACCAAGAACTCCGCCATGGCGGCCAACTCGTGGTCTGAATCGTTGAAACCCGGGACCACCAGGGTCACCACCTCGCACCAGATGCCCCGCTCCCATACCAGCCGGATGGTCTCCTTCACCGCGTCCAGCTTCCCCCCTAGACGGCGGTAGTTTTCGTGGCTGAAGCTCTTAAGGTCCACTTTGTAACCCGCCAGCACATCGGCGAGGTAGTCCAGCACCTCGGGGGTGGCGTGGCCGTTGGAAACAAAAGTGCCCACGATCCCTTCTTCTTTCGCCAGGGCAAAGACGTCGTGGGCCCACTCGGCGGTGATGAGGGGTTCGTTGTAGGTGGAGGTGATCACCGGGCAACCGAGACGGCGAGCCGCCGCCACCAACGCCTCAGGAGAGGTGGGCACTGCCTCCTGGCTGGCCGCCTGGTCACGCAAGGACTGGGAGGTGAACCAGTTTTGGCAGTAGGCGCACTTCATGTCACAGCCCAGCATGCCGAAGGAAAGGGCCTTTGCGCCCGGGAGCAGGTGAAAGAAAGGCTTTTTTTCAATGGGGTCCACGGCTACCCCCGCTGTGTACCCCCAGGGGACCCGCAGGGCGTCCTCCTGCCGGAAACGCACCAGACAAACCCCACGGGCACCGGGCGCCAACTTGCAGCGGTGGGCGCAAGCCAGGCACTCCACCTTCCCGGCAGCGGTGGGTCTGGCTAGCTCACTCCGTGGTTGCGTCAGGAAATCCAGGGCATACCGCACGCCATCAATGTGCACCTTGCCCTTGACGGGTGCAAGCCTCCCTGGGGAGAATCGGCGACCATGGAGCTTGGGCAAACCCTACAGCTTCCCCAGGCGCCTTCTGGTTTGCGCGGCCGGATTCGGGTGCCGCCGTCAAAGAGCTTGGCTCAGCGCTACCTCTTGGCGGCCTCTCTGGCCGGCCCGCCGGCGCAGGTGGAGCATTTCTCCCCCGCAGAGGACCCGCAACTGCTCCTGCAGGCCTTGCAGGAGCTTGGTTATGGCTTTGCGGTGGCCGGGCCCACGGTGCGTGTCCAGGGTTTTGCCGAGCGGGGAGGGGCCACGCTCTTTTTCGGTAATAACGGCACCGGCCTGCGCCTGCTCTTGGCCCAACTGGCGGCAATCCCGGGGAGGTGGGTGGTGGACGGGGTACCCCGCCTGCGGGAGCGCCCCTTGGGGGGGCTCTTGGCTGCCCTGCGTCAGTTGGGAGCAGTGGTGGATGGGGAGCGCCTGCCCCTGGTGGTGCACGGGCGCCCCCTTGCCGGAGGTAGGGTTCGCCTGGATGCCTCCCAGTCATCGCAGTTCGTTTCGGCGCTGATGTTCTTGGGGGTGCGCTTGCCCCTGGGGTTGGAGGTCGAGCTGGCGGGTGTTGTACCGTCCTGGCCTTACGTGACCCTTTCGGCAGCGGTGTTGCAGGCCTTTGGTGCCCAGGTGGAGCTTTCCCCTTCCCGCCTCCGGGTGGCCGGACCCCTTCGTCCGTGCACCGTGGCTGTGGAAGGGGATTGGTCCGCCGCGGCCTTTCCGCTGGTGGGGGTGGCGGTGGCGGGCGGCGCGGTGGAGGTCCAGGGGGTTGACCCCACCAGTCCTCAGGGGGATCTCGCCATTGTCCAGCTCCTGCACCAGGCAGGGTGCCAGGTTGAGGAGCGCCCCGACGGCGTTTGGATTGAGGGACCCGGTCGCCGGCCGTTGCGGGGAAACCTGGCAAATGTGCCGGATCTTTTTCCGCCCCTGGCGGTCTACGTGGCCCTCCGCGGGGGGAAGCTGGAAGGGTTGGGTCATCTGGCCTACAAGGAGTCCCCCCGGGTGGAGGTTATGGCCCGTCACCTATCGGCTTTGGGACTTGACGTGGGTGCCGATGGGGACAGCTTCTGGGGATCAGGCACTCCAACCGCCCCACGGGCGCCTGCAGAACCCCTGTCGCCTTTCGGCGATCACCGCATTGCCATGGCCCTGGCGGTGGCGGGTCTGGTCACCCCCGGGCTGCGGCTTTCAGAGCCGGTTTGCGTGGCCAAGTCCTGGCCGGATTTCTTCCGCAGCTGGTCGCAGCTGATCGGCGCGGCGGGCTAGGTCCATGGTGCACCCGTTAGCCCTTTGGGACGCCCCGTTTCTCCCCGCAGCCCTTCCCGGTCCCTCCTGGCCCTTGCGCCGCACTGCAACCCTTCCTCTTGCGGCTCGCCGGCAACTGGCTGCGCAGTTGGTCGCCTTGGTGGCGTTCCTGTTGGGCCAGGGCTACTACCCCGACCGAGGCTGCCTGCGCGGGTGCGTGTTCGTTCGCACCAAGACGGGCTACTGGCTGCGTCTGGCCTTCTTTCCCCGGTGGAGTTTGGACCACCCTCGGTTGGTACAGGCCTTGGCCCGCGGGCGGAAAGGCGAACGGCTTCCGCCCCTGCTCCTCGTGCCGTTGCTAAACCAACTCATCCCCGAACTCCGCCACCTTTTGGTGCAGGTGGAGGATCCCTGGGCTTTTCCTCAGGTGTGGTTGCGGGAACTGACCAGCCGCGACCGTGGCAGGGCCTTTGCCCACCCCTTAGGCTGGGGCCGTTTCCTTTGGGCGCGGCGTTTCCAGATCCCCACGGAGGCTGGGGTGTTTTGGGTGGACGAGCCGGGCCTTTTGGACCGCCTCAGGCAGTTGCCGGGCATGCAGACGGGGGAAATGGACGAGGAGTCCTTAGCCCGTGTGCACGCTCGGGCGTTGGCGGCGGGAGGCCCGGGGATTTTCCTCACCGCGACCCCCATTCCCGGGCTCCCCTCACTGCCCTTCACCGGAGCCGAGGCCATATGGTGCCTCCTGCCGCCAGGGTCGGAGGTGGAAGCACAACGGCTGTTGGCGGGTGTGATGAGCGGCGATGCCATGGCGGCGGGGGTGGCACTGGCGGAGACGGTGCGGCGGCTGTGGGCGGGAGGGGAGCGGGCGGCGGAAGAGGTGGAGCACTGGCTTTCCTACCGTGCGCAGCGGTTGGTGTCGCTCTTGGCCCAATCTGGGGTGGGTTTGAGCGAAGCAGAGGCGGCTGCCTTGACGGGGAGTGGCGAGCCCCTGCGGGAGCTGGCGCGTTTCCGCTTGGTGGTTCCGCGTTTTGGGCGGTGGTTTTGGGCTGGGGGCGGCCATGGGGATCCGGCGGTGTTGGCTGCGGTGGCAGAGCAGCTACCGGAAGGGCCGCTGCGCTGGGCCGTCCGGGACGAGGAGCCCACACGGGTGCTCCAATGGTGTGAGGAAGCCTTGCAGCGAGGGGAACCGGCAAGGGTCTTGGGATTGTCGCCCCTGTCCAGGGTGGTGCCCGGGCTTAGCTGTCTTGTGGCGGAGGCCGGCCTGACGGGGGGTTGGCTGGCTTGGAGCGAGCCCTGGGTGCGCCAGTGCAGTGGCGCCGTGGGAAGCGTGTTGCGGGCTTGGTTTGCCGCAGCCACGGGTGAGGAGGAGCAACTGCAGCAACATCTTGCCACTTTGACCCGGCAACGGGAAGCGCTACTGCCCCCACGCCTGCGGGCGCGGGTCTGGCTCCTGCGAGGGGCCCTTCGCGAACGGGCAGGGGATGAGGCGGGGGCGCGGGAACTGGGGCTGGCTGTGTTGAACATGCCGTCCTTGCCGGGGCATTTGCTGGCCGAGGCGGCCTACCTGGCGGGTCAGGAGGCGTTGGAGCGTTTGTGGCACGCCCCGGAGCACGGTGGGGTGCCGCCCCAACGCCTCTTGCACTTCCTGGGCATCCGCGCCGCCAAAAGGGGGGACTATCCAGGGGCTTTACGATTTTTCCGCAAGGCCCTAGCCCTCGGAGGCGGACACAACCCCTTGCAGGTGGGGGAACTCTTGGCCGATGCTGGGGCAGCGGCCATGCTGTCGGACCAACCGCTGGAGGCGGAGCGGTTTTTTTCCGCCGCGGAGTTCTGGTTAAAACTTGCTGGATCGCGCCGCGGTGTTCGGCTGGTGACCTTCAACCGTGCGGTGCTGGCCAACGACCGCTTGCAGTGGAAGAAGGCCCAGGAGTTTTTGCTCCGCAGCCAGGAAGCTTCGGGGCAAGAGGCCCTGGATGGGGACCACTTTGCCCTCATTGAGCAGGCCCGCAGTTGGCTAGCCTGCGGGCGGTGGCCGGAGGCCGAGGCCATAACGCAAAAGCTAGGTCCTCGTTTGGCAGGTCTTCCGGAGGGGCACCCCCTCAAGCAGGGGTGGGCGGTGGTGCAGGCCCATTTGGCCGTGGCGCGGGGACAGGTGGATCAGCTTGAGTTTTGGGCCGCCCAAGCGGAGCCCTCGGAAC
>JANXCP010000134.1 GCA_025060245.1 Thermoanaerobaculum sp. | reverse complement strand
GTGCTGGCGGGGCTGGTGGGAGCCTGGGTATTCACCCATCTTGCCTGGCAGCTCAGGGAACCGGCACCCCACTTTTCCCCTAAACCGTTGGTGGTCTTTTGCCTGGCTGCGGCTGTGGGGGGCGGGGCCAGTTTTTCCCTCCCCCGCGGTGCGGAACACGGCGCTGCAGTCGTTCCCCCGAAGCTGCCGCGCCCCCAGGAGCGGGTGGCGGTGGTGGCGGTGGACAGCCTCAGCCGGGAGGATCTCCAAGCGGCGGCGCAACTCTTGGGAGGTGCTTTGGCCCGCGCCCAACGGTGGGTTTGGGGAGCGGTGGAGCCCGGGGGGGCGCGCTTCCCGGGCGAGTTCTGGACCACCGTTGCCTGCGGTGCCACCCCCTCCCGTCACGGCGTCACCGTCCTGGAAGAAACGCGGCCCTTTGGCCTGAGCTTCGGCGTGGCCTTATCCCCCTGGGGAGAGCGGTTGGTGGCCATCCCCTGGGGGGTGGTGGGCCTGGCGCCCAAGGTGGCCCGACCCACCTTGCAACGTCACTTGCCCACCTTTTGGGAAATGGCCGCCACCGCGGGTTATCCGGTGACGGTGGTGGGGTGGTGGGGAAGCTGGCCCGTGAGGTTGTTTTCCGGCCACGTGGTGAGCGAGCGGGCGATTTTGTCTGGGGCTGTCACCAGCGATGCCGTCACCCCGGGGTTTTCTGGCCTCGTGCAGCAGGCCTGGTCCGCTTCTGCCGTACCTGCGCAGCGCGCCGCGCAGGTGGCCCTGGCAGCGGTGGAATGGGCCGCCCAGCGGGGTGGCCCCCAACTCCTGGTGGTGCAGTTCCTGGCACTGGACCTCCAGGGTCGACAAGGGCATCTGCCACCTTTGGCCTTGGCCGCCAGGCAGTTGCCGTATTTGTCTGCCTTGGGCCAGCTGCTGGAGCGGCTGGAAGCTGGAGGGTTTACGGTGCTGATGGTGGGAGCAGGGTGGCAGGGCGGGACGTGGTTTTGGGCCTACTCCGGTGCCGCCGGCGGGCCGGGGCCGGGCCTCTCCCCCGAGGTGCTGGCCCCCGCGGTGCTACGCGTTCTAGGTTTACCCGCGGCCAGCCACCACCCCCTCCCCCCGGCTCCCCCCTTTGGGGTTTCGGCGGTGGCACGTGTGGCCTATCCACCTCCACCGCCGGTGGTGGAGGTCCCCGATGCCCGTAGCGTACGGGTGCAGCGGGAGGTGTTGCGAAGCCTGGGTTATCTGCGCTGAGGGGTGGTAGCATGAGACGCGGGAGGCTTCTATGCAGGCCCTAGTGGCGGACGATAGCCGCATTTTTCGCGTGTTGGTCAAGGAGCTCCTGGAGGAAAAGGGCATCACCGTTCACGAAGCGGCAGATGGCAAGCAGGCTCTGGACACGGCGCTGGCGTTGCGCCCCCAGCTGTTGATCTTGGATGCCCTGATGCCGGTGCTTTCCGGTTTTGAGGTGCTGGCGCGACTGCGGGAAAAGCTCCCGGAGTACCAACCCAAGGTTTTCCTCGTCACCGCCGTTTACAAGAGCTACCGCTGGCAGTCGGAAGCCAAGACTGTGTACCAGGTGGATGAGTACCTGGAAAAGCCAGTGGAACCGGCCACCCTCTTGGCAGCTTTGCAGCGGCACTTCCCAGCCGCGGGCTTCTAGAAACCTAAGCCTCGTCTTCCTTTTGCATTTTCCGCAGGGCCAGCTCCATAGCCTGGAGCACCGCCTCCACGTCCTTCACACCGTGGGCCAAGGAGAGGAAGGCCGGGGCTGGGCTCTTGGCCGGCAGCAGAGTCCCGTTATCTTTGACCGCGGCGTAAAACCTCCGGTACGTGGCCTGGTCGCACGCTGCGGCGGTAGCCGCGTCGCGCACCCCCTGACGGGAAAAGTGCAGGGAGAAGATGGATCCCACGCGAGCGAGCTTCAGTGGTCGCTCAAACTTTTCTGCCAAGGCCGTCACCCCCGCTTCCAGCTGGGCCGCCCGCTCCTCCAGGCGCAAGTAGCCGGCATCGTTGCGCAACACGGACAGGGTGGCGATGGCTGCCGCTGCCGCCAGCGGGGAGAGGGGTGGCGCCACTTCCTCCCCCAGCTTTGCTTCCAACTTCTCGGAAAAGGCCACCGCGCCCACGTGGGTCACCCCCCACCCAAGGCCCCTCCCAGCACCAGGAGGTCAGCCTCCAGGCGGAACACTTGGTTCGCTCCCCCGCGGTCCAGGCGGAAGCCGGTGAGGGTCTCATCCAATACCAGCAACGCTCCCACCGCGCGGGAGAGCTCGCGCACGCGGGTCAAAAAGTGTGGGTCCGGGGGGATCACGCCAAAGTTGCTGGCTATGGGGTCCAGCACCACCGCCGCCGTGTCCACCCCCACCTCGTCCAAAACCCGCGCCAGAGCTTCCGCGTTTCCCCAGGGGACCACGCGTACCGTGCGCATGAGATCCGGCAGGAGGCCAGCGATCTTGGGTAAAGACAACCCCACTGGCCCGCCGGGGACCACCTGCAGGGCTTCCACGGCACCGGTGCGGTTGCCATCAAAGATGACCAAGCGAAGGCGACCGGTATGGCGGCGGCAAAAGCGGAGGGCGAGCTCAAAAGCCTCGGTTTCCGAGCTGGTGAGGACAAAAGGCCGGTAAGTGGGGAGGAACTCCGCCAACGCCTCGGCCACCTCCACTTCCATGGCGCTGGCAAACCCCGAGGCAAGCCCTAACGTGGTGGCTTTCCTGATGGCGTCCAGGACGTATTGGTTGGCGTAACCCAAAAGGCAGCTTCCGCCGCCGGCCGTCAAATCCACCAAACCCACGTTGTCGGCGTCATATACCCGGCAGCCTTGGGCCTTGGCCAGGAGCAGGCCCTGCTCCCCGCGGTGGCTGGCCAAAGGGACCAAGCCTTGAGCCTGAGCCAAGAGTTCATCTGCTCGGGGGGCCATCTCACCTCCGTACCAAGAGCTGGCAATTGTACACAGGGCAGACCATCTGTTCAAGGCTCCTGGTCCATTTCCTCGGGATCGCCGTGAAAGAAGAACGCAGCGCAGCGTGGAGAACAAAACTGGCGCCCGTACTGCAGGACCCCGCAGCGCATACAGCTGAACTGACCGCAGATGGGGCACTGCCGCACCGACCAGCCGGGCCGCGGCTGGTTACAGCGGGGGCAGAGGGCTTGCAGCGTGGGCGCCTCTTCCATCAACTCCAGTATAGGCCGACATGATTCCGCGCGGGTGCTACAATGCCGGCGGCCGGGCCGGCGTAGCTCAGAGGCAGAGCAGGGGTCTCATAAGCCCCGTGTCAGTGGTTCGAGTCCACTCGCCGGCACCACTCCCATGTTAGAGGGTCCCTTCGTCGCTGCCTTTCGCCGTCATTTTCCCGATCTTCTGGGCCAACGTTTGGTGGTGGCCCTTTCCGGAGGTGCCGATTCTACCGCCCTAACGCTTCTGGCCTACCGTAGCCGAGAGTGCTTGCAACTGGACCTCGCGTTGGCCCATGTGCACCACGGCGTGCGGGGCCCGGAAGCGGATGCGGATGCGCTGTTCTGCCAGCAACTGGCCGCCCAATTGGGGTCGCCTTTTTTTCTCCACCGGCTGCCCCCCCCGCCGGCCAAGGTTTCCACGGAAGCGTGGTGGCGGCAGCAGCGTTACCGTGCCTTAGAAGCGGTGCGGCAGGAAGTGGGTGCGGCGGCGGTGGCCACCGCCCATACGAGGGACGATCAAGCGGAGACGGTGCTGTTGAAGTTGCTGCGTGGCTCCGGGCCCCGGGGGGTAGCGGGAATCCGCCGCCGGTTGGGAACCATCATTCGCCCGTTGTTGGATTTTCGGCGGCAGCAGTTGACGGAATACCTCCGCCAGCTGGGGCAGGGGTATCGTCAGGACCTTTCAAACCTGGCTCCCAACCGGCCCCGGACCTTTCTCCGCTGGCACGTATTGCCGCTCCTGGAGCGGGCCTTTGGCCGTGTGGTGGACCACCTGGCGGCCTTCGCCGAGGAGTTGGGGGAGGACGAAGCCCTGCTGGATCAGCTCACCCGCCAAGGTGCTCCCCTGCCCCGCCTGGGCCTGCCGGTGGCGGTGGAGCAGGTGGCTGCCCTGCCCCGTCCTCTACGGCGGCGCTGGTTGCATGCCTTGGCAGCGGGGCTTCCCCTCCAAGAGCCTCCTTCCCGAGCTCAGTTTGACCTTTTCTGCGGTTTGGTGGAGGGCCGGGCGCCGCGGGCGGTGGATCTGGGAGGGCGCTGGGTGGTGCAAAGGCAAAGGCGACACCTGGTCCTTACCCCTCCCCCCGTTAAACCTTTTGCTCCCCTGGCGCTGGTAGTGCCTGGACTACTTCAGCTTCCTGGCGGGTTTTCCCTGGGTGTGGGGCGGCCGGTGAGGCGAGCGGATCACCGCGCCTTCCTCCACCCTCGTTTGCTCCAGGGGCAGGTGCAGGTGGTTTCGGCACCGCCAGGGTTGCGGTTTTTGGGACGGTACGTGCGGGAAGCCTTGGCCCAACAAGGAATTCCCCCCCAGTGGCGGGCGGCGTGGCCGGTGTTAGTTGTTGATGGTACGATTGTTTGGGTGCCCGCTGTGGGCGTGCTGCCGGCGTGGGCCCAAACCAGCGGGGTGCTGGTGGAACTGGAGGAACCATGGGAACGCCACGGGAAATCGTCCCCCCCGAGGCCATCGCCGAGCGGGTAAAGGCTCTGGGGCGGAGGATTGCCGAGGATTTTGCCGGTAAGGACCTGGTTTTGGTGGGCATTCTCAAAGGCGCCACCTTTTTCCTTGCTGACCTCTTGCGGGCGGTGTCCATGCCGGTGCGCTATGAGT
>JANXCP010000133.1 GCA_025060245.1 Thermoanaerobaculum sp. | reverse complement strand
ATGTGAGCAGCCGGTGTTGCGCCTGTGGGACCCCCCCCAGGCCCGCCAGGGTCACGGTGGCGGAGGGCAAACCGGTGGCGGTGCGGGTGGGGGAGCAGGGGGGTGTGGTGGTGGCCTGGGCCGGACCTTACCGCACCCAAGGGGCGTGGTGGGATGAAAACCCTTTCGCCCGGGATGACTTTGATGTGGCGACGGCAGACGGGGTGGTGTGGCGGGTGTTCTACGACCGCAAAACCAAACGCTGGTTTGCCGATGGGGTGTATGACTAAACCTCTGCCCTACTGTGAGCTACATGCCCATTCGGCGTTTTCCTTCTTGGAAGGGGCGGCAGAGCCAGAATCCTTGGCAGAGCAAGCGCAAAGGCTGGGATTGCCGGCGGTGGCCCTGGTGGATCGGGGGGGTGTCTACGGTCTTCCCCGCTTTACCAAAGCCTGCCGCGAGGCAGGTATTGAAGCCATGGCTGGTGCGGAGGTGTGCCTCGAGGATGGGTCTCGCTTGCCGCTGTTGGTGGAAGACGCCCGTGGCTGGTCCAACCTCTGCCGCCTCCTCACCACCGCGGCGTTGGGTTACCCGAAAGGGAAGGGAAGGGCCACCTGGCAGCAGTTGCGGCAGCACACCGCAGGTCTTTTTGCCCTCACTGGGTGGGAAGAAGGACCGCTGGTGCGGACCTGGCGCCACAAGGGGGTGGAAGCAGCTGCGGCATTGCTCAGCGAGCTGGTGGATGCCTTTGGCCGGGAGCATGTGGCGGTGGAGGTGTGCCGGCAGTTGGTGCGGGGGGAGGAGAGGCTCATCGGGGCAGTAGTGGGTCTGGCCCGGCGCCACCAGCTCCCCTTGGTGGCCACCACCAACGCCCTCCTGGCCCGCGAGGAGGACGGGGTAGTGGCGGACTGCTTCACCTGCCTGCGGGAAAAAACCACGTTGGATCACGCGGGCCGCCTCTTAGCCCCCAACCGTAGCCGGGTCCTGCGCAGCCCCCAGGCTATGGCGGCGCTGTTTGCTGAGCTCCCCCAGGCTGTGGCCAACACGGTCACGGTAGCCCAGCGCTGCGGGTTTCGCCTGTCCCAGCTGCCTTACCGCTTTCCCCAGGCTCAGGTGGGAGCGGGTAAGAGCGAGGCGGAAGAGCTACGGGAGCGGGTATGGGCTGGGGCCCGGGAACGGTACCGCCAGCTCACAGAACGGGTGCGCTGTCAGCTGGAGCGGGAGCTGCAGCTGATTGAGAAGCTGTCCCTGTGCGGCTATTTCCTGGTGGTGCACGACATCGTGCGCTTTTGCCAACGGGAGCAGATCATGGTGCAGGGACGTGGTTCAGCTGCCAATTCAGCGGTGTGCTACGCCCTGTCCATCACCAACGTGGATCCCATCGCCTATGACCTGCTCTTTGAGCGGTTCCTCTCGGAAGAGCGGGGGGAATGGCCGGACATTGATTTGGACCTGCCCTCGGGGGAACAACGGGAAAAGGTGATCCAGTACGTCTACCGCACCTACGGGGAACGGGGAGCGGGGATGACCGCTGTGGTGGTGAGCTACCGCGGACGAGCGGCGGTACGGGAAGCGGGGAAGGTGTTGGGTTTTGACCCTCAGCGGGTGGAAAAGCTTTCGGCCATGCTGTCGGGATGGGGGTTTGAACGAGATCCACGGCAGGAGCTTCCCCACTACATGCGGGCGGTGGGGCTGGACCCGGAGGAGGTGCGGGGTCGGCGCTTTGTGGACCTGGTCACACGCCTGGTGGGGCTTCCCCGCCACCTGGGCCAGCATACGGGGGGCATGGTGCTGGCTGCCGGACGGCTGGACGAGGTGGTGCCTTTGGAGCCGGCCACTATGCCTGGCCGCGTGGTGATCCAATGGGACAAGGACGACTGTGCCGACCTGGGGATCATCAAAGTGGACCTCCTCGGGCTCGGGATGATGCAGGTGCTGGAGCTGGCGGCTCCCCTGGTGCGCCAACACCAAGGGGTGGAGGTGGACTATGCCCACTTACCCCCTGACGACCCAGCGGTGTACGCCATGCTGTGCCAAGCGGACACGGTGGGGGTGTTCCAAGTGGAAAGTCGGGCGCAAATGGCCACCTTGCCGCGCATGCGGCCCCAACGGTTTTACGACCTGGTGGTGGAGGTGGCCATCATCCGTCCGGGTCCCATCGTGGGGAACATGGTCCACCCCTACCTCAACCGGCGCATGGGGCGGGAACCGGTCACCTACCCCCACCCGGACCTTCGGCCCATCCTGGAGCGCACCTTGGGGGTACCGCTGTTCCAAGAGCAGCTCATGCGGGTGGCCATGGTGGCAGCCGGGTTTTCCGGTGGGCAAGCAGAAGAGTTGCGGCGGGCTATGGGCGCTAAACGCTCCGTGGAGCGCATGCAGAAGCTGGAGCGACAGCTCCGGGAGGGGATGGCGGCGCGCGGGATTACCGGCGAAGCAGCGGACGCCATTGTCCACGGCATTACTTCCTTTGCCCTCTACGGCTTTCCCGAGTCCCACGCCGCTTCCTTTGCCCTCATCGCCTACGCCTCCGCCTACCTCAAGGTCCACCACCCGGAGGCGTTTTACTGTGCCCTCCTCTCCGCCTGGCCCATGGGCTTTTACCACCCTGCCACCATCGTGCAGGACGCCCGGCGGCATGGGGTGCGGGTCTTGCCGGTGGACGTGAATCACTCCCAGTGGCTGTGCACCCTGGAGCGGGACCAGCAGCAACGCTTGGCGGTGCGGTTGGGGTTCAAATTCGTCAAGGGGTTGCGGCGCGAGGCGGCGGAACAGCTGAGGCGAGAAGCACAGAAAAAGCCCTTCGCCAACTTGCAGGAGCTGCTCCGGCGCGGTGGGCTCAACCGCCGCGAGCTGGAGGTGCTGGCGAGCATCGGTGCCTGCGCCAGCCTGGGTGCCAGCCGGCGCTCGGCCCTCTGGCAAGTGGGTGCCTTTGACGGCCACCGCAGGCCCTTGGAAAAGGCCATGGGGTGGGATACCTGCCGGAGTCCGCTCCCGGAGATGAGCCTGGAGGAACGGTACGTGGCCGATTTCTCCGGCACCGGCCTCACCGTGGGCCGGCACCCCCTGCATCTGTACCGCGCATACCTGCAGCGCCAAGGCATCCTCGCCGCTCAGGAACTGACGAGGGTGCCCCACGGTCGGCGGGTGCGGGTGGGTGGGGTGGTGATTGTGCGGCAACGTCCCAGCACCGCCAAGGGGATGTGCTTTGCCACGTTGGAGGACGAAACGGGCTTTGCCAACGTGGTCTTTACCCCCGACCTTTTTGCCCAACACCGGGCCACCATTACCACCGCCACCCTCTTGGAAGTGGAAGGGGTAAGCCAAAGCCGCGATGGGGTGATCACCGTGCGTGCCACCGCGGTGCGCCCCTTAGCGCTTCCCACACCCACCTATGACTCGCGGGACTTTCACTGACGGGCACACCCCCGCCCTTGCCCAGTCCGCTAGCTTTCCAGTTCTCCCCTTTGCTCCAGGGCTTTCAGGGTCAAGGCGGCGTGGCGGAGGTGGGGGATCACGATGGATCCTCCCACCACAAGCGCCACGTGGAGGGCGTCCACCAGCTCCTCTTTGCGCCAGCCTGCCTTGGCACATTGGATCAGGTGGTAGTCCACACAATCGTTGCAGCGCAGCACCAGGGAAGCGACCAAGCCCAAGAGTTCCTTAACCTTGCCGGGCAGCGCTCCGTCGCGGTAGGTGTTGGTGTCCAAGTTGTAAAAGCGTTTGATGCCCAGGTGTTGCAGTTCCAGCACGGCTTGGTTGCCTTGCTTTCGCTGCTCCTCAAAGCTGGCGATCCGGTCCATAGGCAGCCTCCTTCCAACGGTTTCGGGCTCCTGCGTACAATAGCACCGCATGGGGCGACGGCTTTTCCTGGGGTTCCTGCTGCTCATCTTCTTCCTTCCTCAGGCGGAGGGGGCAAACCCGCGGCGCAAGCGGCCAGCACGCCCACCACTTCAGTTGGTATGGCATGTGGAGGACGGGCAGGGGGAAGTGGTGGCCAGCCACCGCGGGGAGGAGGCCATTAACCCAGCCTCCGTGGTCAAGGTGGCCACTACCCTCTGGGCTTTGGAGAAGCTGGGGCCGGACCTGGCTTTGGAGACCCGTTTTTTTGCCCGCGGCGGGGTGGATTGGCAACAGGGTCGGGTGCGAGGGGATCTGGTGGTGCAGGGTTCGGGCGATCCTGACTTCCAAGTGGAGAACGCCCTCTTGGTGGCGCGGGCGCTGAACGAGATGGGGATTTATGAGGTTCACGGCGCGGTGGTGGTAAACGACCGGTTTTGGATGGGCTGGGAGAACGGGTCCGCCGGCACCGAACCCGATCCGATCAAACGTGGCCTGGCCATGGCCACGCGCTTGCGGCAGGCCTTAGATCGCCGGCGCTGGAATGGCAGCTTGGCCCAGGCCTGGCGAGCCCTGGCCGAGCGCCGGGGATGGGAGGTTCAGGCACCCCCACGCTTGACCGTGTGGGGAGGGGTGGGAGCGGATGGGCGTTCCAATTTGGGCGAGCTGTTGGTGGTGCACCGGTCCAAGCCGCTGAAGGCAGTCCTGCACCGGTTTAACGCGTTCTCCAACAACGACATTGAGCGTTTGGGAGCGTTGTTGGGGCCATCGGCGGAGCTAGCAGGCATGCTGAAGGCGAGGCTGGACTTGCCTGAGGTGCCTACCTTGGACACCCTTTCTGGACTGGGGGCGAATCGCCTTTCTCCCCGCTCGGTAGTTCACCTCCTGCGGGAGCTGGAGGTAAGCTGCGCCCTGCGCCATTTGGCGGTGGGTGAGGTGCTGCCGGTGGCGGGTTGCCATCCCGGTACCTTGGAGAAG
>JANXCP010000132.1 GCA_025060245.1 Thermoanaerobaculum sp. | reverse complement strand
CCCCTGGTTTTGCTGGGGGCCAGGTGCTCCTCCCCTCCACGTGGGTTGCCTCCACGGCAACCTTGGTGGCACAGGCGAGCACCACCCCTCTGGTGGTGACGGTGCGCGGTGAGGAGGCCACGGTAGAGGTTCCCTCCCTGCCAGGGGGAGGAGTGCTGGTGGTGCCGCGGCCCTTGCCCGCCGGTGGGATGGAACGGGTGGAGGTCACGGAACGCCGCGCCCTCACCGTGGGGGAGATTTTGGCCCGCCACCATCGCCAGGTGGCTCTGCAGCAGCGGGTGCTGGCCAACTTTCAGGCTTGGCAGCGCCTTTTGGTACGTGTGCGGGTGGGGGAGCTGGACCGTAGCGTAGAGCTGCTGCTGGCAGGCCCAGTTTTTTACACCCCCGAGCTGGGGCGGGACTGGGAGCTGCGGGAGGCGTGGGTCAACGGCGCGGCTTGGCCGGTGGGAGCCCTGCCCGAGCTGCCTTTGTTGCAACCCAAGGCTCCGCCAGTCCCCCCTTTGACCTTGGAGCTTTCCCCCACCTATCGGTACCAGCTGTTGGGGCGGCAGCCCTGGGGCGAGCGATGGGTTTTTGTCCTGAGCTTTTTCTCCCAAGGCGAGGCCCCACGCCATTGGGGGCGGGCGTTCGTGGACGAACAGACCTTCGGCTTGGCGGGTTTGGAGATGTTTTCCGAACATCCTCAAGGAGAGGTCCGCCGCGCCCGCAGCTTCACGCGCAATCGCTTGCACTGGTCTGACGCCACCCCTTTGTGGTTACCCTGGCAGGTGGAGGGGGACGACCTGGTGGCGGCCTTTGGCGGTGTGGTTACGGTCCATCGGCAACTTACCCTGGAGCAGTGGCAAATCAACGGGGAGGCAATGGCCGAGCGGCGGGCTCAGGCTTGGCGGGGTTCCAACCCCATGCTGCGCGAACGGCGAGGGGAGGTGGTGCCCCTGGAGCCGGATGGCGTGGGGGGACGAAGGGAGGTCTCTGCTCAGGGCAGGAGGCAGTCGTTCCTTTTGGCCGGTGGGGCGTGGGATCCCGAGGTGGGTTTCCCCGTGCCGCTTTTAGGGTACCAACGGTTGGATTTTGCCTGGCATGGGCGGTCACAGCTGCGCCTTTTTCTCGCCGGAGCGGTCAACGACCTCGCCTGGAGCAGGCCGGGTCCTTGGGAGGCGCAGGTACGTGCCTTTGTGCGGCTCGCACCCAGCTCCACTGCTCCGTACTTGGGCAACCGGCGGCGGGATCAGGAAGCAGTCTACCTGTGGCGGCAAAGGGTGCGCGTGGGCTTGGCCCGCCAATGGGGGGCGGTGCGCACGGCGGCAGAGGTGGGGACCGACGTGCTGCACTTTTCCCGCACCCCGGACACCCACCCGACCTTCCGCCTCCCGCGGCAAACCCTTGAGCCGGTGGTGGGGGTAAACCTGACCTGGCAGCGCGGAGAGCTGCTGCTGGAAGGCCGTTGGGAGATGGGGCAGCGGCAGCGCTGGCAGACCTGGGGTTTTGGGGAGCCCGCCCGGCGTCGTTTCTCCCGCGGCGGGCTTTCCATGCGCTATGAGCACGCACCGGTAAGCCTGGTGAAGGTGAGCCTCGCCGCCGACGTGGCTTTCTCCCGCAACGCCGACCGCTTCTCCAGCTACGCCCTAGGCGGTTGGGGCGGCAGCTTTGCCGGCCTTCCCGGGGGGCGGGTGACCACCCGGGATTACGCCTCTTTGCGGGCTACCCTGGGCCTACCCTGGCGCCGGGAAAGGCGGCTGGAGCTCACCGGCCAGTGGGGCTGGGTCCGCCACCCGGTCACCGGCCAAGGTGCCTTGCCCTTGGCAGGGGTGGCTGTGGGCCTTACCGCTCGGGGGCCTTGGGACACCATGCTGCAGGCCTCGGTGGGCTTGCCACTGGTAGCCCCCGGACCTCGTCAGCCGCTGGCGCAGCTCTTGCTCCTGCGCCCCTTAGGGGGAAAGCCGCGGCACTAGTGCCCGAGCCATGTTCGGGCCCAAGGTACGCGGGCAAAGTAGCCCTCCACCTCCAGCTTGCGCGAAAGACGCTGAGCAAGATCGGGTTCTGTGACCGTTTTCAGCACCGCCGGGTTGAGCATCACCGCCCGCGCCAGGTGGGCCAGGGCTTCTTCCTCCTGACCCAGCACCCAAAGGACAACTCCCACGTTGAATCGGGTTTCCGGCCGCTCCGCCAAGGCCAGAGCCCGGCGGAAATGCCCCAGAGCCTCCACCCAGTTACCCGCTTCCCGCGCCAGGTTACCGGCGGTCGTTTCGGCGCGGTAATCCCATGGCAGGTAGGCCAGTTTGCGGCGCAAGCCCTGGTAGGCAGCGGAGGCCAACTCCTGGGCTTGCCGGTCCCGGGGTTTTTCCCGCAACCATGTCACCAGCACTTCGGCGGACTGCACCGCGCGATAGGCCCGCCACTGCCCGTAACTTCCCCAGCCAGCTCCTACCACCAAGGCCACCGCCACACCGATCCTCACGCCCCTAATGGGAGGGGTGGCCGCCAGCGGCGGCAGCAGCAAGGCCGCCACCACCAGCCACTGGCCGGCGATCGCTGCCAGCTGCAACGGGAACTGCAACATGGCCAAGGTGCCAGCGGCGGTAAGCAGGGGAGCCCAATGGGCCACCAGAGGGGGGGCCGACTGGGATCCGGCTTTTTCCATTCGGCGATGGGCCACGTCTTCTGCCCGCCCAACGGACCGCAGGGCTAGGAAAACCCCGAAGGCGATGAAAGCCAAGCCCAGAAGGCCGGTTTCCGCCACAAACTGCAACAGCTCATTGTGGGCCTCACCAAAACCTGTTTCCATGCCTAAGACCAATCCGCGGTCGGCCAGTTCCTCGGCGGTGAGGAACGAAAAGGAGTGGGCCTCAAACTGCTGAAAGCCGACCCCCACCAGGGGGTGGCTGGCCACCATGCGCAGGGCTGCGGTCCATGCCGCACCGCGAGCGCTAGCAACCCACATCCATCCCCAGCTTTGCACCTGTTCCCACGCCAGCTCCAGCCGTTGGCGCAGGGGTGGCACCCCCAAAAGGACCAGCACCACAGCCACCACGAGGGCGCCGGCAGCCTTCAGCCGGCGGTGGCGAGGGAGGTACAGGAAGAACATGAGCCCTCCGCCGGCCAGCAGGGCCACCAAGGCAGAAAGGGTTTGGGTGGCAAGGAGGACCCCACTCTGCACCAGCGCTGCCAGGAGCCACCAAAAACGCCGTCGCCTGAGAAAGCCGTCCCAACTGAGGACGGTGGGCAGTACTAAGAACGACGCCACATCCGCTGGGTTCCCCATGGTGCCCAGCCATTGGTAGCGTCCCTCACCCTGTTCCAGGAGGGCAAAGGAGGCGGGCCGTCCTTTGGGGTCGTAAAAGGTCAAGGCCACCAGCGCCTGCACCACCCCGCTCCACACCACCCCCCGGGCCAGCAAGGCGCGCCATCGCGGCTGGAGCTGCCGCAACGCGCCCAAACCCAAAAAGGCAAGGGCCGGAGGAAGGAGGGCCCACAGCACCTGCACCCCGCCCCCTAGGGCGGAAGCCAGCCCCGCCAACATGATCGCCGCAGCCGGGGCAAACCAACCATCCCAGTGGGGGCGGAGCAGGAAGAGCCCGGCCAGGGTGGCCCAGAGGAAATGCGCCGCCAAGCTCTTGGGAGCACGAAAGGGGCTGGGCATTGCCAGGTCAACGAGCAGCGGCACCACCAGCACCAGGAGCAGGCCGGCCAGCGCTATGGCTTTCTGTCGCCAGGTTTCTCCTCGGTTCATGGTTCCTCCAGCCGCACCGAAACCACCCGGGAAACCCCTGGCTCCTCCATCGTCACACCGTACAGCACATCGGCGTGGGCCATGGTGCGGCGGTTATGGGTGATGATGAGGAACTGCGTCTGTTCGGCCTGTGCCTTGAGGTGGTGGCAGAGGCGTTCCACGTTGAGGTCATCCAAGGGCGCATCCACCTCGTCCAATACGCAAAAGGGTGCAGGGCGAATGCGGAAGAGGGCGAGCAGCAGTGCCACAGCGGCTAAGGCCTTTTCCCCGCCGGAGAGGAGCAACACCGACTGGGTGTGCTTGCCAGGGGGTCGCACCTTCACGTCCACCCCCGACTCCAGGGGGTTTTCGGGGTCACTGAGGGCCACGTAGGCTTCACCGCCGCCGAAGAGCTCGCGGAACACCTCGCCGAAGTTGCGATTGGCCTCGCGCAAGGTGTGCAAGAAGCGCTCTTTGGAGGTCTCGTCCAGTTGGCGGATGGTCTCCTGCAAGCTGGCCAGCGACCGTTCCAGGTCCTTCTTTTGCTCGGAAAGGAACTTGAGCCGCTGGCCCAGCTCCTGTTCCTGCACCACCGCCAGCTCGTTCACGGGCCCCATTTGCGCCAGTTGGTCCTGCAGGAGCCGCTGCCGTTCCCGCAGCTGCGGCGCCGAAGCCGGTTCGGGAAGCTGGGCAGGTGGCAATCCCCCCAGGGATTGCTGGGCATGGGCCAGCTGCGCGGCAGCCGCAGCCCGTTGCACCTCCAACTGGTGGAGGCGGCGCTGGGATTCCTGTTCCTGTTGGCGGAGCAAACCGGTTTCCCGCTGCTGCTGGTCCACCTGTGTCTTGAGGGCTGACGCTTGGCTTTCCGCTTGGACTGCCCGCTTGTGGCATCGTTCCGCCTGCCGGAGGGCTTGTGCCAACTGAGTGCGCGTGTCCGCTAGGGCCTGGGTTACCTCTAGCTGCCTTTGGGCCACCTGTTCCAGCTCCCTCCGCAGTCGCTGGCCTTGTTCGGCCAGCTGACGGGCCAGGCGCTGGTGCCGCTCCAGCTCTCGCTGGGCAAAGGAAACCCGTTCGGCAGCAAGGCTTTTTTTTTCCGCGCCATTTTTCCGCCTCGGTGTGGCAC
>JANXCP010000131.1 GCA_025060245.1 Thermoanaerobaculum sp. | reverse complement strand
CCTCCACCACCTCCCCCACCTCCCCCACCTCCCCCACCTCCACCACCTCCACCACCCCCACCACCGCCACCGGGTTTCGGCTCCAACCACACCAGCAAGAGGGCCGGGTTGGGGTAAGACTCCGACTTGCCGTTCATGTCGGTCGCCCCGCGCAACAGAAAGTGCACATACTCTACCGCGGCGCGGGCGGTTTGGCGGGCCTCCACCTGGGAGCGCTGGCGTTCCGCCGACTCGCGGGTACGGAACAGCAGCTGCGCACTGGCGGCGAGGATGATCACCAAGATCACCAACGTGATCAGGGCTTCCGGCACCGTGAAGCCCCGTTGGGCCCCACGTCCTTTCTGGTTACTTGGGTAGCTGGGCCACATACCTCACTCCTTTCGCCGCAATGGCCATGCCCAGGTACCGGAGTCCCGTCTCCCTAGGGTAGGCGCGCACGGTCACCAACCACAGCTGGCCCTCGTCGGTGATCTCGTAGCGCAGCTCGTACCGGGCGTTGACCAGGTCAGCGTCCACCACGCGAAAGAGGGGGTACCCCCAACAGGGGTGGTTGGGATCGTTGGGAATGGCCACCTCTCCCGGGGTGATGGCGGCAAAGTTAATGCCGCAGGCGGGGATGGGTTGGTCCACGTTGCGCTGGCGGTAAATGGCGTACATGTACCGGATGCTCTCGGCCAATCGCTCCGCCCGGTACTGCAAATCTGTGCGCGCCAATGAGCCCATGTTGGCCAGGTAGCTCATGGTAAAAAGCTCGACGATGGCCAGCGCCACGAAGAGCAAGATGGCCAGAGCCACCAAGACCTCAATGAGCGTCATCCCCTTTTGCCGGTGGGTTTGGGTGCTCCGTTGCCCAAGCATGAGCCCGCGCCAGCCTCCTTACTAGTGATTTTAGCAATGCCCGTGCCAAATAGCGAAAGGGCGATAAGTTTTGCACTTAGCCCCTACAAGGTGAGGCTCTTTCTTGGAACTGGGCAAGAATGAGCATAAGTGTGACTCCTGGGAACAGGTAGGCGAGAGCCCAGGAGGTCGTTGTAAGCTTTTTTCGTGCCGCGGTTTTCCTGGACCAGTGCGGTGGGTCGCGGGGTGGGGCTCTGGTTGGCCATGCTGGTTTACTTGGCGGGTGTCCTGTGGTGTTTGCCCCACTTTCCCAGCTACTTTTTTTGCGACGAGGCGGTGTCCGCCAATTGGGCCGAGTACCTACTGCGCCACCACGGCCGGGGGGCCGACGGTGCGCTGTTGCCCACCTTTTTCCCCAACGGCGGGAAGTACAACCTGGGGACCTCGGTGTACCTGGCGGTTCCGATGGTCTGGGCGTGGGGCAAATCTGTGGTGGCAGTGCGAGCCCTCACGGCCGTCCTGACGGCCTTGGCGGCCGCCGCCCTGGCCTGGGCGGTGGGACGTGCTCTGTCTTTACCTGCGGGGTGGCTTGTACCGCTCTGCCTTGTGGCCACACCGACGTGGTTCCTCCATGCCCGCACAGGTTTTGAGGCCCCCATGGCGGTGGCCTTTTTCATGTTTTTCCTAGCTTTTGGCTTGGTCTTTTTGGCCGGTGCCGCGAGGGCCCTAGCGCCGGCCCTCCTGGCTGCCGCCTTGAGCTTTTACGCCTATGCCCCGGCTCGGCTGGTGGTACCGCTGACCGCGGTGGCGCTGGCTCTGGCTTGGCTTGCCTCTCCCACCAAAACCCGCGCCAACGCCATGGCCGTAGGTTTCCTGCTCCTTGTCAGCTTGCTCCCTTACCTGCGTTTTGTATCCACTTTTCCCCAGGAGCAGGGGCGACAACTGGCAGTTTTGGGTTCCTTTTGGGCCCAGGAGCAGCCTTTGGGTGTTGCACTGTCCCAGGCCTTGGCGAGCTACCTGGCCGCCTGGTCCCCCCGATTTTGGCTGGATCCCTCCCACCACTTGGCCCGGCACGCGGTGCCTGGATACGGGCAGCTCCAGGGGTCTTTGGTGCCCCTGGTGCTGCTGGGTGGGGTGGTGGCCCTGTGGCGAGCTTGGCGAGGTCCTCAGATGGCCGGTTACCGCTTCCTCCTCTTGTCCCTGCTCTGTGCCCCTGCGGCAGCGCTGCTCCTCAGCCCGGGCGTGACACGGCAGCTGTTCCTGGTCCCCCTATTGGCCGTCTTGGCAGCGGTGGGAGGCTCGGCTTTGCTGGGGGTGCGCAGCAGTTGGGTCAAAAGGGCGCTGACCACCCTGCTGGCTTTTGGCGTGGTGGCTCTCGCCGGCAGAATGGCGGTGCGCGGCATGGTTGAAGGTCCACCCCTGGAGCAAGATTACGGCTTTTACGGGTTGCAGTGGGGGGCACAGGAGGTGTTTTCCGAAGTGAGGTTTCAGCTGGAGCGCAACCCCGGGCTGGCGGTGGCCCTTTCCCCCAACTGGGCCAACGGCACCGAAGAGTTGGCAAGCTTTTTCCTGCCGGACATGGGAAGGCTGCGGTGGACCTCCTACCAGGAGATGGCCTCTCGGCGTCAAGACTGGTTGAGCCACGCCCTGGTTGGATTGCCCGCGGAGGAGTTTGAACGCCTGCGTCAGGACCGCAAGTTCACCAAGCCACACTTGTGCACCGTGCTGTTCTTCCCCAACGGCAAGCCGGCTTTTTTCTTTTTCCGCGTCGGCTACAGTGGGCAAGCCGAAGCCTTGTTTGCCGCGGATGCCGAGGCCAGGAGAAGACCGGTGCAGGCGGAGGTGGTGGTGGGGGAAGAGCGCTGGCTGGTGGTGCACCCCCAGTTGGATATGGGCCCCATAACCAACGCCTTTGATGGCAACCCGAACACGCTCATCCGCACCTTGGAGGCAAACCCGCTACGGGTGGAGGTGCAGTTTGCCCAGGGCCGTTGGTTGGCCGGCGTGCGCCTCCGCGTCGGTGCCGCTCCTACGGCGGTGCGGGTGCTTTCCGCGAACGGGGGGTGGCGGCAAGTGGCACAGGCGAGCTTTTCCGCCAGTCGGGATACGCGCACCGTGGAGGTGCCCTTTGCCCCCCTCTTAGTGCAGCGGGTAGCGGTGGAAGTGGCGAACTCGGGTGAAGGGGAACCGTCCCATGTGCACCTGTGGGAGCTGCAATGGCTTTACATCAAGGAGAGGCTTCCGTGATCAGGGTTATTCCACCGCTCCTGCGTGCGTTCCTGCCTTTTTTGGCGTTTGCCCTGGGCCTGGCTGGGCAGTGGTTGTTGGCTCCCCCCACGCGGAGCGTGGTTTGGGCAGTTCCCCTGTTGGCCGTGGCGATCATCCTGTGGCTTCTGGCAGTGCCCGGTGAGGACCTGGGGCCCACCGCAAAGCCAGGTCCCTGGGCCCCCCTGCGGATGCGCTGGGCGGCGGTGGGGGCCTCGGCGGCCCTGGCCCTGGTGGCCTGGCCTTTATTCCGCGACAACAGGTTCACGGCGGAAAACACCTTGCTTTGGCTGGCCGCCGTGGCCCTGGGCAGCTGGGGGTTTTGGGGACGGGAGCGGGGTGAGCCGGTGGCGGTCCAGCGACGGGAGGCCTTGGGGTTTTTCCTGGTGTTCCTGCTCGTGGCGGTGTTTCGCCTGGCCCACTTGCCTACCGTTCCCGCTCATCCCTTCAGTGATCACGCGGAAAAGCTAGAGGACGTGTGGGATGTGACCGAGGGTCAGCTCCGCGTCTTTTTCCCGCGCAACACCGGCCGGGAGGCCTTCCAGTTTTACTGGACCTGGCTGGTGGGGAAGCTCTTCGGGACCGGCGTGAGCTTTCTCTCCCTCAAGCTGGGCACTGCCCTTCTGGGTTTAGGAGCGGTGGTCTTCGTGTACTTCCTTGGGCGGTTCTTGGGCGGTCACCCCTTAGGCCTCTTGGCCATGCTGTTCTTTGGCCTCGCGTACTGGCCTAACGTCATCAGCCGCATTGGCTTGCGCTTTCCCCTCTACCCCCTGTTTGCCGCGGCGGTGCTTTACTTGCTCTTTCGCGCCTTGCATACGGGAAGGCAAAGAGATTGGGTGCTTACCGGCTTGGCGCTGGGTCTGGGCCTCCACGGCTACACCCCGTTTCGCGTCATGCCCTTGGTGGTGGCCGTGCTGGTGTTGCTTTTTTGGCTTTGTCATCGGCGCCAGCTTCCGTGGAAGGCGGTGATCCTGCGGAGCGTGGTGGTGGCGGCGGTGGCCTTCTTGGTGTTCCTGCCGCTAGCCAGCGTAGCCTGGTCCCGCCCGCAGGAGTTTTGGTACCGCGCGGCCACGCGTTTTGCCTCACTGGAGCGTTCAGTGGAGGGGAATCCCTGGGCCGTCTTTTCCGCGAACGTGGGGCGGGCGCTGGCCATGTTCAACTACGACGACGGCGACCTCTTTGCCATTTCCATTCCCCACCGGCCAGCTCTGGATCGGGTGAGCGGTGCGCTCTTTTTGTTGGGTGTGGCTATGGCCGCAGCCTCCCTGTTCCGGCGCCAGAACTTCTGGGCACTGGCCCTCTTGCTGAGCATCCCGCTGTTGCAGTTGCCCTCCACGCTGTCGCTGGCCTTTCCCCACGAGAACCCGGCGCCCAACCGTGCCGGGGCGGCAGCCATCCCCGCCCTCGTACTGGCTGCCTGGGCGGGCTTGGTGCTCTGGCGAAAAGCGGCGAGCCTGGCCAAACCGGCCTTCTGGGTGGTCAGCGGTGCTTTGCTAGTCGCTGGTGGGGGTGCTGCCTACGAGAACTGGCATCTCGTGTTGTCCCAGTTCGCCCAGAGCAGTCGGCTCCACCACTGGGATACCCAAGCGGTGGGCGAAGTGGTGCGGCGGTTCCTCCGGGAAGGGGGAAGCATTGAACGGGTGTGGATCGTACGGGTGCCCCATTGGATGGATACGAGGTTGCCAGCTCTGGCAGCGGGTATTCCCCACCGGGACTTGGGCTTGGACCGGGATCAAATCCCTTGGGTGTTGCGCCAACCCGGGAGGA
>JANXCP010000130.1 GCA_025060245.1 Thermoanaerobaculum sp. | reverse complement strand
ACGCGAAGCAAGCGCAGCTTTTGGACCGTAAGCCGACCGGTGAGGTTGTCTTTGCGGTGGTGGGAGAAGAGGACGAAAAGCAGCAGCTGATCCTCCCCGAGTGGCTGGCACCGGAGTCGGCGGATCTCCCCTGGGGGTTTCAGCCTTTTACGAAAAACGGCGAACCTTGGCCCTCGTCCGAGGTCTTGTCAGCGCACGAGCGTTTGGTGGTGGTGCCGTTCAAGGGGGAGTACCTGCTCTACGCCTTGCCGCCGCTGGAATAAGTATCTTTGTGCATGAGGCGCATGGGTTCCAGAAAACCTTAGCATCTCCAGAATTTTGCAAAAGTAGGTGCCGGCACCCCGAGGAGGGAAGGAGGCGGGGAGAAATCTAAATGGCTCCAAAGGCCGGCGGAAAGAAATTGCTTCGCCACCGGAAGGCCCCGGGCTTTACCAAAGCTTGAACGGTTTCCCCAAAACCCGTGGTTGCCGGTCTCCGGCACAGGGCTTCGCTCTGGCGCCGCAAGTGGTGCGAGGCAACACGTGCCGGAGGCGGGATTCGAACCCGCACGTCCCGTGGGGACAGGGGATTTTAAGTCCCCTGCGTCTGCCATTCCGCCACTCCGGCGCGGGGAAAAGTTTACTGGACTAGTGATCTGCCGTCCATGACAAAATGAGCGGGTTTGCGAAATACGCCTAGCCGCGGAGAATGGCCGCGATATCGCCCACCTGCCGCAGGGTTTCTGCGGCGGGTCCGCGAACCACCTCCACGGTACCCCCGCCCTCCAGGACCTTTTGGCTGAGGCGGTCCAAAAGTTTGTCCACCGCGTGCAAAGTATTGCCACACTGGGGGCAGCGTTCCTCCGCCATGGTGAACAAACCGTGGCATTGGGAGCACTCTTGGCCCTCCAGAGAAAGACCGCCCACGTAGACCAATTTCCAGATCGGTTTGGCGTTCACGGCGTCCAACGTGGCGGGGAGACCGGCCACAGCGCGACCTCCTTTGCGCACTTCCCGTAACAGGTCACGTACCACCTCCAGCTCGGCCACCCGCTCCAATCGCTCTTGCACCTCCTTGGTGCGTTGGAGAATTTCCTCGTGGGAGGCGCTCACGGGAATTGGCAAAATTTCCACTAACCGGCCCTGGAGGCGCTTGGGAAGGGCTCGCGCCAGGGCATTGGCGAGCTCTCCGTTGCCGCCCAACACCAGGCGATCCACCTCCAGCTCGTCCACCAAACGGGAAAGCTCGCGCGCCACGGTCTTAACATGGGCGGAAACGCTCTCGTCATGGTGCCGTTCCATGCGCGACTGGGATCGCAGTTTGTCCGAAGAGGGGGAGTCCGGTCGGGGCGGCACGAAGGCAATCATGTCCTTGTGTTCCTCAATTTCCCCCAACCACACGGTGCACAGGCGGGCGCGTTGAGAATCCACGAGCACGACGGCGTAACGCTCGTGCTCATCCAGAACCTCCACCAGCGGACGCAACACGGCCCCGCGACCCCAAAAAGCCGCCGGGGGCAAGGAGAGCTTGAGCACGTTGCGGAAGGTGAAGCCGAGGCGGCGGTGCCGGAAAAGGACGAGGGTTTTGCCGTTCGGCTCCACCCGCTTTACGATGTCCTCCACCTCCTGGGCCGTGGCCATCAACTCTTCATCACCGGGGTGCTGGGCGATCAGCTGTTTGAGCAGGTCCTTCAACTGGGTCTCAAAACCCCGTTTGCGATTGGCTGGTTTCGCTTGGTCCACGTCCAAGTAAACCGTGAGCGTGTTTCCTGGGGCTTGAGAAAGCCTCTGCAGCTGCTCAATGTCACGGTGGCGGATCATGGCACCCTCCTTCTTCACCCAGTATAGGTCCCCTGGCAAGCCTGCAAGAGCCACGCGAGAAGAATCCCACCCGCCACGGACACGTTAAGGGATTCCACCCGGTTACAGAGGGGGATGGTCACGCGCTCATCCACCAGGGCCTCCAAGGCCGGGTCAAGACCTTGCCCTTCGTTACCCAGAACCAACACTGAGGGCAACGGCCCCCGCCATTGGGGTAGCGGTGTCCCCCCACTGGTTGCCGCGGCGCAAAGGCGGAACCCGGGGCCCAGATCACGGCGCAGGTCTAGCAAACTGTAGTGGGTTAGTACAGGAAAGAACAGGCTTGCTCCTGCCGAGGCGCGAATGGCCTTCGGTGAGAACGGGTTCGCACAGCCGGGCGAACAGACCACGCACCCTGCTCCTAAGGCCGCGGCCACGCGCACCAAAGCGCCCACGTTGGCGGGGTCTTGGAGGCGGTCCAGGTACAGCACGACGGGCCCCTTGGGCGGGCCCCACCGGGGAATGGCGTAGATGGCAAGGATGCCCTGGCTGTGTTGGGTAGGTGCGAGGCTTTGCAGCAGTTGGGCCGAAAGAAGAAACCCTGGAACCTGGTTCAGACCACGTTGGAGTTGCGGGTCTCGCGCCAGGTCCGCTGTCGCCTCCTCGTGGGCGAACAACGCCACCGGCCCAATGCCCCGCTGCCAAAGGTCGCGGATGAGCTTGATCCCATCCACCACAGCCAAGCCTGGCTCCTTTCCTTGCACCACCGCTCGGAGTTGGCCGACCCGCGGGTTGGTACGGCCCAAAGGGGTCCACGGCATGAAGGTAGTTTGCCACGGTGTAGGGGGAGGAAGAGTTGCGCCCGGCTAGGTTGTGTGGGAGGATAGCTTGACATGGCTGAAGAGCGGGGTTTCGGGATCGCCAGAGGTGCCCTGGGGGAGGTGCCGCGCAAGGTCACAGGTTCCTTGGCGGTGCTCGGACCTGGGGTGCTGTTGCAGGCGGCCCGGGCCGCCAAACGGGATCTGCGCCTGTCCATGCGCCAGCAGGACTCGGGTCAGGTGGTGGTGTTGGTGTTTCGCCGGGGGGAGCCCACCATGGTTTTTTCTCCCGGCGATGGCCGCTCGGTGGGGGAAATGCTGGTGGCGGCGGGGCTTCTAGATCAGGTGCAGTTAGCCCGCCTCCTGGAGGAACGGCGCACCTCCTCCATCTCCCTGGAGCGCCTGCTCACCGAACGCACCCCGCTCACCCATGACATGGTCCAGCGTTTCCTGGATTTTCAAGCCCGCCTGCGCCTTCTGGATGCCCTGTCATGGCAGCAGGGCTTTTTTGAGTTGGCGGAGTACGCGGGGGGTGGTGAGACCACCTATCGGTTGCAGCTTCCTAGCATTGAAGCTCTGCAAAACCGGGCCAAAAGCCGCGCCACCCGACTGCCAGGGCTTTTGGGGCGCCTCCCGGCCCCTCCCGCCCACGGCGTTGTACGGCGAAGACGGGGAGCGGATCCACCCGTCACGGCGTTAGGCCGAGAGATTTACGAGTTGGTAGCTAAGCCGCTGTTGCTGCCCCAGCTCATGGCTCGCCTGCTGGTGGACGACGACGTGCTCTTGGAAGCAGTGTTGGATCTGGTGGCAGCCAAGGCGCTGGTGATCTATCCCCGGCTGGAACTGGCTCCTGGCCCCCGGCGGGAGGGTGTCACCGGCGACCTCTGGGCAAGCCAAATGGTGGAGGAGGTGCTGCGCCGCTTTCGCGGTGGAGATGGGGGTGGGCTGGTCCGCGGTTTATGGATTGTGGTGGTCGCCTGCCGCTCCGACGAAGCGGCCAGGCTGGTGAGCCGTTTAGGCGGGGAGCCGGAGGAGCTCATCTTCCGCAACAGCGAGGCGCCGGTGGCGCTCCTGGCTCGTTCGGTGGCGGTAGGGCCCAACGCGCGGCTACACCTTTTGGCCCTGCAACCGGATGTTCTCTCACCGGCAGCGTTGGCCGGCATTTTGGGGCGTTGCGATGCGGTGGTCTTGCTGCGGGGCTCAGCCAACGCCGAGGAGGAGCATCAACTGGCCAAGCTTCGCCAAGTGGCGGAAGGGGCTGGTTTTGGCTGGCGACCGCTGATCGTGGGGGTGGACCTGGGGGCCACCTTTAGGCCCTGGGAAGAGTACCCGGAAGCTGTTTTGGGGATTCCCTCCATCGGCGAGGCAGAGCCGCAGTGGTTGGCCAAACGCCTGCTGGAGGCGCTCCTGGCCGCTGCCGCAGCCCGTCACTAGCGGCTGCAGCGTCAAAGGGCCAAAAGGATCGGGTGTTACCATCTCCCAGATGGGAGAGGGTACTGACGTTGTCTGGGTGGATCGTCCCGCGGTTGTGCCGGAGCTTTGTAATGAAGCAGAAAAAGCAGGGGTGGTGGCCGTGGATACGGAAGCGGACTCCTTCCATTCCTATTTCCCCAAAGTGTGTCTCATCCAGCTTTCCTTTGATGGCCGCCACGCCCTCCTGGACACCCTTTGTTTGGCCAGCGAGGATTTGGCCCCTTTGCGTCGCCTTTTACAAAACCCGCAGGTGCTCAAGATCTTTCACGGTGCGGACTATGACTTGCGCATGTTGCAAAAGGACTTTGGCTTTTCAGTACGCCACATTGCCGATACCCAAGCGGCTGCGCAAGTCTTAGGCGAGAAACAGACCTCTCTGGCCGCCCTATTAGCGCGCGAGCTGGGGGTGAATTTGGACAAGACCCACCAGCGGGCCGACTGGGCCCTTCGCCCTCTTCCCCTGGCGATGGTGGAGTACGCTACCAACGACACCCGACACCTGGAGCAGCTTCACCGCAGGCTGATGGCGCGCCTGCACGAGGTGGGCCGAGTGGATTGGTGGCTGGAGGAGTGCAAAGCCTTAGAAAGCGTCAGGTACCAAGCGCCCGAACCTGACCCGCTGGCTTTCCGCCGGATCAAGGGAGCCCGGGAACTGAAGGGGGAGTCCCTGGGGCGCCTCGCATCCCTCTGGCGGTGGCGAGAGGAGGTGGCCCAACGCTTGGATGTGCCGCCTTTCCGTGTGCTCTCGGCGGAACTCCTGCTGCGGTTGGCCAAAGAGGCTCCCAGCAATTGGGCCGAGCTGGTGACGATGG